>NZ_JBIICB010000119.1:0-11956 GCF_044239095.1 Aestuariivirga sp. | reverse complement strand
GTGAATCACTTTTCAGCCGATTTGGGAACCCCCATCCGATTCCACATGAACGTGTGACGCTCTAATGACTTTTTGCACGTTCCTGCGGGCCGTTCCCATGACGGCCTCGGACTCCACTGTCCGCCCGCGCTTGAGAAGTTCCCGCGCCCAGTAGAAATATCCACCGACCCCGTTTGGATTGATCGCTATTGCACGCTCAAAATGTCCATTAGAGGTCTCGAACTCGCCGAGGCCCGCGAAAGCGATGCCAAGCATAATATGTCCTGAAAATGTGATCCTGTCCTCGCTCGACAGCTACCCGGTCCATGATTCGACGAGGGGCCTAGACACTTCGGCTGCCCGCGCATAATCGCCGCGATACAAGGCCATAAACGCAACATTTAGTCGAGCCGGTGCCAGTTCGGGGTCGGACCCGTGGGCTTTGAGGAACCATTTCTCCGCGGAGGCCGGGTCGTTATCGATGAGCAAGCTCAATCCCTGTAGGTTCTCGAACAGGGCGCGCTCGGGAGAATGCTCCGCGGTTGGCGACTTCGCTAGCCATTCCTCGATCAAGATACGGGCCTGAGTCGGGAGAACCCCGTCTACTCCAGCCTTTTCGAAGGCATAGAGGGTTGCGATGTAGGGGTTGATCTCCTTCATCGTCAGAAAGGCTGCTTCGGCGAGAGCTTTGTCGAGCACCGTCTCCGGTGACAAGGCTACCGAGAGGTCGAAGTGCCTGGCATCATAGGAGGTTCCGGTGACGACGATCCGGGGAATATCTTTCCCGTCCTTGCTGTCAGCCACGATACTCGCGAGCAGGACGGTATGCTCGAGGCCAACCGTTGTCTGCGCCGCCTCAAGAGCTTCGGAAAGACCAGCAACCCCCGCAAGCGCCGAGCTTACGGGCTTGTCTTTGCTCGTGACGAGGTTAAGCTCGCCGATGATCGATCCCGTATCGGCGATTTTATCGAGTTCCCCGGCAAATATGGCCTCGACCACGCCGCTGCTGAAGCCCCTCTGCTCGTAGATCGGCGCGACGGAGGTCTGCAGGTGGATGGTTGAAGAACTGAGATAGGCATCCGCTCCCAGAAGTCCCGCTGCCCCTATCAGAGCATACAATAGAGTCGTCGGTTCCATTTCTCATCCTTGTTCAAACCACAAGTGTACCGGTGCACGGTTATGAGACAACGTACTGCGCCGGTTCTGCCGTCAGTGTGAACTCTGTGGCGGCTTCGAATGCAAGGGCTTTCTGTTTTGCCCTGATCTGATTAGAGCGGCGGACGGTCAGTTGAGATCACTTCCCACTTCTCACCGTCATGCCAGCGAAAGCTGGCATCCCGCTTTTGTTGCAGCACTTGCAGACAGAAAGCGGGATCCCAGCTTTCGCTGGGGTGACGGAATGGATGGAGCGGTTGGCGCGGATAGATCGAAGATCCACCGCTGATCTCGTTTGACCGCCCGAAGCTTTAGCGCGCGTTCCGACCAGGTGGAATCACCTGGTCGAAAAGAACTCGCGCAAGATCAATTGCTTGAGCATGATCTTATCGCAAAAGTGGTTTCCACTTTTGCGGATCATGCTCTAAAGCCTTCCTGCCTCGATGATGCGCTTGAGAAAGGCGCGGGTGCGTTCCTCGCGCGGATGGCCGAAGAGCTGCTCGGGTGGGCCTTCCTCGTGGACAACGCCCTCGTAGAGAAAGCAGACTTTCGAGGCGACTTCCCGGGCGAAACCCATCTCATGGGTGGCAAGCAGCATGGTCATGCCCTGGGAGGCGAGATCGCGCACGATGCCGAGCACTTCCGACACGAGTTCCGGGTCGAGGGCTGAGGTGATCTCGTCGAGCAGCATGACCTTGGGTTCCATGGCCAGGGCGCGTACGATGGCGACGCGCTGCTGCTGGCCGCCCGAAAGCCGGTCGGGATACTCCCTGGCCTTGGCCTCAAGCCCGATGCGGGTGAGGAGCGCCATCGCCCTTGCTTCAGCCTCGGCGCGCGGCAGCTTCAGCACCTTGATTGGCGCCAGCGTGACGTTCTCGATCACGCTCATGTGGGGGAAGAGGTTGAAGCTCTGGAAGACGATTCCAACATTCCGGCGCAGGGTGTTGACGTCCACGCCCGGGCCTGAGACCCGGTCATCCATCAGCCGGATCTCGCCTCCCTGGATCTCTTCCAGCCCGTTGATGCAGCGGAGCAGGGTGGACTTGCCGCATCCGGAAGGGCCGATGAGACAGACAACCTCGTGTTCTTTCACCGAGAGATTGACCCCGCGCAGAACCCGCACGGGACCGAATTCCTTCTGAACATCGATGATCTCGAGAAAGGCCATGTCAGCCTCCGGCCCGCATGCGGGCATTGTCGCGCTCGATCAGCCTGTCCACCAACCGCGCCTGCGGGATGGTGATCAGGACAAACAGGATCGCCACGATGGTGACCGCTGAGAGGTTGAAGGCGTTGGCGGCAATGCCCCGCGCCTGGTTGAAGGCATCGACCACCCCGAGAATCTGGACGAGGGCCGTGTCCTTCTGCAGTCCGATGAAATCATTGAGCAGTGGCGCCATGACCCGGCGCACGGCCTGCGGCACCACCACATGGCGCATGGTCTGCATGTAGGAGAGGCCAAGCGACCTGGCCGCCGAAACCTGGCTCCAGTGGATGCTGTCGATGCCGGCGCGATAGACCTCGGCCACATAGGCGCCGTAGGTCAGCGTGAGGGCAAGGATGCACCAGTAGATCACCGGAATGCGCGTGGCATCGCGGAGTTCGCGGACGGTCATCTCGCTGGTATCCACGAAGAGGCCGTAGATTTGCGGAATGATCAGGTCGGGTAGCCCGCTGGTCGGGATGCCGAAGCCGACGAGATAGAGCGTCACGATGGCCGGAAGACCACGGAACACGTCGCAATAGAGAATGGCCAAAGCGCGGATCGGCTGGCCGCCGGGCCCCGGCGCCATGCGGGCCAGGGCCACGATCAGGCCCCAGATCAATACGAGGATCTCAGCGGCGACGAAGGTGACGATGTTCACGTAGATGAACTTCTCGGCGACCAGCATCCACTTCTCGCTGATCAGCGGCAGCAGGAAGAAGGTCTGTCCGACGGCCGTGCCATTCATGAAGATGAAGGCGAAGAAGCCCAGCATCAGCAGCGAAAAAATGCCCCAGCCGAAGGCGATCCAGGCGTGCTCACGCGCCGCGGCCGAGGCGATCCGCGCTGATATGGCATCGCTCGCCTTGACGGCCTGCGTGGCTTGCCGCGTCAGCCGCCAGGACTTGACGGCGGGAATGAACAGCGCCGCCGTGGCCAGCACGAGGGGGATGAAGAGCAGTTCCCACCAGGCGCTGCTCGCGTTCAGAGACACGATGGCATCGCGAACGAGCGACGTCGCGCCATGCGCGGCGAACACGCAGGCGGCAGCAAACAGGAGGGCCGCCTGCGACAGGGCAACCGGCGGCCTCGGATAGGAGATGGCTGAAGACGGCATGAGCGATGCGTCTTCAGCGATCAGTCAATGAACCGCACCGCGGGCCCAGAGGCGCCCGCGGTGCCGGACGGCCCCGTTCCATCAGGGCTTGAAATAGGGAATGGTTGCCGGGTCCTTGCCCCATTCGGCGGCAAGATACTTGGCGCCGAGCTTGGCGATGGTGCCGTCATCGATCATTGCCTGAATGATCTTGCTGATGGTCTCGTTGTTGGGATTGTCCTTCAGCATGATGCCGCCATAGGACTCGCCCGTGCGGTATTGCCCCACCACGATCGACTTGCCGCCGGCGGCCTTCTCCTCGGCCAGGGTGATGGAGGTGTCGGTGATTGCCGCGTCGACCTGGCCGGCGCGCAGGGCCGCGAACATCTCGCCCTGTTCGGCATAGATCTGCGGTTCCTTGATGCCGAGGACCTCGGTGACGAAGGTGGCGCCCGTGGTGCCCTGCTGGATTCCGATCTTGGCGGTCTTGACGCTCGCCTCATCGACGGGCGCATCTGAACGGGTGATCACACCCATGTCGGAGCTGAAGTAAGGCGTGGTGAAGTCGAACACCTTCTTGCGCTCCTCGGTGATTGAGGTCTGGGCGAAGCCGACATCGTAACCGGATTCCTGGTTGCCGATGAATGCTTCCCATGATGTGGCGCGCACCACCATCGCGTCATATCCGGCACGCCAGGCGATCTCGGCCGCCATGCAGTATTCCATGCCGTCCTTGATGACCTCGACCGCATCGCCATTCCACCATATCGGGGCGGGCAGCGAGGTCAGCACCGTGAACTGCCCGGAGGTGGCAGGGTTGGCGATCGGAATAGACCCCTTCTGGCCCGTCATTTCGCAATTGCCGATCATGTTGGCGGCCGAAACAGGACCGGCAAGCGTCAGGACGGCAACAGCGGCCAGCAGAACGCGCTTGGTTATGGACATGCGATGGTTCTCCCCAGTTTAATCTTGAAAAAGAAGCACGTTCACGGGCCGCTGTGCAAGTGAAACAGATGTAACGATCCCCAACTCCCGGCATGAACGCCCGCTGCCCCGGGCGTGACGGCGAGACTTGGGAGTTGATCCCAACGGATCACCCGCCTATCTCTCTGTTAAAGCTGGATAAAAGTGTTCTTCACCTGGCAGTATTTGTCCATCGCGTGGAGTGACTTGTCGCGCCCGATGCCGGACTGCTTGTAGCCGCCGAAGGGTGTGGTGATGTCAGACCCCCACACGTTGTTGACGACGACCGTGCCGGCCTTGAGGCGGCGGGACAGCTTGTGGGCGCGGCTTACGTCGCGTGTCCACAAATTGGCCTGGAGGCCATAGATCGAATCATTAGCGATGCGCACCGCTTCCGCCTCGTCGCTGAACGATACGGCGACGACGACGGGACCGAAGATCTCTTCCTGCGCGATCCTCATGTCGTTCCTGACGTCCGTGAAGACGGTCGGTTCGATGTAGCTCCCGCCCGTCTCTGCGCGCGCCTGGCCACCGCCGAGTGCGATCCGTGCGCCTTCCCTGCGGCCGTCCGCGATGTAACCCAGAACGCGCTGCATCTGGTTTGAGTCGACGACGGCGCCCATGGTGGTTGCGGGATCGAGCGGATCGGTGGGCGTCCACGGCTTCGCATGCTTCGCAACGAGCGCGACGAATTCATCCCTGATCCGCTCCTCGACCAGGATGCGGGTAGGCGCGTTGCAGCTCTGCCCGGCATTGAAGAACACCCCGTCCGCCGAGACCTTGGCGATGTGGTCGAGGTCGCCCGCATCCGCGAACACGATGTTGGGTGACTTGCCGCCAGTCTCGAGCGAGACGTGCTTCATGTTGCTCTCGCCCGCGTAGCGCAGGAAATACTTGCCGACCACCGTTGATCCGGTGAAGGCCACCATGTCCACGTCCATGTGGCGGCCAAGCGCCTGGCCTGCCGTTTCTCCGAAGCCGGGCAGCACTTGCAGCACGCCCTCCGGCATGCCGGCCTCCGCCGCGAGTTCGGCGATGCGGAGCGCTGTCAGCGGCGATTGCTCGGCGGGCTTCACGATCACGGAGTTGCCGGTGGCCAGTGCCGGCCCAAGCTTCCAGGATGCCATCAGCAGGGGATAGTTCCACGGCACCACGGCCGCCACCACCCCGATCGGCTCACGCGTGATGAGCGAGATGGAGTCAGGCCGGTAAGGCGCGATCTCGTCATAGACCTTGTCGGCAGCCTCCGCATACCACTGCATGGCCTGGATCGATCCCGGAATGTCGCCGCCTGCAGAAACCGAGATGGGTTTTCCCATGTCGAGGGTCTCGAGCAGGGCCAGCTCATCCTTGTGCTTCTGCATGAGCTCGGCGAACTTCAGCATCACCTTCTTGCGCTTGGCCGGATGGCAGGCGGACCATGAGCCCTTCTCGAACACGGCGCGCGCGGCGGCAACCGCCCGGTTCACATCCTCCTGGTCGCATTCGGCAACCGTTGTCAGCACGCGTCCGTCGATCGGTGAGACGCAGTCGAAGGTCTTGCCGGAGGCCGCTGCCACATGCTTGCCGTTGATGAAGGCCTGGTTGCGGAAGGACAGGTTGGGGATCATGGCGCGATAGTCGGTGGGCATGTGTATCTCCAGCTTTGAAGCGCAAATCATAACAGAATTATCGTAGCGCAGGCGTCATAATGATTGGGTATCCCACAATAGCTATTGATGGCAGCCTGATGCTGATCTTCGAAAAACGGTTCCTCGCACTGTCGATCGCCATCGCGGTATCAATTGTGCTGCTTGGTTTGGCTGCGCTGTTCCCAGTCTGGCGGATGACCTTTCTGGCGGCGCTCTTGATTACGCTCCCGCTGGCCCTGCTGGGCGTTTATGATCTGTTTCAGACCAGGCATGCGGTGCTGCGCAATTATCCGATCCTCGGGCATCTGCGATTCATCCTTGAGGACATCCGCCCGGAGATCCGCCAGTACTTCTTTGAGGATGAGAAGAGCGGCATGCCTTTCCCGCGGGACAAGCGTGCCGTCGTCTACCAGCGAGCGAAGCACCAGCTCGACAAGCGGCCGTTCGGCACCCACCAGAATGTCTATGAGAGCCAGTTCGAATGGCTTCACCACTCGATCGCGCCAAGGCCCGTTGCCACCCGCGGATTCCGCCTCATGATCGGCGGGCCGCAATGCAGCAAACCCTATGACGCGTCGATCCTCAACATATCGGCGATGAGTTTTGGCGCCCTTTCGGCCAATGCCATCCGCGCGCTGAACCGCGGCGCGCGGATTGGTGGCTTCGCGCATGACACGGGGGAGGGCGCGATCAGCCCCTATCACCGCGAGGGCGGTGGTGATCTCATCTGGGAAATCGGCTCTGGTTATTTCGGCTGCCGTACGCCCAATGGCCAGTTCGACCCCGGAAAATTCGCCACCGCCGCCGCCGACCCGCAGGTCAAGATGATCGAGGTCAAACTCAGCCAGGGCGCCAAGCCGGGGCATGGCGGTGTATTGCCCAAGGCCAAGGTGACAGCGGAGATCGCAGAGATTCGCGGTGTGCCCATGGGTGTGGACTGCGTGTCGCCAGCCGGTCATTCGGCCTTTTCGACGCCTCTCGGGCTTCTCGAATTCCTCAACGAACTGCGCGTCCTGTCTCAGGGGAAGCCGGTCGGCTTCAAGCTTTGCATCGGACACCCGTGGGAGTTTCTCGGCATCGTCAAGGCCATGCTCGAAAGCGGCATCCTGCCGGACTTCATCGTTGTCGACGGCAAGGAGGGTGGCACGGGTGCGGCCCCGCTGGAGTTCATGGACCATCTCGGCATGCCGCTCCGGGACGGCTTGTCCTTCGTCCATGCCGCACTCACGGGCGCGGGCCTGCGCGGCGAAATCAAAATTGGCTGTGCAGGCAAGATCACCACCGGTTTCGACATGGCGCGCGTACTGGCGTTGGGCGCAGACTGGTGCAATGCCGCCCGCGGCTTCATGTTTGCCATCGGCTGCATACAGGCCCAGCAATGCCACACCGGAACCTGCCCCACAGGCGTTGCCACCCAGGATCCATCCCGCCAGCGGGCCCTGAACGTGGGCGACAAGGCCATACGCGTGGCGCATTTCCATGAGGAGACGGTGAAATCCTTCGCGGAAATCCTCGCGGCTGCGGGCTACGACGAACCTGGCCAACTGATGCCGCAGCATGTCATGCGGCGCTCACCCGATGGCCGCGTCCTGAGTTTCAAGGACCACTATCCGGCGCTGAAGCCCGGCGAATTGCTGAACGGCGCCCCGGGCACGATCTTTGCCGAGCCTTGGTCACTGGCATCCAGCAGCAGCTTCTCGCCATCCTTGCCCGCATGCCATCCGAAGCCTGTGGCCGCATCGTAAAACACAAAAGGCACCGCCGGGGGCGATGCCTTTTCTGTCAGATAATGAAAACCGGCGATTACTTGATCTTGGTTTCCTTGAACTCGACGTGCTTCCTGGCGACCGGGTCGTACTTCTTGAACGACAGCTTGTCGGTCTTGGTGCGCGAGTTCTTCTTGGTCACATAGAAATATCCGGTGTCGGCAGTCGACGCCAGCTTGATCTTGATCACATTGCCCTTGGCCATTACGGTCTCCAAAACAGGAATTTGGGCCGATAGACCCGAATTGACCGCGAAAGTCAAGGCGCGGGGGGTGGCCGCCTTTTGTTTCTAGATTGCGATCTCGTCCTCGATCCAGTTCCTGCCCCGGTGATACTGGAAGGAAGCGGGGCAGTCCTGGGCGGGCAGGCGGCCCTGGTCGAGAAAGGGCTTGAGCCGCTGCAGCGCATCGATGGTGATGAGAGGCAGGTCGAGGGAGGCGATCTCGTCGAGGCTGAGCCAGGAGAGGGTGAGGAGTTCGCCGCCGCCGTCATGATGCGGCTGGTCGACGTTTGAGAGCTGTTCGGCGTCGGCGACGAAGAAGCGCGAGTCGAAGCGCCGCGTGCGCCCAGGCGGGGTGATCGCACGCATGAACAGGGTGAGGCTGGAAAGGTCGGGCGCATCGGCGATCTTTGTGCGGCCGAACAGGAGGCCTGCTTCCTCCCAGGTCTCGCGCACGGCGGCATGGGCGAGGCCACGGGCACGGCTCTCGCTCGGCCGGCCCCGCATGCGGGCCAGCAGCTTGGCGAGTGTTGCGGGGTGCAGGTCGCGGGCGGGCTTCACCCGGCAATCCCCCGCATCAAGCCTGCCGCCGGGAAAGACGTATTTGTTGGGCATGAAGGCATGGCCCCCCGCGCGCTGGCCCATGAGGATGCGCGGCGCCCCGGATTGGCGCCGGACCAGGATCAGTGTCGCGGAATCCTTGGGCCTCAGGACCTTGGCATGACGCAGCGAACCGGCAAATTCCGGATGATCGTAGCTCATGCCTCATCCTGGTGGGCGGCATAGTCGAAGCCGTGCATGCGCAGCGCCCATTGCAGCCCCACGATGGCGCCCTTGACGGCGGGCATCAGGGCGAAGGTCAGCGCCAGCGTCACAGCGGTCCAGAGCGCGAAGTGAACGGGCAGGGGCGGCGCCCAGAGCTTTTCCACCACCAGCACCAGCGGGATCACGATGTGCCCGACGATGAACATGGTGAAATAGGGCGGCGCGTCATCGGCGCGGTGGTGGTGCAGTTCCTCCCCGCAACTCCCGCAGCGGTCCGCCACCTTCAGATATTTGCCGAACATGCGCCCCTTGCCGCAGGCGGGGCAGGCACAGGCAAAGCCGCGGCCCATGGCCTGCTTCCAGGAGCGTTTGCCGGAGGCGTCCAGCGCCTGGGTATCGAGGGTCAATGTCATGGCCGGGACGATGGCTGTCCCTCACGGCAAATTGAAGACAACCCCACGCCGCGCGACCGTCTGCCGCAAGGGGGCCTTCTCCCCCTCGCCCCCTTAGGGGGGAGAGGGCAGGGGTGAGGGGGCATCCGCGCGTACTGCCCTCAGAGCCTTCTCGCGGAGACACCCCCTCACCCCGGCCCTCTCCCCCGAAAAGGGGGCGAGGGGGAAGAAGGGCCCTCAGCGCCGGCGCCCCTTGTTCCCCCTGAATGGCCGGCTCGGCGTCTTCACCGCGCGCCGCCCGGCAGGTTTGCCTTCCCGGCCTTCCGAGACCACCTCGAAGCGCATGCCGCCAGAGACGGGGGTGGCCTCAACGAGCCTTACCTCCAGCCTGTCGCCCAGCTGGTAGGTCTCGCCGGAGCGTTCACCGGTCAGCGCATGGCGGGGCTTGTCATAGACGAAATATTCGCGCCCCAGCGTGGTGACGGGCACGAAGCCGTCAGCACCGGACTCGTCCAGCTTCACGAACAGCCCGGCACTCACGACGCCGGCGATGCGGCCGCGGAACACCGCGCCCGTCTGCTTGGACAGATGCGCCGCGACCAGCCGGTCGATGGTCTCCCGCTCCGCCGCCATGGCGCGGCGTTCGGCGTCCGAAATCATTTCGGCTGTGTCGTTCAGCTTCGCGATATCCTCCGTACTCAGACCATCGCTGCCGAAGCCCAGCGCAGTCACCAGCGCCCGGTGCACGATCAGGTCGGCATAGCGGCGGATGGGTGAGGTGAAATGCGCATAGCGCCTGAGCGACAGGCCGAAGTGCCCCTTGTTCTCCGGACTGTAGATGGCCTGCGCCTGCGTGCGCAGCACCACCTCGTTCACCAGGTGCTGGTAATCCTGGCCCTCAACGTCCTTGAGCAGCTTGTTGAAATGCTTGGGCCTCATCACCTGGCCCAAGGGCAGGGCCAGGTTCACCGTGCGCAGGAACTCGGCCAGTGCCCGCACCTTCTCCTCCGAGGGCTGCTCATGGATGCGGAAGATCAGCGGCGTCTTGCGGTTCTCCAACTCTTCCGCCGCGGCGACATTGGCCTGGATCATGAATTCCTCGACCAGCTTATGCGCGTCCAGTCGTTCAGGGTTCACCACCCGCTCGATCAGGCCGTGGGCGTCGAGGATCAGCTTGCGCTCGGGCAGGTCCAGTTCCAGTGGCTCGCGCGCGTTGCGGCCCTTGAGCAGTATGCCATAAGCCTGCCACAGCGGCTTCAGCACGCGCTCGAGCAATGGCTCGGTCTTATCGTTCGTTCTGCCGTCGATCGCCGCCTGCGCCTCTTCATAAGCGAGCTTGGCGGCAGAGCGCATGATGACGCGCTCGAAGCGGTGCTTGGTCTTCCGGCCTTGCTTGTCGAAGCTCATGAAGCAGGCCAGGGCCGGCCGCTCTTCCTTCTCGCGCAGCGAACAGAGATCGTTCGAGATGCGCTCCGGCAGCATGGGCACCACCCGGTCCGGGAAGTAGACCGAATTGCCGCGGATGCGCGCCTCGCGGTCCAGCGCGGTTCCGGGCCGCACATAGGCGGCGACGTCGGCGATGGCGACGATGATGTTGGCGCCGCTCGTAGCCTCGTCGATCTCGCCCCATACGGCATCGTCATGGTCGCGCGCATCGCGCGGGTCGATGGTGAGCAGGGGGATGTTCCGCACGTCCGTCCGCCCGTCGCGCGAGAAGGGCTTCAGGCTCTCGGATTCGCGCAGCACGCGCTCGGGGAATTCGTTGGGAATGCCATGGTGATGGATGGCGATGAGAGAGATGTTGCGCTGGTCGCTCATGTCGCCCAGCCGTTCGCGCACGCGGGCGGTGGGCAGGCCCCGGCCGCGGTCCCGCATGATTTCGGCTTCGACCAGTTCGCCGTTGAGCGCCTCGTTCTCGTCGCCTTTCATCACCTGCAATTCGTGGCGCGCCTTCTTGTCCACCGGAATGATGCGTGCGCCCAGGCCGGGAAGCACGCGGTAGACGCCCAGCACTTTGTTGGATCTGTCAGACAGCGCCTTGATCACGCGGGCGCGGAACTTGTAGCGCCCGTCGCGCGAGGCCTGGATCTTGGCCAGCACCCGGTCGCCCTTCTTCGGCGCCTTCTCGGTCCCCTCGATCACCACGCGCGGGGGCTTTCCTGCCTGGCGCTCGTCCCATTCCACGGGCTCGGCATAGGCCTCACCGTCCTTGTCGGTGCCGATGACCTCGAGCACGGTGACGGGCGGCAGCGAAGACCGGTCGATGAGCTTGCGCTGGCGCTTGGCGAGGAGGCCATCCTCCTCCATGCGCTTCAGCAGCGCCTTGAGCGCGACCTTGCCCGCGCCCGAGAGCCCGAAATGCCGGGCGATCTCGCGCTTGCCCACGATCGATGGGGAGGACTGGATGAAATCCAGGACATCGGCCTCGGCCGGGAGCCCTGGCATTTGCGGTGGCCGTTTTGCCATGGCCGCAAGGCTTAGCCGGAAATGCGCCGGATTGCCACCCGTGGCAAACGGAAACCTGCCGTGAACGAATCTGTTGTTACATTGCTGATTGCGCTATGACCTCCCATATGAGGCCGGAAGTCAATTGCTCTGGACTGGTGCGGTGAACAGGCCTGCAAACAGGAAACAATACGCGGCACTGCCGTGGCGCCATGCCGGCGCTGGACGCGAGGTGCTGCTGATTTCCTCCCGCGACACGGGGCGCTGGGTGATTCCGAAGGGCTGGCCCATCAAGGGATTGTCGCCTGCGGAAACCGCGGCGCGTGAGGCCTATGAGGAA
>NZ_JBIICB010000116.1:0-12273 GCF_044239095.1 Aestuariivirga sp. | reverse complement strand
GGGCAATTCATGCGGGGGGAGCGCGTCAGTGTAGTGGAGCACCGAGGTGACGGGCAGGTTCTCGCAACCCACCGGGCCGTCGATGATCACCTGCAATCCCTTGATGGCGGTGAAGACGTAGACTGAACCCCAGTATCCGCCGGCGCGGTCATGATCGAGGACTAGCATGGCAGCACCTGGCTGTTATTCCTCGCCCCCGCTTCAGCGGGGGAGAGGGCAGGGTGAGGGGGCGTGTCTGCGCGTGAGGACATCAACCATTCTGCGTGTGGCCGGCACCCCCTCACCCCGGCCCTCTCCCCCGCTGAAGCGGGGGCGAGGGGGAAGAGGGGAGCGTTGTTGGTGAGAGCGCACATCATGTCCCAATGGCCTCCTCGGCCAGCAATCCCTTGATGGCGGTGAAGACGTAGACTGAACCCCAGTATCCGCCGGCGCGGTCATGATCGAGGACTAGCATGATGCGACCTCCCTGTAGTTTCCGTCATCCCGGCGAAGGCCGGGATCCAGCTTCCTTGCGGCCGCCAAAGCTGGATTCCGGCCTTCGCCGGAATGACGGAAAGAAAGAGTGCAAACAGCGTGCATCATGTCCCAATGGCCTCCTCGGCCTTGGCCTTCGCGGCCAGCATTCCGGCGTATTTCTTCCGGAACTCGGGGCGGTCCTGCGGCACCTCTTCCCAGATGCCGGAGGCATGGCCCGTGCCGACACCTTCGAAGAAATCCTTCATCACATCGAAGCGATGCTTGTTGCCCAGTGCTGCATTGATCACTTGCGCCAGCGATCCAGCCCCCGCAGGCCCCATCAGCGGACGCGCCGAGATCAGGTTGGTGAAGTAGAGCGAGGGGATCGACAGTTCCTTCGCCTTCTGCACCACCGGCGTGGTGCCGATGGCCAGGTCGGGCTTGGCATCCAGCATCGCTGCGATGTCGTTCTCGAGCGAGGCGCGGTACTGGATGGTCACGCCGCGCGCTTCCAGCCATTCGCGGTCCGCATCTGACCAGCGCGTGCGGGGTGCTGCGGTGCCGACGTAGGGCACTTCCGCGCCGCTCTCGATCAGCAACCGCGCCACCAGAAGCTCGGAACCTTCGTAGCCCGAAACGGTGATGCGGCCCTTGATGGGCTTTGCCGCCAGTGCGCCCTTGATGGCGGGCAGGATGGCATTCTGTGCGGCGGCGATCTTGTCAGCGCTGATGTTGCAGGCCGCACCGATGGCCGCCAGCCAGGCCGCCGTGCCGTCATGGCCCACGGGTGCGGAGCCGACGACCGGGCGGCCGGCACTTTCGAACTCACGAACCGAGGCCGTGTAGAAGGGGTGGATTGCCGCCACTGCCGCGCAATCGAAGGCGGAGAACAGCTCACGCCATTCGCGCGTGGGAACGACCGGGCCCGCTGCCAGCCCCATGGGCTCCAGCATGCGGCCGATGCCGACGGGGTCGGCGGGGAACATTTCGCCCAGCAGCGTGATGGCGGGCAGGGCGCTGCGGGCAGTGCGCGGTGCCGCCACCGGACCCTGGCGGATTTCGGCGGCCGCATATTTCAGCATGGCGCCGGAGAGCACGTCCTTTGCTTCCGCATGGGTCGGCACGCCGAAGCCCGGCACGTCGATGCCGATGATGCGCACGCCGTTGATCTCCTTCGGCAGCAATTGCAGCGGCACGCCGGAGGCGGTGGGAACGCAGAGATTGGTGATGACGATGGCGTCATAGTCTTTGGGGTCAGCGAGCTTGAACACCGCCTCGCGGATGTCCTCGAACAGCTTGCCCGTGACCAGTGTTTCGGAATTGAAGGGCACGTAACCCACCGTGCGGCGCGCGCCATAGAAGTGGGAGGTGAAGGTCAGCCCATAGACGCAGCAGGCGGAGCCCGAAAGGATCGTTGCCGTGCGCCGCATGCGAAGCCCCACACGGAGAGAGCCGAAGGCCGGGCACATGCTCTGCGGCTGGTCATGGGGACCAACCGGATAGTCCTTGGCATATTGCTCCAGCGTCTCGCTCTTGCCGGCGGACTGCGCGGCCTTGGTCAGTTCATCCTTGCCCGCATGGCAGGACATGCCGGCAACATCCGCCTTCGGCGGTTCTGCCGGTGCGGCTGAGACCTTCGGTCCGTTCCTGTCAATGAGGGTTGCCATTGTCTGCTTACACCGCGTCGTAGATGACTTCGAGGGAAGGCCTGGTCACGATGGTGCCGCCGCACATGTCTTCGAAGGAGGCGGGCTCCAGCACCACGCCGCGGCCAACCGCATCGCCCTTGAACAGGCCGAGGAGGCCGTCCTGGTCCAGCGGCGTCGGGCGCTGCGGCGGGGCTTCCGCCACATTGGTGGCAAGGTTCTCGAACACCGAGGCCCAGTCGCCGCCGGGGCGGCCGATGATTTCGTAATTGGCACTCTTGCGGCGGATGTCTTCATTCGCCGGAATGGAGGAGAGGACGGGAATGCCGACCGCATCGGCAAAGGCCTTGGCCTCGCCCGTGCCGTCATCCTTGTTGATGACGATACCGGCCACACCCACATTGCCGCCGAGCTTGCGGAAATATTCAACCGCCGAGCACACATTGTTCGCCACATAGAGCGACTGCAGGTCGTTCGAGCCGACGATGATCACCTTCTGGCACATGTCACGCGCGATCGGCAGGCCGAAGCCGCCGCACACCACGTCGCCAAGGAAGTCGAGCAGCACATAGTCGAAGCCCCACTCGTGGAAGCCCAGCTTCTCCAGCAGTTCGAAGCCGTGGATGATGCCGCGTCCGCCGCAGCCGCGGCCCACTTCCGGCCCGCCAAGCTCCATGGCGAAGACGCCGTCGCGCTTGAAGCAAACATCGCCGATCTTCACTTCTTCGCCCGCCAGCTTCTTCTTGGCCGAGGTCTCGATGATGGTGGGGCAGGCCTTGCCGCCGAAGAGGAGCGAGGTCGTGTCGCTCTTGGGGTCGCAGCCGATGAGGAGCACGCGCTTGCCCTGCTGCGCCATCATGTAGGAGAGGTTGGCAAGCGTGAAGCTCTTGCCGATGCCGCCCTTGCCATAGATGGCGATGATCTGGGTTTCCTTCTTCACCGGGCCGGTGTGGACGGGGTCCAGCGGCTCATTCGCCTCCTGGCGGAGCTTCGCGTCGCGGGCGAGGGTGAGGTCAATGCTGTTCATGCGAGGTCACTCCAGTCGAGGGCCATCTTGATGCAGGAAGGGTCGGTGAATGCGGTGTGGTAGGCTTGAGCCGCGGTCGAAGCCTTGGCGCGGTTGCTGATGAGGCCATTGAGGCTCAAGCGCCCGGAGGTGATGAGGCCGGTTGCCGCTTCCATGTCGGCATGGGTAAATTCGGCGGCGATGCGGAGGCGTGCCTCACGCATGAAGGCGGGCGGGAAGGTGAAGGAGAGCGGCTGCTCATAGAAGCCGGCGAGTGTGACCTCGCCGCGCTTGGCGAGGCGGCCAATGAGCGAATCAAGGAGGCCGTTTGCCCCGCTCGCGTCACAAATGGTGCGGTAGTCCTTACGGTTGTCCGTAGACGGATCGATGACGGAATAGCCATCCGTGCTGGTGCGGCGTGCTTCGGCTGTTTCCCACACGGTTGGTGCGGCACCGCCGAGTGCGAGGGTGATGCGCGCGATGAGGCGGCCGAGGATGCCGTGGCCGACGATCAGTTCAGGCAGCTGCGCATGCTCGCCCGCCACGGCGTGATGAGCGGTGGCGGCAAGTGCGATCAGAATTCCGGTTTCGCCCTCGATGTTGCGAAGGGGCATGGCGCGCCTGGCGGGCAGCACGATCCGTGCCGCAGCGCCGCCGAACAATCCGCGCGCTTGCTTGTAGCAATTGGCGCCGGGCACGAAGACGCGGTCACCCTCGGCGAAGCCATGGCCGCCCTGGGTCACGACGCCCACTGTCTCGTAACCGGGGACGAGGGGATAGCCCATGCCGGGGAAGTCGGGCATGCGGCCCTCCCACAGCAGGCGTTCGGTGCCTGAGGAGATGCCGCTCCAGAGCGCATCGACGACGATGTCGTCCGCTCCCGGCTCCTGCAATGCGAGTGTCCTGAGCGCCAGCTTGCCCGGCTGTTCCAGAACGACTGCGACCGTCTCCATTCTCGGTTTCCCCTGGGGTCCCTGCCTGGCTTTGTGTCAGGCTGAAGACTCCCTAAGATGTAAGCTTACTCTTACACTTCAGACTGTCAAGCAACACATACAGTGAATTTCCACACCCGCTTGCGGCCCCTCCGCGGTGGGGAACCATCCGCGCGGCGGATGCTTCCGCCATGTCTCGGGCAGCTACGAAAAAGCATCCAAAAAGCATCCGCGAAGCATCAAAAAGCATCCGCATCTTGCCTTCCCCTCTCCCCCTGCGGGGGGCGAGGGGGGGGTGGTTAAGCCACCGTCAGCTTCAACACCCCGCACACCACCGGATTGCGCGTGGGAATCACCTCGCAGCTGGCAAACCCGGCCTCCTTGGCCATCCGCCCCAGCTCCTCCGCCGTCCTGGTCCGCCCCTGGCCCATGGCCGCGAAATAGAGCCCGAAATAGGCATCCGTGATCGGCGCGGTGGAAGGGATCCCCGACAGTGGCTCCGCCAGGATCAGCGTGCCGCCCGGTGGCAGCATCCGACTGATATTGCTCAGCATTTTCATAACAGATGGATCGTCATGGTCATGCGCGATGCGGATCAGCGTGGCCACGTCAGCCCCCTTGGGCAACTCGTCCGTCAGGAACGATCCCGGGTGGATTTCCGCGCGATCCCTCAGGTTTGCGCGCGCGATCTCGGCCACGGCGGGCAGGTCGAACAGGCTCAGCTGCAGCCCCGGGTGCTTGCCCGCAGCGGCGGCGAGGAAGGTGCCGTTGCTGCCGCCGACGTCAATCAGGTGCCGGTGCTTGCTGAAGTCATAGGCAGCAAGAATCTCGGCTGCCACCGCCTCCTGCGAGGCCGCCATCAGGGCCGTGTATTCCGCTGCGTGAGGTGTCTCGGAATAGTTCCAGAAGTCCTTGAGCTTGCTGTTCTTTTTCTCGCCGGAGAGCAAGGGCAGGGGGTCGGCCAGGTCCTCGTACAGGATGTGATGGTGGGTGATGAACCGCGCAATCCACGGGTTCCCGGCGAGTGCCGCGCCATGGATGCCCAGCGTGTAATCGCCCGTGCTGGTTCGCTCCAGAATCTTCAATGAAACCGCGGCCTTGAGCAGCCGCTCGGTCTTGTCCGAAGCCCATCCGCTGCGCGATGAGACGGCGGCCAGCGACAGCGGCCTGTCCTTCAGCATCTCGATCAGCCCCAGCTTCACCGTGGCATAGAGCACCTGCGAATAGGCAAAGCCCGCCAGCAGGTCGAAGAGCTGCCGCGAGCGTTGCCGGCTGACCGGCCTAAATGGCGGAAATGAAAGGGCAAATTTCTGGAAGGCCGGGGCTGCGAGAAGGCGGTTGCGCGCCGCCACCCAGCGGTCACGTGCGGCGCCAGCGAAACCCATGATCAGGCGGCGGCGGTGCGCGAGGACAGTCCGGAGACGAGGCTGCGCGAAACGCCCGTGATCTGCTGGCCGAGCTGCTCCTGGCCGGGGCAGGGCGGAATGGCCGCCATGGCCTCTGCCAGCAGGTCCTCGAAATGCCCCATGGCGCCGTCAAAGCCCAGTTCTGCCACGAAATTCGGGCGCTGGTTGGCCTCGTCCTGATGCACCGGCTTGCCGAGCTTTTCCGCCGATCCGGCGACGTCGCGCAGGTCATCTGCCACCTGGAAGGCCTCGCCGATGGCAAAGCCCAGCTTCTGCCAGCCGAGCGGCTCATAGCCCGAGGAGGCAGCACCCGCCATGGTGCAGGCGGCGAACAGGGCGCCCGTCTTGGCGCGCTGGTAGCGCACGATGTCGATCTCGTTCTCGCATTCCCACGCCTGGCCCGCGCAGATGCCCGACGGGCCGCCCACGCAGGAGGCGATGATGCGGGTGAGGGGCGCCAGCCTCTCTCCGGCGCGCACCGCGAGCCATTCGAAGGCCAAAACGATCAGCGCATCGCCGCTGAGCACCGCCAGACGCTCGCCAAAGGCGGCATGCACCGAGGGCTTGCCGCGCCGGAGTGCGGAGTTGTCAAAACAGGGCAGGTCGTCATGGACGAGGGAGGCGCAATGCAGAAGCTCGATCGCCGCGGCGGAGGCGACCGCCGCCGTCGGGCTCTTGTTGCCGCAGGCGTTGGCCACCGCGAGAACCAGCCGCGGCCTGATGCGCGCGCCGCCGGGAAACACCGCATAGCGCAGCGCGTCCGCCAGCCGTGGCGGGCAGGCCTCGCCTGCGGCGCGGGAAACGGCCTGATCCAGTTCGCCTTCCAGGAGAGTGCCAATGTCCATCGCCTGCCGTCCTTTGTGAAGTGTCAAGACGAAACGTCACTTGAAGCTGTAAACAAACATTGACATAGTTGCGCAGGCTCTGCAACAGGCAAGCTTTGAGGTGGGATGCCACGGGATCCAATCATCGTCGTCGGCGCTGGAATAGGGGGGCTTGCCGCCGCCCTGTCGCTTGCCTCCAGGGGTGAGGAGGTGCTGGTGCTCGAGCGCGCGGCAGCCCCCGGCGGCAAGATGCGCCGCCTCGACGTGGCGGGCCGGATGATCGACGGTGGGCCGACTGTGCTCACCATGCGCTGGGTGTTCGAGGAGCTCTTTGCGGCGGCGGGTGCCGAGCTTTCCGCGCATGTGACGCTGGAGCCCCTGCGCGTGCTGGCGCGCCATGGCTGGAGCGAGGCGGAGCGGCTGGACCTTCATGCCGACCTCAACGCCTCCGCCGATGCCATCGGCGATTTTGCCGGAGCCCCGGAGGCGAAACGCTTCCTCGCCTTCAGCGCCGAGGCGCGGCGCATCTACGAGACACTGGAGAAGCCCTTCATCCGCGCGCAGCGGCCCAACCCGCTGACACTCGCCACGGCCAACGGGCTTGGCGGGCTGGCGCGGATGGCGCGAATCAATCCCTTCGAGACGATGTGGAAGGGGCTTGGCCGGCACTTCCGCGACACGCGCCTGCAGCAGCTGTTCGGGCGCTATGCCACCTATTGCGGCTCCTCGCCCTTCCTTGCCCCCGCGACGCTGATGCTGGTGGCGCATGTGGAGCAGGCGGGCGTGTGGACGGTGAAGGGCGGCATGCATGAGCTGGCGCTGGCGCTTTGCGGCCTGGCGCAGCGCAAGGGCGTGGAGATCCGCTTCGGCGAAGAGGTGAGCGCGATCCGGACCCGGGGCGGACGGGCATGCGCGGTGCTGACGGCGCAGGGCGAACGGCCGTGCTCGGCGGTGATCGTCAACGCCGATGCCAATGCGGTGGCATCCGGGCTGCTGGGAAACGAGATAAGCCGCGCAGTGAAGCCGGTTGCGCCGCAGGCGCGCTCGCTCTCGGCCATCACCTGGGCTGCGTCGGTTGAGACATCAGGCTTTCCGCTGGCGCGCCACAACGTGTTCTTCTCACGCGATTATGCACAGGAATTCCGTGAACTGACGAATGGCTATCCTTCAGAGCCCACGGTCTATGTCTGCGCGCAGGACCGCGAGGGCCATGGCGGCGGGCCGGAGCGGCTGCTGCTGCTGGTCAATTCGCCCGCCAACGGCGATCTTGCGCCGCAAGCCCCGGATGCGGTGGAGCACGCCATGCGCGCCAAGCTCAGGCAGTGCGGACTCGATGTGGCATGGGACGGCGGCACCACGGTGATGACCGGCCCCAAAGGTTTCGACGCGCTGTTCCCGGCAACGGGCGGCGCATTGTATGGGAGGGCCTCGCACGGATGGATGGCATCTTTTCAGCGGCCGGGGGCCAGAACGGCGGTTCCGGGACTTTACCTGGCGGGGGGCAGCGTGCATCCGGGGCCGGGGGTGCCGATGGCGGCGCTCTCGGGCCTTCTGGCGGCGGAAAGCCTGATGGCGTCGGGGGTTTCGACGCGGCGGTTCCATCGGGGGGCTACCGTTGGTGGTATCTCGACGGCCTGAGCGACGACGGCCGCCACGGCCTCACCATCATCGGCTTCGTGGGCAGCGTGTTCTCGCCCTACTACGCGCTGGCGCGGCGGCGGGGCGGGGCCGACCCCGAGAATCACTGCGCGCTCAACGTCGCGCTCTATGGCGAGGGCGGGCACCGCTGGAGCATGACCGAGCGCGGGAAGCGCTCCATCTCGCGCAGCCCCGCGCGCTTCGACATCGGGCCCAGCACCATGCGGTGGGATGGCGGAACGCTGGTCATCGACATCGACGAGGTGACGGTGCCGGTTCCCTCACGCCTCAAGGGGCAGGTGCGCCTGACGCCGTCGGCCCTGTGCGCGCATGAGGCGAGGCTTGACCCGCAGGGCCTGCACGTCTGGCGGCCCGTCGCGCCCTTCTCACGCATTGAGGCGGAGTTCGCGCAGCCGGGCCTGTCATGGTCCGGCGTCGGCTATCACGATTCGAACTGGGGCGATGTTCCGCTCGAGGACAGTTTCGAAAGCTGGGTGTGGTCGCGCGCCGCCAAGGCCGATGGCGCGGCGATCATCTACGACACGGTGCTGAAGGGCGGCGCCACCTCCGCCTTCGCGCTCGACATTGCGGCGGGCGGGCAGGTGACGCAGGCGCCCGTGCCGAAGCGGCAGGAGATGCCCACGACGTTCTGGCGCATGGCCAGGCACATGCGGGCGGCCGCGCCGTTCAAGGCGGTGTCACTGCTCGAGGACTCGCCCTTTTATGCGCGCACGCTGCTGCGCATGCAGACGGAGGAGGGAGAGGTGGATGCCTTTCACGAGAGCCTGTCGCTGGCGCGGTTCCGCAACCCGGTGGTGCAGATGATGCTGCCGTTCCGCATGCCGCGGCGCGGGTGATGGGCCCTCCGCCCTCCGCCCCCCGCCAGCGCCTGGCCGGACAGCTGCGTCCTGCAAGCAGGCTGCATTTGCCGTCTGTCAGTTTCATGTTACACAAACTATCAATGACACAGTGCCGGATGATCCCATGAGTGCCCGCTACCCGTTTTCCGCCATCGCCGGGCAGGATGAGTTGAAACTGGCGTTGCTGCTGACTGCCGTTGACCCGCTGATCGGCGGCCTTCTCGCCTTCGGCGACCGCGGCACGGGCAAGTCGACCGCGGTGCGCGCGCTGGCCGCACTCCTGCCGGAGATCCGGGCGAACACTTGCGCCTATCACTGCGATCCGGATTCGCCTTCCGCCCAGTGTGCGGAGTGCCGCAAGACCACGGCCCACAAGACGCGGAAGTTGCCCATTCCCGTGGTTGACCTGCCGCTCGGCGCCACCGAGGACAGGGTGCTCGGCGCGCTCAACCTCGAACACGCGCTCTCCCACGGCGAGAAGCGCTTCGAGCCGGGCCTGCTCGCCCAGGCCAACCGTGGCTATCTCTATGTCGACGAGGTGAACCTGCTCGAGGACCACATCGTCGATCTGCTGCTTGACGTTGCGGCCTCGGGCGAGAACGTGGTGGAGCGCGAGGGCCTCAGCGTGCGCCACCCCGCGCGGATCGTGCTGGTTGGCAGCGGCAATCCGGAAGAGGGCGAACTGCGCCCGCAACTGCTCGACCGTTTCGGCCTGTCCGTCGAGGTGCGCACGCCCACCGAAGTTGCGACATGGGTCGAGATCGTGAAGCGCCGCGATGCCTTTGAACGCGATCCCCCGGGCTTCACCGCGCTGTGGGCGAAGGAAGAGGAGGCGACCCGCCGCCGCATCGCCAAGGCGCGCAAGGCGCTGGATGCCGTGGAGGTGCCCGACGCCATTCTGGAGCGCGCGGCCGCGCTCTGCATCAACCTCAAGACCGATGGCCTGCGCGGCCAGCTGACGCTGATGCGCGCCGCCCGGGCGCTTGCCGCCTATGAGGGCGCAAGGCGCGTTACGGAAGATCATCTGAAGCGCATGGCCGCGCCCTCGCTGCGCCATCGCCTGCGCCGCAACCCGCTGGACGAGACGGGCTCGTCGACGCGCATCTCGCGGGCTGTTGCCGAGGTGCTGGGCGCGTGATGGCGCAAGAGGCATCGATCGTCTGCGCCCTTCTTGCGCTCGACTGCGAGGGGCTGAAGGGCGCGGTGCTGAAAGGCCCCGGCGGCCCTGCGCAGGATGCCTTCATCCAGGCCTTCCGCGATACGCTCCGTGAACGGACGATCTTCCGCCTGCCGCCCCATGCCGGTATCGACCGCCTGGCGGGGAGCCTCGACATCGCCGAAACACTGCGCACCGGCATGCCCTGCCATGACAGGGGGCTTCTCGCCGAGGCCGATGGCGGCGTGCTGCTGCTCACCTCCGCCGAACGGCTGCCAGCCGAGAAGGCGGCGCTCATCGCCGCCCAGCTTGACGATGGCCCCTCGCGCTTCGCCGTTATCGTGCTGGACGAGGGGCTTGATGACGAAGCAGCGCCCGCCATCCTGCGTGAGCGGATTGCTTTCCACATCAATACCGGCGCGTTCGATGCGGTGGCGCCGGCTGATCTTCATGCCGCGCGGCGGCTGCTGCCCGGCGTGAGCGTGCCCGGCCACATTGCCGAGGGACTGTGCCAGACCGCGCTGGCGCTCGGCATCGCCTCACTGCGGCCCGCCGTGATGGCGCTTCGCGCCGCGCGCGCGGCAGCGGCCATCGACGGGCGGAGCGTGGTGGACGATGACGACGCCCGCCTTGCCGCCCGGCTGGTGCTGGCGCCCCGCGCCCGCCGCTTCCCCGTTGAGGAGCAGGAACAGGACGCACCGCCCTCGCCGCCCGAAGCGCAGTCCAGCGAGGCGGAAGGCGAGGAGACGGCACCCACCCCCGGAGAACTTTCCGAGATGCTGCTCGAGGCTGTGAAGGCCTCGCTACCCGAAGGGCTGCTTGCCGCACTCGAGGCCAATCTCCGCGAGGTGCAGGCCAAGTCCGGTGCGGGGGCTGTGTCGCAGAAGATGGGGCTTGCCCGCGGACGCCCCGCGGGCACCCGCCACGGCGTGCCCAGGAATGGCGCGCGCCTCAGCCTCATCGACACGCTGCGCGCCGCTGCACCCTGGCAGCCGCTCCGGCGGCGCCAGTCACCGGCACGCGACGGCCTGCTCGTCGAACGCGCCGACTTCCGCGTGAAGCGCTTCAAGCAGAAGCGCCAGACGACCGCGATCTTCGCGGTCGACGCCTCCGGTTCCGCTGCCCTTCACCGCATGGCGGAGGCCAAGGGCGCGGTCGAGTTGATCCTCGCCGATTGCTATGTGCGGCGCGATGAGGCAGCACTGATCGCCTTCCGCGGCAAGACGGCCGATCTCCTGCTGCCGCCGACGCGCTCACTGCAGCGCGCGAAGAAATCGCTGGCTGATCTTCCTGGCGGTGGCGGCACGCCGCTTTGCGCGGGGATCGAGCAGGCGATGCTGGTGGCGCAGAATGTGCGGCGCGGCGGCGGCACGCCGCTTGTCGTCTTCCTGACCGACGGCAAGGCCAACATCGCGCGCGATGGCACCGCCGACCGCGCGCTTGCCCTGCGCGATGCCGAGACGGCGGCCAGCGTGCTGAAGCGCGCAGGCGTGCGCGCATTGATGATCGACCTTTCCGATGCGCGCGGCGGGCCTGCCCGCAGGATCGCGGACGCCATGGGCGCCAGCTACCTGGCGCTTCCTCATGCCGACGCGGCGCGCATTTCGCACTCCGTGTCCGCCGTGATGAAGGCCTGAGCCATGACAAGCTACCTCGACTGGCGGACGGACGGCGCCGACTGGCCGAACCGGGAGGCCAGCCGCTTCATCACGGCGGCAGGCCTCAAATGGCACGTGCAGGTGATGGGGCAGGGCCCGGCCCTGCTGCTGCTGCACGGCACCGGGGCCTCAACCCATTCATGGCGCGCCGTGATGCCGAAGCTTGCGCCGCATTTCACGGTGATCGCGCCGGACCTGCCGGGCCACGCCTTCACCAATCCGGCGGGAAAGCAGAGCCTGTCGCTTCCCGGCATGGCCAATGCCATTGCCCTGCTGCTGCGCGAGCTGAAGCTGGAGCCGGTGCGCGCCGCGGGCCATTCAGCAGGTGCCGCAATCCTCGTGCGCATGGCGGTGGAGCGGCTGTTCGCGCCCGCTGACATCGTGAGCCTCAACGGCGCCTTCTTCCCGGTGAGTGGCGTTGCCGGGCAATTCTTCTCACCACTCGCCAAGGCGGTGGCCGGTGCTTCGCTGATCCAGCGCATGTTCGCGCGCATGGCGGACAAGAAGGCGGTGGACCGCCTGCTGCGCGACACGGGCTCCGTCATCGACGAGGAGGGGCTGCTGTTCTACCAGCGGCTGTTCTCCAACGAGGGCCATGTGGCGGGCACGCTCGGCATGATGGCGGCCTGGGACCTCCACTGGGTGTCACAGGACCTGCGCAACCTCGGCGTCCCGCTCTATCTGGTGCGCG
>NZ_JBIICB010000115.1:0-12368 GCF_044239095.1 Aestuariivirga sp. | reverse complement strand
CACCTTCTCCCATCGCGTTGCGACGGGAGAAGGGAAACATCAGCACGAGTCCCTTCTCCCGTCCGGAGGATGGGAGAAGGTGGCGCGACCAAGCCGGATGAGGGCTCTTTCAGGCGGCGCGGCTGGTGGTGGGGCTGTTGCGGCGGAGTGAGAATTCCCTGATGAGACTGTTCAGCATTTCCGACTGATGGTTCAGGTTCTCTGTCGCGGCCGACGTTTCCTCCACCATGGCGGCATTTTGCTGGGTGGTCACATCGAGGTGCCGCAGTGCGGTGTTAACCTCCGACAGGCTCCCGGACTGCTCCTCGGCAACCTTGACAATGTTGGAGATCGTGGTGCTGACCTCGCTGACGCGCACGACGATCTGCGCGAGGGCAGCGCCTGTGGCCTCAACCAGTTCAACACCCTTGCTCACTTCGCTGGTCGAACTCGAGATGAGCTTCTTGATGTCCTGGGCGGCGGCCGTCGAACGCTGGGCGAGCGCACGCACCTCGGAGGCGACGACTGCAAAGCCGCGCCCGGTTTCACCTGCGCGCGCCGCCTCAACACCGGCATTCAGCGCCAGCAGGTTGGTCTGGAAGGAAATCTCATCAATGACGGAGATGATCTGGGTGATCTGGTTCGACGCGTTCTCGATCCGGCGGATCGCGTCGATGGTGCGGGTCACGACTTCACTGCCAACGTCAGCCTCCTGCTGGGCAAGGCTGACGGCCTTGCGCGCGCTGCGCGCTTCCGAGGCGGTCTCCATGACGGTGCGCGTGATCTGCTCGAGTGCTGCGGTGGTTTCCTCCAGGCTTGCGGCCTGTGTCTCCGTCCGGCGGGACAGGTCGGTGGATGCCGCGCTGATCTCTCCTGCACCCGAGGAAATCGTGCTGGAGGATTGCGCCACAGTCTCGACGACGCTTTCGAGCTGCAGCACGGCGGAGTTGAAGTCCTCGCGGACCGCGACGAAGGCGTGAGGAAGATCATCCTCTATCCGGAACGACAGGTCCTTGCGGGCAAGCCGCCCCAACGCATGGGAGAGAATGGAAATGAGCTGGTCACTGTCAACCTGACTCCTGCGGCTCATGCGTTCAGCCTCCTGCGCCCGCTCCATCGACTGGCTCAGACTGTCGAGGAGACTGCAGATCATCAGGCTTATCGCCACCAGGGCGCTCGCCTCGATCACCAGCACGACGGCATGAACCAGCACGCGGCCGAAATCCGACTCGCCCGGATAGATCGCCGCCACATAAAAGAAGTTAAGGCCGAGATGATGCACGGCAACCGTCGCGGTGGCAGCCAGAATGACGCGCCAGTCAATGTAGCTGACCAGAACAGCGAGCATGGCGAAGTAATACATATGCATGTCCGTCTGCCATGGATGGCCGGCGAGTGCTGCAACGGCAAGCGAGATCTGCACCATCAGCCCCACGGCCGCCACAAGCCGCCCCGGGGTGCGGACTGGCGCCGAAAAGAGCAGCAGGGTGGATATGGCAGCCACCGCGAGGGCGGCGCCGGTCAGCGTGGTCCAGCCGACGCCAACAAACATGCAGACGCCATAGATCAGCGGCACGTGAAACCACAAGGCCACCAGCGTGATCCGGTCCGTCAGAAGCCGCTGCTGCTCAATACCGAACGTCAAATTCCTTCTCCTTGTGCTGATGAACATCCAAGACGGGCGGACACATTGAACCGAAGCCACTCGCCGTGGGTTTTCGCCGGATGACTGTCAACGGGAACCAGAATGATGTTGGGCAAGCCACCGGGCGCCAGGATAGGACCACCCTCTGCAGCAGCCAGAAAGCTTTGCTCGGCGCTCCACCAGGGTGGATAGACCAGGGCCACGGCGGTGCGCCCGCCGCCGCCCAGGGTGGTTGCCGAAACAGAAATGGCAGCAAATATGGTCACGGCCAACAGAGGCAGAAGAAGTTCGTTGCTCATTTGGGCCGCCAGCTATGCATGACTGCGGATGTCCTCGCGCTTGTGGCCAGGTTTTTCCGAACATCGCATGAGGGCATTGCGCGAAACTGGACAACGCGCCAACGGGCCTGACAGACAGAGGCCTTCATCCCGCCTACCAGCAACACGCGTCGTGTGAAACCGGCGCAGGGTTTGGGGGCGGGACTCGGCGGAAAGAGGCCCTCATCCGCCCTTCGGGCACCTTCTCCCATCGCGTTGCGACGGGAGAAGGGGAAGTTATTGAGACCTGCGTTCCCTTCTCCCGTCCGAAGGATGGGAGAAGGTGGCCGAAGGCCGGATGAGGGCCCTTTCAGGCGGCGGGACTCGTGGAGAGAGGCCCTCATCCGCCCTTCGGGCACCTTCTCCCGTCGCGGCGCGGTGGGAGAAGGGGATAGGGGGCAAGCAGGTTTGAGGCAGAGGCGTGTTGTGTGTCACCTCTGGCTCAGTGTGGAGGGCGATATCTCGCGGATGAGCTTGCGGCGAAGGGCGCTTGAATAGTCGGAGATGGCGTTGATTTCGATGACGAAGGCACCAGGGCCGGTGATCACCTGCTTTTCGAAATAGGACTTCAGATCTGGCTCGTCGTTGGTGATGACCAGTGCGTTGATCGTCACCTCCGCGGCGGTTGCCCTGGCGCGGATGTTCCGGAGCGAGGGAGCCAGCCGGCGCTTGCGGGGAATGAAAGTGTCAGCACCGTCACCCGATACGTTGATCACGGACCGGTATGCACAGCCAACCGTTTCAAGCTTGTCGAGAGCGGCGGACAGGCCGTTGCTGAGGCCGGTGCTGCCGAGGACCTGCCGCGGCATGGTTTCGACGGCCGCCACGAGCAGCTTGGCATCCTCGGGCTTGCCGATGCGAATAAAGCCGGTTTGCTGAACCGGCCATTCGGCATCGCCCCAGTACAGGACAGCGGCGGCCACGAGGCCCGCGCGGTCAATGGCCTGGAGCACATCGGGGCTGGAGAAGGCGGAAACGATTGCTTGCCGCTGCAAGGCGAACTCCTCCGGATTGATGCTGCCGGAACCATCAACCGCGAGGACCAGCGCAAGGTCGACACAGTCTGCCGCCCGCGCGGGTGACGGCGCGGCCAGGGTGACGGCCAATGCGAGGACGGCGATGGGCCGGAGCAGGCCCTTAACAATCGGAAGTAGACTAACCATGATGGTTTTCTCCCAGCTTGCAGTTGCCGCACGCCCGGCATGGAGCGTGTGGCGGGAGTATCGAATATCCACCGTGATTTTATCGTCAGCTGAGGGGTAATGCGGCGGAGCCTCTCTGCCCTTGCCGCGTGCTTACTTGAACAGGATCAGGCTCACGGCCAGCGCGGCCATGCCGGTGACGATGCCGTAGACGGTTTCATGGCCTTTGGAATAGCGCTTGGCGGTGGGGAGCAACTCGTCCAGCGCGAGGAAGACCATGGCGCCCGCGATCATGCCGAAGACGATGGCAAAGACATTGGGGGTGAGGAAGGGCGCGAGGATGGCATAGCCGATGAGCGCGCCCACGGGCTCTGCCAGGGCGGAGAGGCAGGTGGCCAGCAGGGCCTTCTTCTTGCTGCCGGTCGCATAGTAGACGGGAATGGCGATCGACACGCCCTCGGGGATGTTGTGGATGGCAATCGCCGCTGCCAGCGGGATGCCGACCACCGGGTTCTCCAGCGTCGCCAGGAAGGTGGCGAGGCCTTCTGGCAGGTTGTGGGCGGTGATGGCGAAGGCCGCGAGCAGCCCGACGCGCTTGATGTGAGCCTCATCGCCGTTCGACGACGAGATGGCGCCATGCGGATTGGGGATCGACCGGTCGAGCAGGATCAGCAGCAGGGCGCCCGCGAAGAAGGACAGCGTGGCATAGATATAGGCCGACTTCGGATCATGCAGCGAGGCGAAGCTCGTCTCCGCCTTCCAGAAGATCTCGACGAGGGAGACATAGACCATGGCGCCGCCCGCGAAGGCGAGGCCGAAGGCCAGAAGCCTGGGGCTCGGCTCCTTCGAGAAGATGACGAAGAGGCTGCCGAGCACGGTCGACAACGCCGCTGCCGCGCAGACTGCGAGCGCCACGAGCACATTGCTTCCGACAAGCCAGTCCATTCCCGCCATTCCCCTGTTTTCCGGTGATATAAAAGCGCCGGCTGCGGGGTTTCAACCCAACTCTTTGTCAGGAAGCGGAATGAAATCCTGATCGTCGCCGGGCACGATGCCGAAGCGGGCATGTTTCCAGTCGTCCTTGGCGGCTTCGATGCGGTCCTTGGAAGAGGACACGAAGTTCCACCAGATGTGGCGGGGGCCGTCCATCGGCTCGCCGCCCAAGAGCATGACGCGGGCGTTGGTTCTGGCATTGAGCGTGATGGCATCGCCGGGGCGGAAGACGAGCAGGCGGCCGGCCGCGAAGTGCTGGCCTGCGACGCCGATCTCGCCTTCGGCGATGTAGATGCCGCGCTCCTCATGCTCCACGGGGAGCGGGAGTGCGGCGCCCGCCAGCATCTGCACGTCGGCGTAGAGGAGTCCGGAATGGGTCTTCACCGGAGAGGTGGCGCCGTAGAGTGTTCCGGCGATGACGCGGACGGAGATGCCATGGTCCTCGATGAGGGGGAGTTGGGCCGCCGCCACATGCTCGAAGGCGGGGGCGGTTTCCTCATGCTGCTTCGGGAGCGCCACCCAGCTCTGGATGCCGAAGACCTTGCGCGCGCGCGCCAGATCGGGCGCTGCCGTGCGCTCGGAGTGGACGATGCCCTTGCCCGCCGTCATCCAGTTGAGTTCGCCCGGTGCGATGGACTGCGCGCTCCCCAGGCTGTCACGATGATAGATGGCGCCGTCGAAGAGCCAGGTGACGGTGGAGAGACCGATGTGCGGATGCGGACGGACGTCAACGCCCTGCCCCGGCTTCATCAGCACCGGGCCGAACTGGTCAAAGAAGATGAAGGGTCCGACCATCTGCCTGCCCGCCGCAGGCAGCGCACGGCGGACCTCGAAATTGCCCAGGTCACGCGCGCGGGGCACGATGACCATGTCGATCGAATCCGCCGCGGCGGCGTCACCCGGCATGGGATCAGGGATGTGGGGCAGGCTCATGCTGCGACGTCCTTTCCGCCGATGTTCAAGGCTGGAATTCGAGGTTTATATGTAGCGGGAGTGGTTACGGTTCAAGGGGTGGCGTGCCGTGTGGAAAGAGGCCCTCATCCGGCCTTCGGGCACCTTCGGGAAACCTCACAACGAGTCCCTTCTCCCGTCCGGAGGATGGGAGAAGGTGGCCGAAGGCCGGATGAGGGCCTCTTTCAGGCGGCAAGACTCGTGGAGACAGGCCCTCATCCGCCCTTCGGGCACCTTCTCCCATCGCGATGCGACGGGAGAAGGGAAACCTCACAACGAGTCCCTTCTCCCGTCCGGAGGATGGGAGAAGGTGGCCGAAGGCCGGATGAGGGCTCTTTCAGGCGGCAAGGCTCGCGGAGAGAAGCCCTCATCCGCCCTTTGGGCACCTTCTCCCATCGCGTTGCGACGGGAGAAGGGAAGCCTCACCACGAGTCCCTTCTCCCGTCCGGAGGATGGGAGAAGGTGGCCGGCAGGCCGGATGAGGGCTTTTTCAGGCGGCGGGACTCGCGGAGAAAGGCCCTCATCCGCCCTTCGGGCACCTTCTCCCATCGCGATGCGACGGGAGAAGGGAAAACTCACCACGAGTCCCTTCTCCCGTCCGGAGGATGGGAGAAGGTGGCCGAAGGCCGGATGAGGGCCTCCTTCGGGCGGCAAGACTCGCGGAGAGAGGCCCTCATCCGCCCTTCGGGCACCTTCTCCCATCGCGTTGCGACGGGAGAAGGGGAACATCAACTTACAGCTTGTCCAGAAACACTTTCGACTGCCGCGCGATCTCAGCCTTGCGCTCCGCATCCATCTTGGCCAGCGTGCGGTAGGGCATGGCCATGCGGGGGTTGGACTTCAACTTCGCCTCGTTGCGGATGAGGAAATCCCAGTAGAGGTAGTTGAAGGGGCAGGCCTTGGGGCCGAGTTTCACGGCAGGATCATAGCGGCAGTGGCTGCAGTAATCCGACATGCGGTCGATATAAGCGCCGGATGCGGCATAGGGTTTCGATGCCATGACGCCGCCATCGGCGAAGAGCGCCATGCCGTGGGTGTTGGGGAGTTCCACCCACTCGAAGGCATCCGCATAAACGAGGAGGTACCAGGCTTCGACTTCCTTGGGCGACAGGCCCGCAAGCAGTGCGAAATTGCCGGTGACCATGAGGCGCTGGATGTGGTGGGCGTAGGCGTGGCGCTTGGTGTCGCCGATCGACTGGGCGAGACAGTTCATCTCCGTCTTGCCCGTCCAATAGAAATCGGGGAGCGGGCGGTGGGCTTCGAGTGCGTTGGTCTCCGCATAGTCCGGCATCTTCAGCCAATAGAGGCCGCGCACATATTCGCGCCAGCCGAGGATCTGGCGGATGAAGCCTTCAACCGCGTTCAAGGGTGCGTGGCCTTGGCTCCACGCCTGCTCCGCGCGTTCGCAGATCTCGCGCGGGGTGATGAGGCCGATGTTGAGATAGGGCGAGATGATGGAGTGGTAGAGGAAGACGTTGCCCTGCTTCATCGCGTCCTGATAGTCGCCGAAATTCGGAAGACAGGCGGTGATGAAATGGTCGAGGGCTTCCAGCGCATCCTCACGCGTGACGGCCCAGCCGAAGGGTTCGAGATCGCCGAAGTGACCGGGGAAGCGCTGCTGCACCATGGCCATCACCTCCGCCGTGATGGCATCGGGTTCGAAGCGCTGGCGCTTCGGGGGTGTCACGTCCTTCGGCAGGGACTTGCGGTTGTCATGGTCGAAGTTCCACTGGCCGCCTGTGGGCTCGTCACCCTCCATGAGGAGGCCCGAGGCGCGGCGCATGTCGCGGTAGAAGAACTCCATGCGGAGCTGCTTGCGGCCGCGGGCCCAGGCGGCGAATGTGGCAGGGCTAGCGAAGAAGCGGTCGTCGGTGAGGATCTCCGCGCCCCAATTTTTCATCATCTCCTGCACGCGCCATTCGCCGGGTTCGGTGACGATGATGCGCGATGGTGAGTGGCGGGCGATGGCGCGCTGGACTTCGCTGGTGAAGGAGCCTGTGTTGGCGGGATCATCGAGGCGGATGTAATCGACGGCGAGGCCATCGGCGCGCAGCTCATCTGCGAAGTGGCGCATGGCGGAGAAGATCAGCGTGAGCTTCTGCTTGTGGTGGCGGACGTAGGTCGCCTCCTCCGCCACCTCCATCATCAGCACGGTGTCACCGGGCTGATGATCGCGCAGCGATGAGATGCCGCGCGTGAGCTGGTCGCCCAGCACGATGCGGAGCGTTGTCATTTCGCCTGCTGCTTCAGCGTGGCGCGGCAGCGGTCGGAGCAGGTTTTCACATTCTCCCAGTCGCGTGCCCACTTCTTGCGCCAGGTGAAGGGCTTGCCGCAGCAGGCGCAGGGCTTGGACGGGAGCTGGTCCTTCTTGACGCCGCGCGGCATGGGGCTAGCCCTTGGTGCGCAGGCTTGAGCGGCCGCCGTCAACGCAGATCACCTGCCCCGTGATCCAGGATGCTTCGGGCGCAAGCAGGAATGCGGCGGCGGCGGCGATGTCGTCCGGTTCACCGAGGCGCTGCAGGGCGTGCAAGCTTGCGATGGCGGTGGCCATCTGCTCACTCGAGGTCAGCGCGGCGGCGAGCGGGGTTTTGGTGAGCGACGGGGCCACGCAGTTGACGCGGATCTTGGGCGCGAGTTCGGCGGCGAGCGACAGCATGAGGCCTTCAACCGCTCCCTTCGAAAGACCGATCGAGGCGTGGTTGGCGAAGCCCTGCTGCACAGCGACGGTGGAGAAGAACACGACGCTTGAGGGCGTGGCATTGGCCTTGAGGGCGGGGAGTGCGGCCTGCACGGCGCGGAGCGCGCCCAGCGCGTTGAGGGTGAAGTCATGCTCCACATCCTCATCCGTGATGCGCGAGACGGGCTTCAGGTTGATGGTGCCGACGCAATAAGCGAGGCCCGCGACGGTGGGCCCTGCGGCCTTGACCGCCGCCTCAAGCTCAGCGCGGTTGGACACATCCGCCACGGCGGAGGTGCCGCCGATCTCTGCGGTGAGTGCCGCGAGCTTCGCCGCGTCACGGCCGATGGCGTGAATGGTGTGGCCTGCGGATGCAAGCTTGCGGGACAAGGCAGAGCCGATGCCGCCGGTGGCGCCGATAACGATGAATGTGTGTGACATGCCCATTATACGGCGCGTGGGGGCGGCTGGTTCAGGACATGCGAAACCTCAATACCGTCATTCCGGCGAAGGCCGGAATCCAGCTATGGACGCCAGAAGCTGGACCCCGGCCTTCGCCGGGGTGACGAAATTGGGGTGGTATCTCAGTCGCGCGTGAGGTCGGGCGGTGCGGCCTCGTTCTTCAGGGCAGAGATGACGGCCTCCAGGCTCATCGGGGTCTGGTTCTGCGAGCCGAGGCGGCGGACGCCGACGGGCGTGTTCACCATCCTGCAGAAGGACAAGAACCACCACTCCTCGACCTATAATGATGCGCCCATGCCGAACATGAACCGGCTGACGTGGTCGGGCGTGGCGCTGCATGCGGGCAAGCTGCCGGGCTATCCGGCATCGCACGGCTGCGTGCGCCTGCCGCTGGAATTCTCCAAGCTGCTGTTCACCGTGACCCATGTGGGCACCGCCGTGATCATCGCCGATGCGCACAGCGCGCCCGCAGACGTCAACCACCCTGGCCTCGTGCTGTCGGACAATGCGGAACGCGAAATCAGCGAGGCAGAGGCGAAGCTCAAGAACGCCAAGGCGCATAAGCCGGACAACGCAGACGCCGTCGCGGTTTCGGTGATCGTGAGTAGCGCCGACAAGACCATCACCATTCTCGAGAATGGCGACACGGTGATTTCCGGCAAGGCAACGCTGACCCCCGAGGACCAGCCGCTCGGCCAGCACGTGTTCATCCTCAGCGCGGCGGGCGGCGGCGGCATGGCGTGGCATGCCATTTCCCACGGGTCCACGGCGGAGCCCGACACCGCCGTGATCAACCGCATCCGCGCGGAGCCCGATGTGGTGAACGCGATGAAGCAGCGCATGCACATCGGCCTCGTGCTGGTGACGACGGACCTGCCGTCGACGCCGGATACGCGCACGGGGGAGGATTTTGTGGTCCTCAATCAGGATGAGACGTCGTAGGGTGAGTGACTCGCGGTGAGAGGCCCTCATCCGGCCTGTCGGCCACCTTCTCCCATCCTGCGGACGGGAGAAGGGACTCGTGGTGGGGTTGCCGTCGCTTGTTTGAAGGAAGGGATGGCGGGTGTGTGACTTGCGGTGAGAGGCCCTCATCCGGCCTTTCGGCCACCTTCTCCCATCGCGTTGCGACGGGAGAAGGGAAACCTCACCACGAATCCCTTCGCCCGTTGCGAAGCAATGGGAGAAGGTGGCCGAAGGCCGGATGAGGGCTCTTTGTCAGTCGCGCGTGAGGTCGGGCGGTGTGGCCTCGTCCTTCAGGGACGAGAGCACGGCGTCGAGGGACATCGGGGTCTGGTTCTGCGAGCCGAGGCGGCGGACGTTCACGGCGCGTTCGTCCATCTCGCGTTTGCCGACGACGAGGATGACAGGGACCTTGCCGACCGAGTGTTCGCGGACTTTGTAGTTGATCTTCTCGTTGCGGAGGTCGGCCTCTGCGCGCAGGCCCGCCTTCTTCAGCATGTCGCGGACTTCGAGCGCGTAAGGATCGCTGTCGGACGTGATGGTGGCGACCACCACCTGGGTGGGTGCGAGCCAGAGGGGGAAGTGGCCGGCGAAATGCTCGATGAGGATGCCGAGGAAACGCTCCATCGAGCCGCAGATGGCGCGGTGGATCATCACCGGGACCTTCTTCTCGCCGTCGGCACCGATATAGAAGGCGCCGAAGCGTTCGGGCAGGTTGAAGTCCACCTGGGTGGTGCCGCACTGCCAGTCACGGCCGATCGCATCGCGCAGCACATATTCGAACTTGGGGCCGTAGAAGGCGCCCTCGCCCGGGTTGACCGCGGTCTTGATCTTGCCGCCGGAATCCGCCGCGATCTGTTCCAAGACCTTGGACATGATGCTTTCAGCGCGGTCCCATGCCTCGTCACTCCCGACGCGCTTTTCAGGGCGGGTGGAGAGTTTCACCACGATCTGCTCGAAGCCGAAGTCCTTGTAGGTGGAGAGGATGAGGTCGTTGATCTTGAGGCACTCGTCCTTCATCTGCTCTTCGGTGCAGAAGATGTGCGCGTCATCCTGCGTGAAGCCGCGCACGCGCATGAGGCCGTGGAGGGCTCCTGACGGCTCATAGCGGTGGACGTTGCCGAATTCGGCCAAGCGCAAGGGCAGTTCGCGATAGGAACGAAGTCCGTGCTTGAAGATCTGCACGTGGCCGGGGCAGTTCATCGGCTTGATGGCGAAGACCTGGTCGTCCTCCGTCGTCTCGCCAGCGGAGGTGGCGGCGAACATCGCTTCCTTGTACCAGCCCCAGTGGCCCGAGGTTTCCCACAGCGACTTGTCAAGGAGCTGCGGCGCATTCACCTCGTCATAATCGAGCTTGGCCAGGCGGCGGCGCATGTAGGCGATCAATTGCTGGAACATGGTCCAGCCCTTGGCGTGCCAGAAGACGACGCCGGGGCCTTCTTCCTGGAAATGGAACAGGTCCATCTCGCGGCCGAGCTTGCGGTGGTCGCGCTTCTCGGCCTCTTCCAATGCGTGGAGATAGGCTTTCAGATCATTCTCGCTGGCCCAGGCAGTGCCGTAGATGCGGGTCAGCATCGGGTTCTTGGAATCGCCGCGCCAATAGGCGCCCGCGACCTTCATGAGCTTGAAGGCGGTGCCGATCTTGCCCGTCGACGTCATGTGGGGTCCACGGCAGAGATCGGTCCAGCCGCCCTGGTCATAGAACTTGATGTCCTGGTCGCCGGGGATCGCGTCCACCAGCTCGACCTTGAAGAGCTCGCCCTTGGCGCGGAAGAAGTCCTTCGCCTCCTCGCGGCTCTTCGTCGTCTTGGTGAAGGGCTTGTCGCGCTGGATGATCTCCCGCATCTTCTTTTCGATTGCCGCGAAATCCTCCGTCGTGAAGGGCTCGTTGCGGAAGAAGTCGTAATAGAAGCCATTCTCGATGACGGGGCCGATCGTCACCTGGGTTCCGGGGAAGAGCTCCTGCACGGCTTCTGCCAGCACATGGGCACAGTCATGGCGGATGAGCTCAAGGGCTTCCGCATCATCACGCGTCACGATGCGCAGCGTTGAATCGGTGGTGATGGGATCGGCGAGATCCACCAGCGTGCCGTTGACCACGACAGCGATGGCCTTTTTCTCCAGCGATTTCGAAATGGATGCCGCCACGTCGCGGGCGGAAACCCCGGCATCAACCTGGCGGCTGGCGCCATCGGGGAAGGTCAAGGTGATCATGTCTCATCCTCCTGCTCACTCCCGCCAACGGGTGCGGGTAAGCGATATCAATCAATACTAGCCGGGGTTTAGTGGGCGGGTTGCCATGGGTCAAGTTGATGTTTCGGGCGTATTTTCCTCTTGAGGTTGGTAACCCGGGATTAACGTTAAGATTGCATAGTCCTCCCATAACGACCTGCAAACATCCGATGGAGGCTTTCTTGAGACGTTCCCTTTTGCTTTTCGCACTGCTGGCCGGCACCGCTGCCGGAGTAGCCCCCGCCGCCGCAGCCGACAACGGCATGCCGCCGGAGTTCCGCTCCTCGGACTTCGAGGTCTATGTCGGCGCCTTCGGCGGGGCCAACATGATGCAGAGCACCTATCAGCAGTCCGAAGGGGTTGATCCGCCCTTCGGCTATCTCGACGGCAATCTGGCCGCCTATGGCGTGCGGGCGGGCGTGGACTATAACACGGACAGCTGGGTGATCGGCGCGGTGGCGGACTGGTCCTTCGGCGCTGGCGCCAAGATCGCGCGCGATGCCGCAAACTCGTCCGAACTCGACATGCCGAACCTCGCCACCATCCGCGCCCGCGCCGGCTATGCCGCGGGCAGTGCGTTGTTCTACATCACCGGCGGCTTCGCCACGGCTGAGATGTCCTTCGAGATCGACGACGAGGTCACGGGCCTCCGCGGCAGCGACAATGACTGGGCCGAAGGATGGACCATAGGTGCGGGCGTCGACGTCGACGTGACGCAGAACGTCTCAGTGGGGGTGGAGTATCTCTACCTGTCACTCGACGACATGAAATATGAGATAAGCGACGACGCGGGTACCGTGACCTTCGAGCAAGATCTGGAGACGATGCATACGATCCGGCTCGGCGTGAACTACGCCTTCAGCATCTGAACCCGCCATCACTCGCGCGCGTTCCGACCAGGTGGAATCACCTGGTCGAAAAGAACTCGCGCAAGTTCAATGGCTTGAGCATGATCTTTTCGCAAAAGTGGTTTCCACTTTTGCGGATCATGCTCTCGCGCGCGTTCCGAC
>NZ_JBIICB010000381.1:0-3089 GCF_044239095.1 Aestuariivirga sp. | reverse complement strand
CGGCCAAGGCTCTCGACCAGGGTCATGATGCCCTTGCGGACCAGGGGTTCGCCGCCCGTCAGCCGGAGCTTCCTGACGCCCTTTTCGATGAAGGCCGTGCAGACGCGGTCCAGTTCCTCGAGCGAGAGAAGATCCTTCTTTGGCAGGAAGGTCATGTCCTCCGACATGCAATAGACGCAGCGGAAGTCGCAACGGTCCGTCACCGACACGCGGAGATAGGTGACGTGGCGGCCGAACGGATCGATCAGGGGCGGCTGGCTCATGCGCTATATATGGCCATATACATCGAAAAGGTCAACCGGATTGGCTGTCTTGCGCGGTGCGTGCATTGGGCAGGAACATGGTCAGAAGACCAATGGCCGGCAGGAAGGAGCAGAGGTGGAAGACGAAGCCGATGGAGGTGACATCCGCCAGCCAGCCGAGGAGTGCGGCTCCAACCGCCGCGATGCCGAAGGCGACGCCGAAGAAAAGTCCTGATATCAGCCCCACCCGGCCCGGCAGCAACTCCTGGGCGTAGACCAGCATGGCGGAGAATGCTGAGGCGAGGATGAAGCCGATGGGAACGGACAGCACCACCGCCCAGAAGTGATTGGCATAGGGCAGGGCGAGAGTGAAGGGCAGCGCGCCCAGCACCGAGAACCAGATCACCGCCTTGCGCCCGATCCTGTCGCCAATGGGGCCACCCAGCATGGTTCCCGCCGCGAAGGCCGCGAGATAGATGAAAAGGTCGATCTGGGCTTCGCGCGGGGTGAGGCTGAAGGTGTCGATGAGGTAGAAGGTGTAGAAGCTGCTGAGGCTCGAAGTGTAGACGAATTTCGAGAACATCAGGCACAGCAGGATGACGAGCGAGGTGATGATCGTCCGCCGCGGCAGGGGCTGCGGGATGTTCACCGCCCGCCGTGCCCCGCCTGCGGGTGACAGGTGGCGCTGATACCAGGTCGCCGCGTAGCTCAGCACGGCGACCGAGAGCAGCGCCAGCACGGAGAACCAGGACAGGCTGGCCTGGCCATAGGGAACCACCACGAAGGCTGCAAGCAGCGGCCCGATCGATGTGCCGAAATTGCCGCCGAGTTGAAACAGCGACTGGGCATAGCCAAAGCGGCCACCGGAGGAAAGCCGGGCAATCCGCGAGGCTTCGGGATGGAAGATCGAGGAGCCGATGCCGATCAGCGCCGCGCCGAGAAGGATCATTGCATAGCTCCCCGCCAGCGCCAGTACGACGAGGCCAATGAGCGTCAGGGCAGGGGCGATCGGCAGCGAGAAGGGGATCGGGCGCCGGTCGGTATAGAGCCCCACCAGCGGCTGCAGCACCGAGGCCGTGGCCTGGAAGGCCAGGGTGATGAAGCCCACCTGTGCGAAGCTCAGGGAGTGCAGGTCGCGCAGCATGGGATAGATCGACAGCAGCAGCGCCTGCAGCGTGTCGTTGATCAGGTGTCCGGCGGTGACCGCCAGGAGCACGCCATGGATTGCCGCCTGGGCCTTCGCCTGTGAGGGATGGGTCGTGGCCATGGGCTTCCGCGTAACGGGATTTGCGGCCGGGCGCCACTGTTGTCCCGGTAGACGTGCCATGTGCGGAACGGGGAGACGTCAGTCCCGGGCGGTGGAGAGCAGCCAGTTCCGGAAGGTTTCGAGCGCTTCCGACCGGCGGGCGCTGCCGGAGCCGGGCTCGATGATCGAGTAGGCGTAGTCGTGCTTGATGTCGATGTCGAAGAGCTGGACGAGGCGGCCGGAGGCGAGGTCATCGTCGATCAGCCGCCGGGGGCACAGCGCGATGCCCTGACCCGCCAGGGCGGCGGCGCGCAGCAGGTTGAAGTCCTGGAAGATCGGGCCCGGCGAGGGGCCCGCATGCTTCAGCCCGGCATGGCGCATCCAGTTCTGCCAGTCGAGCCGGTCGGTATCGTGGAGCAGCGGCTTGCCGAGGATCGCCTGGGGCACGTCGAAGGGGCCTTGCCGTTCGAGGTAGATCGGGTTGCAGATCGGCACCGTGCTGCCGGGCAGCAGCCTTGTGGAGCGGCAGCCCTCCCACTCCCCCGGACCCCACAACACCGCGATGTCGACCTCGTCGAAGTCGATCTTGTGGCCCGTGAAGGCATAGACCACCTTCACCGAAATCTCCGGATGCTCGTTGAAGAACTGCGAGAGCCGCGGGATGAGCCAGATGGTGGCGAAGGAGGGCAGCGCCGCGATGGTGAGTGCTGGCCCGTGCTCGCTCTGCTGCAGGCGGCGGCAGCCAGCTGCCATGATGTCGAAGGCTTCCGCCAGCGAGCGGGCGAGTTCCTGGCCCTTGGGCGTGGGGATCGTCTGCCGGCCAAGGCGGTCGAACAGGCTGAGGCCGAACCACTGTTCCAGCTGGCGCACCTGATGGCTCACCGCCGACTGCGTGACGTTCAGTTCCTCCGCCGCGCGCGAGAAGCTGCCCGAGCGGGCCGCGGCCTCGAAGCAGCGCAGGGCGTTGAGGGACGGCAAGCGCGACACGGGCAGGGTTCTCCATGAAATAATCTCATGGAGTATGTGAGGGATCGTCCTTTGACACAAGCCCCCGGGCGGGGAAGTTATCGGTCGCTTTCACAATGGAGAAACGCCCCAAAATGACCGCCAACGCCCGCCCCGCGCTCGTCGACTACCGCAACAATGGCAAGAGGCCGAAGCCGACGTTTTCCGCTGCCGAGATGCAGCGCCGCCAGGACGGCATCCGCGGCTGGATGAAGACCGCAAAGGTCGATGCCTGCGTGTTCACCAGCTACCACAACATCAACTACCTCTCCGATTTCCTGTACTGCTACTTCGGCCGCAAGTACGGTCTCGTCATCACGCACGCCAAGGCGACGTCCGTCTCCGCCGCGATCGACGGCGGCCAGCCGGCCCGCCGCACCTTCGGCGACAACGTGACCTACACCGACTGGTCGAAGGAGAATTACTTCGTGGCCCTCAAGGGCCTGCTCAAGGGTGCCCGCCGCGTCGGCATCGAGTTCGACCACGTCAACCTCGATTTCCGCGCCCAGCTTTCGGACGCTTTCCCGGGCGTTGAATTCGTGGACGTGGCCGCCCCCTCGATGCGGCTCCGCATGATCAAGAGCGCGGAAGAGATC
>NZ_JBIICB010000380.1:0-3093 GCF_044239095.1 Aestuariivirga sp. | reverse complement strand
TCATGCTCGCCGCAGAGCAGCGACAACAGCTTGTTGTCGTCGAAGGAAAGGGTGAGGGTATCCGAAACTTCTTGCCGGGAGCCGTTCTTCTGGCTGCCGATCTGGGCCGCAGTGACGGGCGGATTCAAGGAGTCGTTTCTCCGTGTTTAAGCTGCCGGGGCATAATGGCCCGAAAGGCTGTTGGTTCCAACCCCTGTTATATGGGTATCCACGATGCTGCCAATAAGGGAGCTGTCGGCCTGGAGATGGACGGACTGCAGATAGGGCGAGCGCCCAACCAGCTGGCCGTCGTCGCGCCCCGGCTTCTCGAGCAGGACCGGCAGGGTCCTTCCCACCATCGAACTGTTGAAGGCGGTTTGTTGGCGATGGATAAGCGCCTGCAGTTCCAGGAGCCGGGCCGACTTTTCGGCCTCGGGCACCTGCTGCTCATGCCCCGCCGCAGGTGTGCCCGGGCGCGGGGAATACTTGAAAGAGTAGGCGCTCGCGTAGCAGATCTCGCGGACGAGATCGAGTGTCGAGTCGAAGTCTTTCTCCGTCTCACCTGGAAACCCAACGATGAAGTCGCCCGAAATGGCCATGTCCGGCCGGGCCGCGCGTACTTTTTCGATGAGTTGGATATAGTGTTGCGCCGTGTGCCCGCGGTTCATGGCCTTGAGAACGCTGTCGCTGCCAGACTGAACCGGCAGATGCAGGTAAGGCATCAGCTTCGGGTTTTCGGCATGGGCGGCGATCAGCTCTTCCGTCATGTCACGCGGATGGCTCGTGGTGTAGCGGAGCCTTTCGATACCCTCGACGCGTGACAGTTCGGCGACGAGACCGGCGAGCCCCACAGGCCGCCCGCGGCCGTCAAGCCCGTGATAGGCGTTGACGTTCTGTCCCAGCAGGGTGAATTCCTTCACGCCTCCGGCGGCCAGCTTGCGTGCTTCGCCCAGCACCTGTTCGAGCGGGCGCGAGAATTCGGCTCCGCGGGTATAGGGCACAACGCAAAAAGTACAGAACTTGTCGCAGCCTTCTTGCACGGTCAGGAATGCCGCGACCGACCTTCGCGGCTGCGCCCGCGCCTTCAGGCCCTCGAACTTCTCCTCCGCAGGGAATTCGGTTTCGACAATTGCCTTCTCGCCATTGGCATGCCGCGCCAAAAGCTGCGGCAGCCGATGGTAAGTCTGCGGCCCGAAGACCAGATCGACGGCTGGCGCCCGCCGCACGATCTCCTCGCCCTCGGCCTGGGCGACGCAGCCTGCGACGGCGATCAGCATCTCCGCACCGCTGGCGGCGCGTGCGCGTTTCATCTGCCGGATCTTGCCCAGTTCGGAATAGACCTTCTCAGCCGCCTTTTCGCGGATATGACAGGTGTTGAGGATGACGAGGTCAGCATCCTCCGGACCTGCCGTTTCGACATAGCCCAGTGGCGCCAGCACATCGTGCATGCGCTCGCTGTCGTAGACATTCATCTGGCAGCCGTAGGTCTTGACGAAGACTTTCCTGGGACCGTTTTCCATCATCCGCCCTCTATAGCGCGTTCTGACCAGGTGGAGTCACCTGGTCAAAAAGAACGCGCGCAAGATCAATTGCTTGAGCATGATCTTCTCGCAAGAGTGGTTTCCACTTTTGCGGATCATGCTCTAACCGATTTTGCCGGGATCGTGAAGCGCGCGGGCCACCCCCTTGCGCACCTGCTCCTCGGCGTGGCGTGCCAGCGCCTTGCGGGTCAATTCGCCGCTCAGCGAAAGTGGCGGATGGCAGATCACCGCCACCTCGACCGGTCCTGCGGCAAGTGCGCCCAGCAGGTGTGGCGCCAGGTCCATGTCGCCATACCAGGCATATGACGGCATCAGTCTCCGGTTCATCGGCAGGTTGCGCTGGCCGCGATATGCAAGCGAGACCGGCTGAACCAGCACTCCTTCGATCTCGGCGGCTCCGAAGAACGAACTCTTGAAGGGCAGGATGCGGCGGCCGTCACTCGACGTGCCCTCTGGGAACAGCACCAGTATGTCGCCCTGCCGCAGGCGGGCCTGCATGTCGTTCCGCGAATTGCCGGTGGCGTGACGGCGGTCGCGGTCGACGAAGACGGTACGCTGCAGCCGCGCAAGACTTCCGAAGAACGGCCAGGCGGAAACCTCCTTCTTGGCAACGAAGGAAACTGGTGCAACCGAACTCAACACCACGATGTCGAGCCAGCTCACATGATTGCTGACGATCAGCAACGGTCCTTGCCCGGGTGGGTTGCCCGACAGCTCCACGCGGACGCCCAGAACGCGGCAGACCAGCCGATGGTAGTGCATGGGAAACACCCTTGCCATGCCAGGCCAGAACCAGATGAAGAGCTGCTGCAAGGGCATCAGCGGCAATGTCAACGCTGCGAAGCAGGCGAGGATCGCCCACGGACGCAGCCTGTTCATGGCGCAAGCTCCCGCCGCATCACGATGGCATCCTCCCGCCCGTGCCGGCGACGGTAATAGTCCTTCCGCCTGCCGGCCTCATGGAAGCCCATCCCGCCATAGAGGGCGAGTGCCGCCGTGTTCGACGCTGCGACTTCGAGAAACACGTGGCGCACCCCCTGGCGCACCAGTTCGGACAGTTCGCGGCTGAGAAGCTGCCGCGCCAGGCCCCTGCGCTGGGCTTGTGGCCTCGTTGCGATGGTGATGATCTCGGCTTCATCCGCCGCCCGCCGCGCGAGAAGGAAGGCTGCAGGCTCATCCTGATCCAGGCCGAGCAGCGCGACGGCGCCGGGCATGCGCAGCAAGTCCTGAAAGGAAGCCTCACTCCAGCCCTCGTCGAAGGCCTCCGCGTGGAGGGCCGCCAGCAGTGCCGCTGCTGATTCGGAAACCTCCTCGACGGCAATGGTAGCCGCCCTGCGAAGCGGACTGGCCTGGGGTTTGGCATCCGGCGCCCGCAGATAGAGCGGAGCCGGAACGCCTCCCGGCGGGGCCGCGGCGGCATGAACGGCGAAGTTGGCAGCAATGGGCAAATCGCCCGCGGATGAAGCTGCAAGATCTGCTCTCCCGCTGGCGGCAATGAGCGCGCGTGCGGCGGAGCCGATGACCAGCGAATCCGCTGCGGCCATTTCGGCAGCTTCCATGAACGAGGCGACGC
>NZ_JBIICB010000114.1:0-12450 GCF_044239095.1 Aestuariivirga sp. | reverse complement strand
TGGGAAACTCCTGTCTGATGGGTTGGGCTGTAACAACCACAATCCTCAGACAGGAAACCTCAGCCGTAAATGCGCTCCACACTTCTCCCGCGGCAGCGGGTTAGTTCAATCCTGAGGTCTTCTCAAATCAGATACGGCGTGATTCAAGGTTTGCGGAGGTGACTGCCATACCAAGACCAACCAGATCCTTTGGCATCATGCCGACATGAAGACCCCGGATACGCGGATCGACGTGTCCGACGAACCCAGTCACGACGATCTCTGCGAGCGCGAGCAGCGCTATCTGCTGAAGGCGATCAAGGAGAATATCGACCTTACCGACCACATGAACGATGCAGTGAAGAGCCTGAAGATCGTGCTTGCCGCCGACCGTTCAATTCACGAAGGACAGGTCAACAGCCTGGTGTAGCGGCTGACCAGGTGCCGGCGGCAGTCCTGTCGACACCCCTCTGTCAACCGAGCGTGCCCAGACGCACTGAGGCTGGGGCACAGCACGACGCACGCTGCCTGCCAACATGCCCAAAGGGCCGTGGCACGGGAACAGCGGTCATGCCGCATCTGGCCCAGATGCTGGTGCGCGGATCAGTCCTGCACCCTGCGGATCAGTTCACTCCGGGTTGATCCGGAAGTCCGCGCCTTCGGGCAGCGTTTGCCCGCCGTCGACGACGATCGTCGTGCCGGTGATATAGGACGCATCATCAGAGGCGAGGAACAGCGCGCAATTGGCGACATCGCGCGGGCTCCCGAGTCGGCCGAGCGGAATGGCTTCCTCCATGGACCGGATGAAGGCCTCCGAGCGGTGCATCTTCACGCCGGATGTGAGGATGTTGCCGGGCTCGATACCGTTCACCGTGATGCCGTAGCCTGAGAATTCAAGCGCCGCCGACTTGATGAAGCCGTTGATGCCCGCTTTCGATGCCGAGTAGTGTCCGTGGCCGGGGCTCGTCACGCGCGGGCCGGTGATGGAGGAGGTGAAGACCATCCGTCCGAACCGCTGCGCCTTCATGTGCGGCAGTGCGGCACGCGCTGCGAGGAACGTGCCCTTGAGGTTCACAGCCAGCACCTTGTCCCACTCTTCGGGGGAGATCTTTTCGATCAGCGTCCAGGGATAGATGCCGGCATTCTGCACCAGGATGCCGAGCCCGCCGCAGCCATCGATCGCCGTTCTCACGGCACGCTCGGTATGATCCATACGCGAGATGTCGGTCTCGACGAAGAGGCCTCCAAGGCGCTTGGCTGTCTCGCAGCCAGCTTCCACCTCGGTGTCGGCGATCACCACCCTGGCGCCTTCCTCGACGAAGCGCTCGGCGATGCCTTCGCCAATACCACGCGCGGCGCCGATGATGAGCGCCACCTTGTCCTGAAGTCTTCCGGTCATGCGAACCTCTGGCACATCTGGAGTTTCAGTGTGTAGAGCAGGACGGCGGCAAGCACCAGCACACCCTTGATCGCCTGAAAGTGATGTGCGGGAAGCCCATCAGATGGATCGCCGTCCTGATGGAGGACGGGAGCAACACACCGGCATGGGCATTCCTTCACGCCAGAAGCCTGGAGATGGCAGTTCCCACCTGTTCGGCCTGGCCCGGTGCAAGGCACATGGGGTTGATCAGGATCTTGTTAAAATCTCGCATGGAGGGATCGACGGCGATGGCCGGCTCACCCTTCAGCAATGCTGCCATAACGCCATTTGCTGACCTTCCAGCATCGAGCGTCATTACCAGTTGCGGAACGGTTCCAGTGTCATTGCGGCCAGTGATTTCAACATCGTGCTGACGCAGCGCCGCAGCGATCGTCTCGCAGTCGGAGAGCCATCTGGCATGGCGCACCGCGTCGCCCTCGGCCAGAAAGAGCCGGAGGGCCGTGAGCAACCCGGCGATCTCCTCCTTGCCGGCCTTGCAGCTTCGCCCGATGCCATGCTGTGGCAGACCCTTCAGCCGGGTCTTGTCGATGAACGACGGTGGGGGCTCCCACATGTCCCAGAAGATGTCGAGATCGAGATGCTGCAGTGCTGCAGCCATGACGAGATCGCGCTTTCCCGCCAGAATGCCGCTCGCCTGGGGGCCGCCCAGCGCCCTTGCCGCCCGAGAAGGCCACGAGGTCTGCACCTTCCGCCGTGAAGCGCCTGAGGTTCGACTGCGGCGGCAGTTGCGCAGCGGCGTCGACAATGACGGGCACGCCATGCCGATGCGCCGCAGCCGTTACGTCGGCGAGCGGCGGTCGCGCATTTCCGTCGGCAACATAGACGATGGCCGCGGTGCGGTCGGTGATCGCGTCTTCGATTTCCCATACCTCCGCGTCGCGGACACCCGCTCCTGCATATCGGTCAGGAAGGCCCACTTCGACGATGCGGAGCCCCGCGGCGCGGATGGCGTGGTCGTAGAAATTGCGCTGGCTCCGCACCATAATGGCTTCGTTCTTCATGCCTGAGGTGTCGGGAATTCTTGCCATGCGGCCGGGATCGAGGCCTGTTGCACAGGCTGCGGCCGCAATGAGCAGGCAGGCCGATGCGCCGGAGGCGACATAACCAGCTTCCGCACCCGTCGCCGCCGCGATGTTTCGCGATGCGGCGGCCTGCAATTCGGCAATGTCCACGCAGGCCTGCCCGGCCTCGACCATTGCCGCAGTGACTTCCGGCTTCAAGATGCCACCGGCAAGCCGCGTCGCCGGACCCTTGGCGTTGATGATCGTGCGTACGCCCAGTTCACTGAAGACGTTCGTCACCAGATCACTCCCTCCCAGTACGGTTCGCCTCAGCCCTTCACGACACCTTCCGCAAGACCCTTGAAGAACAGCTTCTGGGCGAAGGTGAATGCCAGGATGCCGGGGGTCACCACGATCATGTAGACGGCGGCGAGGTTGGGCCAGGTCCACTGGCCGAGACCACCTTGGGCGCCCGCCAGCACCACGGGCATGGTGCGTGCCGCCTGGTCGTTGGTGAGCGTCGAGCACAGCAGGAACTCGCCCCAGGCGGTGACGAAATTGACGATGAAGATGACCACGATGCCGTTTCGCGCCATTGGCAGCGCAATGGTGAGGAGCGTGCGCCAGTGGCCCGCGCCATCGACTTTCGCAGCCTCGATCACTTCATGCGGCACCAGCTGGAAGACGCTCCGCATGATCAGGACGCTGATCGCAAGGTTGAGCGTCACATAGGGCAGGATGAGGCCCATCGTGCTGTTGATGAGGCCAAGGCTGTTCTGGATCTCATAGATGCTGATGATCGAGACGACGCGGGTGGGGAAATAGAGCGAGGCAAGCAATGCCGCGACCAGGATGCCACCGCCTCTCGGGCGCATGTGGACGAGTGCATAACCCGCAAGCACCGCACAGATCGTGGTGAGCAACACCGTACCCGCGGTCACGTAGATGCTGTTCCACATGTTGATCGGTAGTGTCTCGATCTTCTGGAACACATAGGCATAGGTCGTGAAGTCGAACTTGCGCGGCCAGAAATCGCCGCGCATGGCATCAGGCCGCGACTTCACCGACATGATCATCACCCAGGCGAGCGGCAGCAGGATGATGATCATGAAGAAGTTGATGACGCCATGGCGGATGAGGGACGCCATGTTCCGCGCCAGCCAGCTTTGCTGCGGGGGGCGTTCGATCGTCTCCAGTGAGATGTCACTCATGCCGCTCACCCTCGCGTCCGGAAGATGCGGAGCAGGATGATCATCACGATCATCATGGCGACCGCGCCGATCATGCCGATCGCCGCCGCGAAGCCTTGCCGCCACAGGCCCAGCTTGAAGGCCTGATCATACATGAAGACCGTCCAGGTATAGGTGGGAGAGTCGCGGTTGAAGCCGCCGAAGATCAGATACTCGTCGATCACCGCCATGGCGGAGCCGAAGCGCAGGACCACGAGGATCATCATGATGGGCATGAGGCGCGGGAATGTCACGTGCCAGAACATCTGCCACTCATTCGCGCCGTCGATCCGGGCCGCTTCCGGGAGGTCCTTGGGGATCGCGGCAAGGCCGGCGAGGAAGAAGATGGTGTGATAGCCGAGCCCCCACCAGACTTCCATGACGGCGATGGCCGGCAGGGTGAGCGCGGTTCCGCCAAGCCATTGCGGCGCATCCTGAATGGTGAACCAGCCCATCGTGTTGACCAGGAAATGATTGATGGGGCCTGACTGGTAATTGTACATCCACTTCCACAGCACGAAGACCAGCGTGCTCGGAATGACGGCCGGAATGAGAAGGATGACGCGATAGACCGTGGCCAGAACCGGGTTAGACACACGGTCGATGAGAATCGCGAGGATGAGCGGCAGGATGATGCAGCCCGGCAGGAACATCAGCGTGAACAGCGTGGCCCGCCACAGGCTCACCCACATCAGCGGGTCATTCAGCGCTGCGATATAGTTGTCGAAGCCGATCCAGTTGGCCGCCTCGTTGCTGAGATACTGGTAGTCGGTGAAGCTGATCCACAGGACACGGACGATGGGATAGGCCTGATAACCCACGAAGAAGACGACGGCTGGAATGAGAAACACCCATGTGCGCACATCGCCGCGCAGCGCGTCGAACCACCCTCGCTCGACGGGCCGTGCGTCGTCAATCGTGCGGGATGCTACGTCGGCCATGGCCGAGCGCCCGCAAGAACGAGGAAGTGATGTGGCCGAATTCCGGCGGACATGGACACTCCGAGGGTGCGGCCGGAACGCGGATAGCGTTCCGGCCCATCGGTTAGTGGCTTGATCAGCCGCGGTTGATCTCGGCCTTCACGGCTTCGGTGATCTTCTTCATCACCGCCTTCTCGTCCGTCTCCTCGCCCTTCAGATAGGCGTCCCAGAAGGGCTTGCCGATCACGAACTGCTGGAGGCCGAAGAGGTGGTTGTTGATGGCCTTGGCCCGGTCAAGCTGGCCGCGAACGAGCGGCACGAATTCCGGCATCCATTCCGGCTTGTTCGCATCCCAGCCCGCGTAGATCGACTTGTAGGGCGGCAGATGACCGGGATGGCCGCTGGCGGTGCCGGCGATCGAATCCTGCCAGATCTGCATGTCGTAGGTGAGCGCCTTGATGTACTCGGCAACCTTTTCCTTGTTCTTGCCGTGTTTGAACAACGCGCAGCCGGTGGTCCAGAACACCGTCGAGCCCTCGCCGTTGGTGAACTTGGGCAACGGGCCGAGGCGCAGCGCCTTGGGATCATCCCAGTACTGGGCCATGCGCAGCGGCGCATTGAAGTACTTGGAATAGTATCCCACGCGCTGGGCGGCGAAGGCCACCTCGTCCGGCGTACCGTTGACGCCACCATCCGACGAGCCTTCCAGCAGCAGGTCGGGCGTCGACATGGCGAAGATCTTCTTCATCAGCTTCAGGGCCTCGATGGCCGCGTCGCTCTCGAAGTTGAAGAGGCCTTCCGGCGTATAGACATTCGTGCTCATCGAGTGGGTCATCGGCGCCAGCGAGCGCCAGCCACGGTCATCGAAGGCGGCGCCGAAGGGTGCGGCCTGCGAATCAACGACTGCCTTGGAGTTGGCGAGATGCTCGTCCCAGGTCTCCGGGGCCTTGTCGGCAAGCCCGGCCTTGGTGGTGATCCCCGAGTGCCACGAATTACCGATCACGTCGAGCAGGAAGGGCCAGCCATAGAGCTTGCCGTCAATCGTGCCCTCGGCGCGGATCGAGGGGATCATGTCGTCGAGCACTTCCTTCGGGATATAGTCATCCCACGGCTCGATGACACCGGCCTTGATCATCGCGGTCATTTCCACGAAGGGCGTCTGGCCGACATACACGTCCCATGTGGACTCGCCATTCTTCGCCTCGGCCACGAATCGCTCGATACCAAAGCCTTCGACCGGCGCGATCTGGTAGTTCACTCCAGGGAATCTCTCGTTCACCTTCGGGATGCTGGGATGGAGATCCTGAATCCACTGGTAGAAGGTGGGCGTCAGCGGCCGGTCCTGCGCCAGGGCCGGCATGATGCTGGATTTGGCGACCGCGCCGATGCCTGCCATGCCGAGGCCGGCCATCAGTGTTCGAGACAGGAATTCACGCCGGTCGATCTGCCCGCCCAGCAGCGCCTGCCGCGATGCCGCCTGCAAGACAAATTCACGCTCCTTACGCATGCTCATAAGTTTCCTCCCGTATGTGGCCTGATGTCAGATCACCAGCCGTTGCACCGAGACACTTTCACGAATCTTCACGTTCGACAATAGATCGCAGACGACGAACACTTGCGGGACGGGTCGATTTGGGCAAACCTCCCCGGAACAAGAAGTGGAGCTTGTGCCGTGGCCTCGGTCGATATTGTGCAGGTGCGAAAGTCCTATGGCCCCCATGAGGTCATTCACGGGATCTCTGCTGCCATCAGGGACGGCGAGTTCCTCGCACTTGTGGGCCCTTCGGGCTGCGGCAAGTCCACCCTGCTCCGCATGATCGCGGGGCTGGAGGATATCTCGGCAGGCATCATCCGCATCGGCGACAGGGTGGTCAATCACCTCGAGCCCAAGGAACGCGACATCGCGATGGTGTTCCAGAGCTACGCGCTCTACCCGCACAAGACGGTGGCCCAGAACATGGGTTTTGCGTTGCTGATGCGCAAGGAACCCAAGTCCGAGATCGAGAAGCAGGTGCGCCGGGCAGCGGAAATCCTGGATCTCGTCCCCCTCCTCGGCCGCTATCCCCGCGAACTGTCGGGCGGCCAGCGCCAGCGCGTCGCCATGGGCCGCGCCATCGTGCGAGACCCTGCCGTCTTCCTGTTCGACGAGCCGCTCTCGAACCTTGATGCCAAGCTCCGTGTGCAGATGCGAACGGAAATCAAGGAGCTTCACCAGCGGCTCAAGACGACCACCGTCTACGTCACCCATGACCAGGTGGAAGCCATGACCATGGCCGACCGGATCGTGGTCCTCCACGACGGAATCGTCGAGCAGACCGGTGCGCCGCTCGAACTCTACGACGCGCCGGCCAACCTGTTCGTCGCGGGCTTCATCGGCTCTCCGGCGATGAATCTGATCAAGGGACACATCCGGAGCCATGAGGGCAAGCCGTTCTTCGAGGCTGCCGACGGAACAAAACTGCCGCTGGCCACCGCCCCGGCCGCAAGCGACGGGAAGCCCGCGATCTATGGAATGAGGCCAGAGCACCTGACGCTCGGCGGCTCGCTCGAAGCCACAGTCGCTGTCGTCGAGCCCATGGGAGGCGAGACGCAGGTCATTGCAAGCTTCGCCGGCCATAAGCTCGTGGGCGTGTTCCGCGAGCGGATCACCGAGCGGCCCGGCGAGAAGCTGGCACTGATGCCCGATCTTTCCAAGATCCATCTGTTCGACGCCGCAAGCGGTGTGCGGCTCTGAAGACGGACAACCCCACGGAAGGGAGACCAGCATGAGCGTGCTCGACCGATTCCGGCTCGACGGCAAGCGCATCTTCATCACAGGCGGCAGCCGCGGCTTCGGGCGGGTGATCGCGCTCGCGGCAGCGGAAGCCGGGGCCGATGTGGTGCTCAATGGTCGGAATGCCGATCAGCTCGACAAGACCGCGGATGAAGTGCGGGCACTTGGCCGCAAGGTGTGGACCTATGCCGCCGACATCGCCGATCCCGCGACCTGCGAGGAGACATGCCGCAAGGTGCTGGCGGAGCCGGGCGGGATAGATATTCTCGTCAACAATGTGGGAGGCCGCAATCTGGACGTCCCCGTGGAGTCGACCGACCTTGCGACATGGCAGAAGTTCATCGACCTCAACCTGACCCACGTTTTCCTGTGCACGAAGATGATTGGCGGCGCGATGCTGGCGCGTGGGTCTGGCCGGGTCATCAACATCGCCTCTGTGAGCGGCATCATCGCCAACCGCGGAATCGCAGGGCGGCACTACGAGACGGCGAAGGCGGCGGTCATCCACTTCACGCGGGCGACGGCCGCCGACTGGGCGCCGCGGGGCGTCACCGTCAACGCCATCTGCCCGGGCCTGTTCATGACCGAGCCCAACAAGGCGTGGGCGAAGAAACACCCGGAGGTGATCGAGACCTTCGTGAAGTCCGTGCCGATGGGCCGCACGGGCGAACCCGACGAGATCGGCCCGCTCGCGCTCTATCTTGCCTCGCCCGCGTCGAGCTACGTGACGGGTGCCGCCTTCGTCATCGACGGCGGCTATACGCTGTGGTGAACCTCAGAGCTTGATCTGCTTGTAGGTGGGCATCCACGGCCTGACGCGTTCCAGCGCGGCGCTCGCGGCGATGACGCCGAAATCGTCGTAGCGCCGCCCGGCGATCTGCAAGCCAACGGGCAAGCCATTGTCAGAGAGTCCTGCCGGACAAGAGGCTGCCGGGTGGCCGTTGAAGTTGATGAGGAAGGTCATACACCATCCGATCAGGCGGTTGATCTTCTCGCCATTGACTTCCGCAGGTCCCACGGTGTTCCCGTCGGTGCCATTGTCGACGGCGAGGCAGGAGAGCGTGGGAGCCACCAGAAAATCATGCTTGTCGAAGACGAGGCGCAGGGCGTCATAGACTTCGCTGCGGATCGCCTGGTCCCTCAGCCAGTCGTTGGCCGACATCTTCAGGCCGATCTCGTCCCAATGCCAGAACTCCGGCGGCATGTCGTCATGATGGTCGCGGCGGATGTCGATACCCTGTTTCTTGAAGTTCTCCAGGACAGCCACCTGCTTCACGCCGCAGAAGCGGCACCACGCCTCACTCAGTTCCATATGCGAGCGCCTGATGCCGACATCGACTTCCTCGACGATGGCACCGGCATCGCGCAGCGCTTCCACCGCCTTGTCAGTCACCGCCGTCACCCGCTTGTCTACCGGGAAGATGCCGTAGTCGCGCGTATAGGCGAAACGCTTGCCCTTGATCGAGGCGCGCAGCGCGCCCATGAAGTCGACGCTGCCTTCGAGCGCGAAGGGATCGCGCGAGTCGTAGCCCTGGAGCGCTGACATGACGAGGGCCGAGTCCTCCACCGTGCGCGAGATCGGCCCCTCGAAGATGAAGGGCGTCATGCCGCCGAAGGCATCGGGTCGGGAGACCAGCGGCACGCGGCCAAAGGAGGCCTTGTAACCATAGGTGCCGCTCCAGGCCGACGGGATACGGGTTGATCCGCCGCCGTCGGTTCCCTCGCAGATGGGAAGAAGTCCCGCCGCGACAGCACCCGCACTCCCGCCCGAGGAGCCGCCGGTGTTCTTGTCGAGATTGAACGGGTTGCGCGAGGGTCCGAACATGTAGTTGTCGCAGGTGCCGCGGAAGCCGAAGATGGGGCTGTTGGTCTTCCCCACGATGATGGCGCCGGCCTTCTCCATCCGCTCGGCCCACATGCAGTGGAAATCCGCCGTCCAGTTCTTCAGCGCCTTCACGCCACCGAAGGTGCAGACCCATCCCGGCTTGAAATCGAAGCAGTCCTTCATCGCCACCGGCACGCCATGCAGGGGCCCGAGTTCCTCGCCGCGCATGACGGCGGCTTCCGCCTGCTTCGCCGCGTCTCGCGCCTTGTCAAGATGCAGGATGATGAGCGCATTGATCTTGTGATTGTGCGCCTCGATGCGGGCGATGGCAGCATCCATCACCTCGACGGGCGAAATCTCGCGCCGCCGGATGCGGCCGGCGAGCGATGCTGCGGATTCTGTTCTCGTGAGATCTTCCACTGTCGCCATGTTCTTCTGCCCTGCCTAATGTGCGCCCTTCATCACGGCGCGGATGCCATGCTCGGCTGTCACCAGCCGGTCGTACTCGGGCGGCCGCAACTCGCCGCCCATGAAGACGTGCTCGCGCCGGAACCGCATGCCGCCCTGCGCCAGCTCCAGCGCCGCGAAATGGATTTCCTTCGGCTTCGCCGCGCTGACGATGCGTTCGGCATTACGCTGTGTGATGCCACCGCCCGGCATGACGATGATGCGGTCTCGGGCCTGGCTAACGAGTTCGGCGATGAGCGGAAGGCCCTCCAGCACGCTTGCCTCCTGGCCGGATGTCAGCACCCGCTCGACGCCGAGCTCGATCAGCGTTTCCAGCGCCGTGATGGGATCGGGTGTCATGTCGAAGGCACGATGGAAGGTGACGGCCATCGGTCTTGCGATCGCCATGAGTTCGCGCGTGCGCGGCACATTGATCACACCATCGGCGGTGAGCTGTCCGATCACCACGCCATCAGCCCCTTCGGCCTTGGCGGTTTCGATATCCGCGGCCATCACATCGAATTCGGCACCGCTGAACAGGAAGTCGCCGCCGCGCGGGCGGATGATGACATGCAGCTTGATGCCCTGAACCGACCTTGCCGCGCGTATCATGCCGCGGCTCGGCGTGATGCCGCCTTCAATGAGACTTGCACAGAGTTCGACCCGCGCTGCCCCGGCATCCCTCGCAGCCTTGACACCCTCGACTGAATCCACACAGATTTCGCAGATCATGCCGCTTGCCCCTTTTCGCGGGACGTCACCACAGAAAACCATTCCGCGCAAGCATGGCGCTGAACCCCCTGGACCTGCCTTGCCAGCCTCCACCGTTTCGGCGATGAAGTGCCCAGCAGCAAATGAGAGGCGGAACAGTGAAGCTTCTGGGAGCCGAAAGCGAAGGTAGCGGTGCGGTCAACGAGGATAGCTTCGGCCATGTTGGCGGCAGCGAAGACATCTCCGCTGCCTGGGTCTTTGACGGTGTCACCGGAATCAATCCACGCAATCATCTCCTGGCCGGTAGCGATGCCCAGTGGCTCGTCGCGCGCGCGCATGCACATCTGATGGACCTCGCCCCGCGCGCCATTGCTCTCGACACATTGCTCCAGGATCTTGTTGCTAGGCTGATCTCCGACTGGGACGCAGCCTCCGCCAGCCTCGATCTGCCGCGCGACTATGACCCGCCGGCCGCATGCCTCGTTCTGGTGAAGCGCTATGCCGATGGCTGGCATTGCCTCAGGCTCGGGGACTCCTGTCTGCTTGCACGCGAGCAAGGCGGCGGCCGGCGCATCCTCGCCGCCTCGCCCAACAACAGTTTCGACCACTGGCTCACCCGGGAGGCGCTGAAGCGGCGGCAGCAGGGCGTACTCGACGTAAAGGCCCTGCTTGCCGAATTCGCTCCGCAACTCCGGGAGGCCCGCGCCAAGCGCAACCGCCCGGACGGCTACAGTGTTCTCGAATGCAGCCGCGACGCGCTGGCCATGCCGGAAATCGTGCATCTTGGATGGCCTGCGCAAATGCTGCTCTGTACCGACGGCTACTACAGGGCTGTCGATACCTATGGGCTGATGGAAGAAGGTCAGCTCATGGATGCGAGCGCTGCCAGCGTCAACGACGTCCTGAAGCTGATCCGATCCACCGAGGCCAGTGACCCGAACGCCCACCGCTATCCCCGCTTCAAGCCAGCTGACGATGCAACTGCAGTCATGCTGTCTGTGGATACGCGGGACTGGCGCCGATGACCAGCCCCGGCCGCTGAAGGAGGCAGCACGGGGAAATTACTGAGCCCCGCGCGGCGCCGGGCGTGCATCGCGCACGTCCGGCAGGCTCTGTCGATCTCGGAGCGCCGGGCCTGTGCGGCGCTCGGCCAGCATCGATCGACACAGCGCAAGATCCCGCGGGGCCGGGAAGACGAGGAGCAACTGACGGACGACCTTGTGACTCTTGTCCGGGAACACGGTCGGCTGGGATACCGGAAAATGGCAGCTCTCCTGCGCAGCACGTCGGGCTGGGTGGTCAACGACAAGCGGGTGGAGCGGATCTGGCGGCAGGAGGGCCTGAAGGTCCCGCCCCGGCAGCCGAAACGCAGTCGGATCTGGCCGAGCGACGGTTCCTGTATCCGGCTTCGGGCAGAACGGCCAAACCATGTCTGGTCCTATGACTTCGTGGAGGATCGCACCCATGACGGACGGAAGTATCGCATGCTGAACGTGGTGGACGAGTTCACACGAGAATGCCTGTCGATCACGATCAACCGGAAGCTCAAGTCTTCTGATGTCATCGACGTCCTGTCCGACCTCTTCATCCTCCGGGGCGTGCCGGAGCACATACGATCCGATAATGGCCCGGAGTTCGTTGCGAAGGCGGTTCAGGACTGGATCGCAGCCGTCGGCGCAAAGACTGCCTACATCGCACCGGGGAGCCCATGGGAGAATGGATACATCGAGAGCTTCAACGCCCGCATCCGTGACGAGCTTCTCAATGGCGAGATCTTCTACACGCTCGCTGAGGCCCGCGTCATCGTGGAAAGCTGGCGCCGCTTCTACAACACGCTCCGCCCTCACGGATCACTGGGCTACCGGCCACCAGCCCCAGAAGTCTTCGTTCCGCAGTCCGCGCGGGCGGCTTCGCTACCCCGACCGGCTTCGCCGCCCACGCTGGCGCCCAAGCCAGTCGTGCACTAACATTTGACACGTACCACTCGCTGGGGGCCGATCACAGACAGGCTCCTAGTGGATTGGCCGGGACAAAAGAGTCCGATTGAAGGTTCCCAACGGCTTGTTGACGTGCGAATCTTAAAGGATGCGCAATGGTATCAGTTTCACCGTTTCCGCCGCCGAC
>NZ_JBIICB010000113.1:0-12465 GCF_044239095.1 Aestuariivirga sp. | reverse complement strand
GTGGCCGGCACGAAGCCCTGCTCGGCGAACAGCGCACCCGGCGTGCCATGCGGCGACAGGAAGGTGATGGTGGGGCTCTTGGGATCGATCGTCTCGCGGTAGCGCAGCAGGTGCAGGTCGTCGATCTGCCCGCCCTGGAGATTGACCGAGCCCGACACGTAATCCGTCTCGATCTTCAGCCGGGGCGAGGCGGCGAGCGCCTGGTCGCGGTTGACGGGACCGGCATCCGTGGCGCTGCCGGGAACAGCGCCGCCACTGGCGGCGGGCTGGCCTTGCGCCGCGGGCTGGCCTTGCGCGGCGGTCTGCGCCTGCTGCTCGGCGGCGAGTTTCTCCTGCAGCGGGGCGGCATAGAAATACTGCCAACCGAAGATGATCAGCATCGAGAGGACGATGGCAAGAATGAAATTCTTGTTGTCGTAATTCATGATGTTCCCTTGTCCGCCGGCAGATGTGCCTTGCGGTGCAGCCTTTTCAAGGCCGAAGTGAAATCTTTCTCGAGTTCGGTGAAGGCCCGCTCCGCGGTGGGCGCACGTCCGATCAGCACATAATCGTGGCCTGGCTGGGCAAGGCCCGGAAGCCCCAGCCTTGCGATCTCCCGCAACCGGCGCTTGACCCTGTTCCGCATCACGGCGTTGCCGAGCTTCTTGGTGGCAGTGAAGCCGACGCGGGCAGGCGCATCATCGCCACGCGCGCGCATCTGAACCACCACGCCTGGCATGGCGGCATAATCAGCCCGGGCGGCGGCAACGAAATCCTGCCGTCGCTTCAGGCGTTCCATGTCACAGTGACCCGGCGCTCAGGCCGACAGACGCTTGCGGCCCTTGGCGCGGCGGCGGGCGAGAACATTGCGGCCGCCAACCGTCGCCATGCGCGCACGGAAGCCGTGGCGGCGCTTGCGGACGAGCTTCGAGGGCTGATAGGTGCGCTTCACGTTCGTAACTCCGTTTGGGCCCGATAAGGCCAATGAATTCATATACATGGCCCGTGAAAAAACCGGGCATGCCCTGACAGACAGTCGTTCCGCTTCAGGAATTTGAGCGGCTTATGGGGGAAAAGTGCGCAAGAGTCAACGAAGCCGAGCACCGAGCCTGAACTCTGCCCAGGCGCCGGTGACACCCCCTATCACAAGCGCTCCGGATGGTCCATGTTTGCTCGCAGGAGTTAGATAGAGTGATGAAACAGGCGACCGACCATCACCCGGACACTCCGGGGCAGGGCAAGAGCAGCGGCTTCCGGCGCATCCGCCGGTGGCTTCCCGCCGGGGCGCTGCTGGTGCTCGTCGCGGCGGGTTTCGGCTTCGGCCTTCACCGCCACCTGTCGCTGACCGCGCTTGCCGAGAACCGGGACCTGCTGCGCCACTGGGTTGACGGCAATCTCGCGCTGGCGCTTGCGGCCTATGGGCTGCTCTATTTCGCCGTCGTGGCGCTGTCGATCCCGGGGGCGGCCATCATGAGCATTGCCGGGGGCCTGCTGTTCGGCTGGGCGCTCAGCGCGCCCGTCACCGTTCTTGCTGCGGTTGCCGGGGCCGCCGTGGTGTTCCAGATCGTGAAGACGTCCCTTGGGGCAGCGCTGGCGGAGCGCGCCGGACCTTTCCTGCAGAGGCTGGCGCGCGGCTTTACGGAGAACGCCTTCAGCCTGCTCCTGTTCCTCAGGCTGACGCCGGTGTTTCCCTTCTGGGCAGTCAACGCGGTGGCGGGGCTCTGCCGCATCCCCATGCGGACATTCATCATCGCCACGGCCATCGGCATCGTTCCGGCCTCCCTCGCCTTCGCGCTGGTGGGCGCTGGCCTCGACCGGGTGATCGACGCGCAGCTGGCGGCGTACCGGGCCTGTGCCGCGGCCCAGGGCGCACAGAACTGCAGCTTCTCCATCGAGGCGTCCGCCCTGCTCTCGCCCGAATTGGGCTTCGGCCTGACCGGCCTCGGCATCGTGGCGCTGATCCCGCTCGGCATCCGGCTATGGAAGGACAGGTCCAAATGAGCGAACGCCATTTCGACATGGCAGTGATCGGGGCGGGCTCCGGCGGGCTCACTGCCGCCGCGGCGGCCGCCCAGTTCGGCTGCAAGGTGGTGCTTTTCGAAAGAGGGGACATGGGCGGGGAATGCCTGAATTCCGGCTGCGTGCCCTCCAAGGCCCTGCTGGCGGTGGCGAAGCAGGCCCATGCCATGCGAACAGGCGCGGATTTCGGCATCCGCCCGGTGGAACCGGAGGTCGACTTCGCCGCAGTGCGCGCATACGTGCAGCGGGCCATCGCCGCGATCGCCCCCCATGACGGCCAGGAGCGCTTCGAAAAGCTGGGCGTCACCGTGGTGCGGTCGGCGGCCCGTTTCCGCGACCCCCGGACACTCGAGGCAGGGGGCGAACGCTTCACCGCCCGGCGAGTGGTGATCTCAACCGGGTCAAGCCCGGCGCTGCCGCCCGTGCCGGGCCTCGAGGACGTTCCCTACCTCACCAACGAGACGCTGTTCCAGAACGCGGAACTGCCCCGCCACCTGCTGGTGCTGGGAGCGGGGCCGATCGGCCTCGAGATGGCGCAAGCGCACCGCAGGCTGGGCTCCGCCGTCACCGTCGTCGAAGCGCGGCTGCCGCTTGCCCAGGCCGATCCCGAACTCTCAGCCGTGCTGCTGGAAAAGCTCGCGGCCGAGGGAATCGAGATCATGACAGGCCGCGCCGCCGTCCGGGCCGTCCGCGATGGTGGCGGCATCCGCCTCGAGCTCGAAGGCGGCGGAATCCTGGCGGGCAGCCACCTGCTGGTCGCGGCCGGCCGCCGCCCCAACCTGGAGGGGCTGGGCCTCGAGGCGGCCGGCATCGCCTTCACCGCCCGGGGCATCACCGTGGACCGCGGCCTGCGGACCACCAACCGGCGGGTCTATGCCGTGGGCGACGTGGCCGGCGGCCGCTTCACCCACGAGGCGGCCTACCAGGCGGGTCTCGTGATCCGCAATGCGCTGTTCGGCCTTCCCGTGACGGCGCGGAGCGACATGCCGCAGGTGACCTATACCGACCCTGAACTGGCCCAGGCCGGCATGACGGAGGCTGAGGCGCGCGCGCGCCATGGCGGCGCCGTGAAGGTGCTGCGCTTTGCCTTTTCGGGCAATGACCGCGCCCTGACCGAGGGCCGCACCGAGGGCCTCGTCAAGGTCGTGACGGGCCGCAGGGGCCGCATCCTGGGTGCTGGCATCGTGGGGCCGGGCGCGGGCGAGCTGATCCAGCCATGGGTGCTGGCGCTGGAACGGGGCCTCGGCATCAGCGCCATGGCAACGCCCGTGCTGCCCTATCCCACCCGGGGCGAGGCCGGGCGGCGGGCGGCCGTCAACTATTTCCAGGATTTTGCATCCAATTCACTCGTGCGGCGCGTAATATGGGCAGTGAGCAAATTGAGGCCATGACCTGAAGGACATGACGTTAGGAACGGATGCGAAGCGGCCGGACGGACAACGCGACGGGCCCGGGCTCTTGAGAGGGCTGTCGGGAAAGGTCCTCGCCATGACCGTGGTCTTCGTGATGCTGGGGGAGATTCTGATCTTCCTGCCGTCCATCGCCAATTTCCGGATCCAGTGGCTGAAGGGCCGGATCGCCCAGGCGGAGATTGCCGCACTGGCCGCGGAGGCCGCACCCGACCGGATCCTGTCGAGCGACCTGCGGACCGAGATCCTGAAAGGGGCCGGCGTTCTGGTGGTGTCGCTGACGCGGGGCACCAAGCGCCAGCTGATGCTGCGCAGCGACACCGACCACATGATCGATGCAGCATATGACCTGCGCGAGGTGCGCTGGATCCCCGCCATCCTGGATGCCTTCGCCGTGATGATCAGCTCCGGGGAGCGGGTCATCGGGGTGACCGACCGGCCGCCCAACATGTCCGGCGACGTGATCGAGGTGGCGCTCTACGAGGCGCCGCTGCGCCAGGCCATGATCGGTTACGGCGTCAACATCCTGATCCTCACGGTGATCCTGTCGGTGATCGTTGCGGGGCTGGTGTTCGCGGCGCTGAACGTCGTGCTGGTGAGGCCGATCAAGCGGCTGACGCGCAACATGCTGGCCTTCCGCGAAAACCCGGAGGACAGCTCGCGCATCATCGCGCCTTCGCGCCGCAGGGATGAGATCGGCCTTGCGGAGCGCGAACTCCATGCCATGCAGTCCGAACTCTCCGCCATGCTGCAGCAGAAGAGCAGGCTTGCCGCGCTGGGCCTCGCCGTCTCCAAGGTCAGCCACGACCTGCGCAACATGCTCTCCTCGGCGCATATGATTTCGGACCGGCTGTCCATGGCGGAGGACGCAACCGTCAAGCGCTTTGCGCCCAAGCTGATCGTCAGCCTCGACCGGGCCATCGCCTTCCTCACCCAGACGCTGAAGTTCGGCCGCGCGCAGGAACCGCCCCCGATGCGGGAGAAACTGGCCCTCAAGGAACTCGCCGACGAGGTGATCGAGGCCGCCGTGCTGCAGGCGACGAGCCGGGTGGTGCTGTTCAACCACGTCCCGCCGGACGCGATGATCGATGCCGACCGCGACCAGCTGAACCGGGTGCTCACCAACCTGCTGCGCAATGCGATACAGGCCATCGAAGCCGTTGACGCGGAATCGGGCCGGATGTCCGACGGCCATGTGACGATCAGCGCCTGGCGCCAGGGCAGCGTGCTCACCATCGAGGTTCGCGACGATGGCCCCGGCATTCCGGAGCGGGTGCGGCCAAAACTGTTCGAGGCATTCCAGAGTGCTGCCAAGCCCGGCGGGACCGGCCTCGGCCTCGCCATCGCCGCCGAGCTGATCCGGGCCCATGGCGGCGAGATCAGGCTTCAGGGCACCGGTCCGGAGGGCACGATCTTCCATGTCGCCGTTCCCGACCAGGTCGTGGAGTTGCGCCCGGGCCGGCGGGGCGAGAGGGCAAGGTCGGGAAGCGCTTGACGCGGAGGCCCCATTCAAGGTCTATAACGGACGCAAATCAACCAATGCCCCGTTCCATCCCGGAACCGGGCCCAGAACACAGGAGCTGACGCCCACTTGCCCATGCCACCCAGGAGGCCATCGTTAAGCCGCGGAGCCGCCCCCCCGCAAAAGGAAGAAGGACACAGGATCAACAACCGCATCGACGCGCGCGAAGTGCGCCTGATCGGTGCCGACGGCGCGAATGTCGGCGTCGTGCCGATCCGCCAGGCGATCATGATGGCCGAGGAGGCCAACCTCGACTTGGTCGAGATCTCGCCCGATGCCAAGCCGCCCGTCTGCAAGATCCTCGACTACGGGAAATTCAAGTTCCAGGAACAGAAGAAGGCCGCTGAGGCCCGCAAGAAGCAAAAGGTCATCGAGATCAAGGAGATCAAGATGCGCCCGATGATCGACGACCACGACTATGACGTGAAGATGCGCGCCATCAAGCGCTTCTTCGAGGAAGGCGACAAGGTCAAGATCACGCTGCGCTTCCGCGGCCGCGAAATGGCCCACCAGGAACTGGGCCAGCAGCTGCTCGACCGGGTGAAGAAGGACACGGTCGAAATCGCCAAGGTCGAATCGGAACCCCGCTTCGAAGGCCGCCAGATCGTCATGGTCCTGGCGCCGCGTTAAGCCTCTTACAGCCGTCATCCCGGCGAAGGCCGGGATCCAGCTTTCCACGGTGTTGGTACCCAAAGCTGGACCCCGGCCTTCGCCGGGGTGACGCCAATTTGGGTCGTGCTGCCGGGCGCGGCACCCCCGCCCCGCTTGCTTTTCGGGGCCGTTTTTGCTTTACCAAGCCTCGTTCAAGCCGCCTGGCCTGTAAAGGGCATGCCAGGGCGGCTTTCTAACGCTTTGAAAGGATGAAGCAAAATGCCCAAGATGAAGACCAAGTCCTCGGCCAAGAAGCGGTTCAAGGTCACCGCTTCCGGCAAGATCAAGGCGGGTGCCGCAGGCAAACGCCATGGCATGATCAAGCGCACCAACAAGCAGATCCGCAATCAGCGCGGCACGATGGTTCTGGCGTCAGGCGATGAGCGCCTCGTCAAGATCCACATGCCCTACATCGCCAAGTAAGACCGAGGAGACAGACACATGCCACGTTCAAAAGGCGGTACCGTCGCCCGCAAGTCCCACAAGAAGGTGATGAAGCAGGCGAAGGGCTATTTCTCGCGCCGCAAGAACATCTTCCGCGTCGCCGTTCAGGCCGTCGAAAAGGCCGAGCAATATGCCTATCGTGACCGCCGCACCAAGAAGCGCAACTTCCGCTCCCTGTGGATCCAGCGCATCAACGCAGCGACGCGCGAACTCGGCCTGACCTATGGCCGATTTATCTACGGCCTGGACAAGGCCGGGATCGAGGTTGACCGCAAGGTCCTCGCCGATCTCGCCGTGCATGATCAGGCTGCCTTCGCCGCTCTCGTCGAGAAGGCAAAGGCCGCACAGGCTTAATCAAGCCTATCCCGCACGTCGAATTCCGATTGCCTTGACCGGGCCACAGCGTGTCTCACGGCACCCTGTGCCCGGTCATGCCGTTTCCAGAGGAACATCTTCCATGAGTCTCGTGAACCTCGAACAGTCGATTCTCGCCGAAATCGATGCGGCCACCGATGAGGCGGCACTCGAAGCCGTGCGCGTGTCAGCACTCGGCAAGAAGGGCTCGATCTCGGAGCGCATGAAGGGCCTGGGCGCCATGAGCCCCGACGAGCGCAAGGAGGCGGGAGCCGCCCTCAACGTGATGAAGGACAAGGTGGCCGACGCCCTCTCGGGCCGCAAGACCCAGCTGCAGGAGATCGCGCTGGAAGCCCGCCTCGCCTCCGAGAGGATCGACGTGACGCTGCCCGCGCGCCCGCAAGTATCCGGCACGGTGCACCCCGTGTCACAGGTGTGGGAAGAGGTGGTGCAGATCTTCGGCGACCTCGGCTTTTCGGTGGCCGAAGGCCCGCACATCGAGGATGACTTCCACAATTTCGATGCGCTGAACATTCCGCCCGAGCACCCTGCCCGGCAGGAGCATGACACGTTCTTCTTCAACGAGAGGGAAGACGGCTCGCGCATGCTGCTGCGCACGCACACAAGCCCGGTGCAGATCCGCACCATGCTCAACTCCAAGCCGCCGATCCGCATCATCGCGCCGGGGCGCACCTTCCGCTGCGATTCGGACATGACGCACACCCCGATGTTCAACCAGGTCGAGGGCCTCGTCATCGACGAGACGACGACGCTTGCGAACCTCAAATGGGTCTTGACCGAATTCTGCAAGGCCTTCTTCGAAGTCGACGACGTGAAGATGCGCTTCCGCGCATCGCACTTCCCCTTCACCGAGCCCTCGATGGAAGTCGACATCCAATACTCGCGCGAGGGCGGGCAATTGAAGATCGGCACGGGCGACAAGTGGCTCGAAATCCTCGGCTCCGGCATGGTGCACCCGAACGTGATCCGTGCCGGCGGCATGGACCCGGAAAAAGTTCAGGGCTGGGCCTTCGGCGTGGGGCTGGACCGCATCGCCATGCTGAAATACGGCATCCCCGACCTCCGCGCCTTCTTCGAAGCCGACCTGCGCTGGCTTCGCCACTATGGATTCAAGGCACTGCAGGTGCCCACCCTCGCCGGAGGCCTGTCATGATCACCTCTTCGTCTTCTCCCGCTGTGCGGGAGAAGAAGGGGACCCATTGCGCAGCAATGGGGGAGATGAGGGGCCACTGATGCGCGAAGGCCAGAAAACCTTCACGGCACGACGCCTGCGCCGGGACGAGACCCCGGCGGAGAAGCGCCTGTGGGAGCAGCTGCGCAACCGCACGCTCGACGGACACAAGTTCGTGCGTCAGTCTCCGGCCGGACCCTATGTCGCGGATTTCATGTGCCGCGAGCAAGGGCTCATTGTGGAAGTAGATGGCGCCACCCATTCCACGGCCGCGGAGATCGAGCGCGACCGCATGCGCACAGATTACCTTGAGGCGGATGGATTTCGAATCCTGCGCTTTCAGAACGATGAGATTCTCAATGGCATGGATGAAGTGCTGACCATCATCCGCAGCGCCCTCGCCCATGTTCCCTCACCTCCCCCATCGCTGCGCGACGGGTCCCCTTCCTCTCCCGCAAGCGGGAGAGGACATGAGGACTCCTCGTCTTCTCCCGTGCAACGGGAGAAGAAGGGGACCCATTGCGCAGCAATGGGGGAGATGAGGGGCCACTGATGCGACACAAGGACCTAAACTCATGAAATTCACCCTCTCCTGGCTGAAGGAATACCTCGACACCACTGCAAGCATCGACGAGATCTGCGAGGGGCTGATTGGCGTCGGCCTCGAAGTGGAGGAGGTCACCGACAAGACCAGGCTGCTGGCCGACTTCACCGTTGCCCATGTCACGCTGGCCGAGAAGCACCCCAACGCCGACAAGCTGCGCCAGTGCGTGGTCGAGACGAAGGACGGCGTGAAGCAGGTTGTGTGCGGAGCGCCGAATGCGCGCACCGGCATCAAGGCGATCATCGCACTTCCCGGCGTCACCATTCCGGCAACGGGTGCTGTATTCGCCCCCGCCTCGATTCGCGGGGTCGAATCCCAGGCGATGCTGTGCTCTGAGCGCGAACTCCTCATCTCGGATGAGCACAACGGCATCATCGAAATCCCGGGCGACTGGCCCGTCGGCACGCCGGCGGCGCAGGCATTGGGCCTTGATGACCCGATGATCTATGTGAAGGTGACGCCCAACCGCCCCGACGCACTCGGCATCTATGGCATCGCGCGCGACCTCGCGGCGAAGGGTTTGGGCCGCCTCAAGCCGCTCGATGCGAAGACGCTCGATGGTACCTTCGAATCCCCCATCAAGGTCTCGCTCGACTTTCCGGATGGTGACGGCAAGTGCTGCCCGCTCTTCGTCGGGCGCTATTTCCGGGGCATCAAGAACGGCCCTTCGCCGGAGTGGCTGCAGCGCCGCCTGCGCGCCATTGGCCTGCGCCCGATTTCCACGCTTGTCGACATCACCAATTACATCACCTTCGCCTATGGCCGCCCGCTGCACGTCTTCGATGCGGACAAGGTGAAGGGCAACATCCGGGCGCGGCTCGCGATGGACGGCGAGACGCTGGAGGCGCTCGACAACAAGAGCTACACGCTGTCTGCCGGCATGACGGTGATTGCGGATGAGGCGGGCCCCGAGGCCATTGCCGGCATCATCGGCGGCAGTCCTTCGGGCTGCACGGATGAGACGGTCAACGTCTTCCTCGAAGCCGCCTATTTCGATCCGCTGAGAACGGCCGCCACCGGCCGCAAGCTCGGCATCACGTCTGACGCGCGCTACCGCTTCGAGCGCGGCGTCGATCCCGCCTTCACGCCGGTGGGAGCGGAGATCGCCACACGCATGATCCTCGAACTCTGCGGCGGCGAGGCCTCGCATGTGGTCGTGGCAGGCGCCGTGCCGGACACCGCACGCAGCTATTCCTTGCGCAAGACGCGCGTCGCCTCGCTGGCGGGCGCCGACATTCCCGTTACGCGCCAGCAGGAGATCCTCTCGGCACTGGGCTATGGCGTCAGCGACAACGGGGATGTGATCACCTGCGCGGTTCCCTCCTGGCGGCCGGACATTCATGGCGAGGCTGATCTCGTGGAAGAAGTCTGCCGCATCTGGGGCCTCGACAACATTCCAGCCCAGCCGATGGCGCGCACCAGCGCCATCGCCAGGCCGGTGCTGAACCCGCTGCAGAAGCGCATGCTGGCGGCGCGGCGCATGCTGGCCACGCGCGGCTTCAACGAGGCGATCACCTGGGCCTTCCTGCCGGAAGCCCACGCGAAGCTCTTCGGCGGCGGCCAGCCGGAACTGCAGCTCGCCAATCCGATCTCGTCAGAGCTCTCCGACATGCGGCCCTCGCTGCTGCCGAACCTGATTGCCGCCGCAGGCCGCAACATGGACAGGGGCTTTGCCGACATGATGCTGGCGGAAGTGGGCCACGCCTATGCCGGTGACAAGCCCGCGGACGAAACACTGCGGGCCGCGGGCCTCCGGCGCGGCGCCTTCACGGGGCGCAACGTGCATGGCGCCGCCCGCGCGGTTGATGCCTTCGATGCCAAGGCTGATGCGATGGCTGTGCTCGAGGCCGCGGGCGCTGCGGTTGGCAGCCTTCAGGTGGTTGCGGGTGCGCCAGCCTGGTTCCACCCGGGCCGCTCCGGCACCATCCAGATGGGACCGCAGAACAAGCTTGGCTTCTTCGGTGAACTCCACCCGCGCGTGCTGGCGGCAATGGATGTGAAGGGCCCGCTGGTGGCCTTCGAACTCATCCTCAACGCCATCCCCGCTGCAAAGCAGAAGGGCGCCACGCGCCCGCCGCTGGTCATCTCCGACCTCATGGCCGTGACCCGCGACTTTGCCTTCGTAGTTGATGACACGGTCGAGGGCGAAAAGCTGGTAAAGGCCGCAAAGAGCGCGGACCGCGTGCTGATCTCGGACGTTGCCGTCTTCGACCTCTACAAGCTTGAGGGCGGCAAGACGTCGCTTGCCATCGAAGTGACGCTGCAGCCCAAGGACAAGACGCTCACCGAGGCCGAAATCGAGGCGGTATCCACGAAGATCGTGCAGGCCGTGAGCAAGGCGACGGGCGGAACACTGAGGAGCTAGTCATGGCCAAGGCCGGCAGCCGCAACGTGCTTGCAGATCTGAAGGCCCACCTCAAGAAGGGCGCGCCCACCGACATGCGGCGCGCCTTCGAGCGCGACCGCCAGCGCTTCGCGGCGTTTTCGGCCACGGCAGATGACCTGCTGCTCGACTACTCCAAATGCGCCGTGAACGCGCGCACCATGAAGCTGCTCGCGTCGCTGGCCAAGGCCGCTGACGTTGCTGGCAAGCGGGACGCCATGTTCGCGGGCGCCATCATCAACACCACCGAGCGCCGCGCCGTGCTGCACACGGCCCTGCGCAACCGCGCCAACACGCCGGTAATGGTGGCCGGCAGAGACGTGATGCCGGACGTCAATGCCGTGCTCGCCGCCATGGCGCGCTTCGCGAAGGAGATCCGCGCCTCGAAGATCACCGACGTCGTCAACATCGGAATCGGCGGCTCGGACCTGGGGCCGGCCATGACCACGCTGGCGCTTGGCACCTATCACGACGGCCCGCGGCTTCACTATGTCTCCAATGTCGATGGCGCGCATATCGCCGACACGCTGAAGCTTTTGAAGCCCGCGACAACGCTGTTCCTCATCGCGTCCAAGACCTTCACCACCATCGAGACCATGACGAACGCCAAGACCGCGCGAAGGTGGATCGCCGATGCGCTGGGTGAGAAGAAGGTGGGCGCGCATTTCGCCGCCATTTCCACGGCGATCGACAAGGTGATGGCCTTCGGCATTTCGGAGGACCGCATCTTCGGCTTCTGGGACTGGGTGGGGGGCCGCTATTCGATCTGGTCGGCCATCGGCCTGCCGCTGATGATCGCCATCGGGCCTGACAACTTCACCCGCTTCCTTGAGGGCGGCCATGCGATGGACCGTCACTTCCGCGAGGCGCCGGTGCTGCACAACCTGCCCATGCTGATGGGCCTGCTCGGCGTCTGGCACCGCAATGTCTGTGGGCTGCCCTCGCGCGCCATCATTCCCTATGACCAGCGCCTGTCGCGCTTTCCCGCCTATCTGCAGCAGCTCGACATGGAATCAAACGGCAAGCGTGTCGCCAAGGATGGCAAGCCCGTGAAGGGTGACACAGGCCCCATCGTCTGGGGCGAGCCCGGCACCAATGGCCAGCACGCCTTCTTCCAGCTCCTGCACCAGGGCACAGGCATCATCCCCGTCGAGTTCCTGATCGCGGCAGAGGCCCATGAAAAGGGCATGGGAGAGCACCACGCGCTGCTCGTCGCCAACTGCCTTGCGCAGTCACAGGCACTCATGAAGGGCCGGACACTGAAGGAGGCAGAGGCGCAGCTTCTCGCCATGGGCAAGAGCAAGGCCGAAGCCAAGGCTTTGGCCCCGCACCGCGTCTTCACCGGCAACCGCCCATCCGTGACGCTCGCCTACCGCAAGCTCGACCCCTTCACGCTGGGCCGTTTGATCGCGCTTTATGAACACCGGGTGTTCGTCGAGGCTGCAATCTGGAACATCAACGCCTTCGACCAGTGGGGCGTGGAACTCGGCAAGGAACTGGCGACGGGATTACAGCCGGTCGTCGAGGGCAAGCAGGGCACGGAAGGACTGGATTCCTCCACCGCGGGGCTAGTGGACTACCTGCGCGCGCGCTCCTGATCTGCCCCTTCTCCCGTCGCGCCGCGATGGGAGAAGGTCCCCGAAGGGGGGATGAGGGCCTCTTTCAACGAGTCCTGCCGCCTGCAAGAGCCCTCATCCGGCCTGTCGGCCACCTTCTCCCATCGGCTGTGCCGACGGGAGAAGGGAAGAGGGGAACAGCTTCACCCCAAGGCCTTCGCCATCGTGCTGCTACACATCGTGTCGAGCGCGCCAAGGACTGAGGTTCGCAGCATCAACAGACTCTCTTGTTGTCTTCCCTTCTCCCGTCCGAAGGATGGGAGAAGGTCCCCGAAGGGGGGATGAGGGCCTC
>NZ_JBIICB010000111.1:0-12510 GCF_044239095.1 Aestuariivirga sp. | reverse complement strand
ACCTTTTCCCTGGCGATCGGGGTCTTCAGATAGCGGTTCACGGCGGCGAGCAGATAGGTGACCTCGCGCTCCTCGATCGCCACGTCGTCGGCGCGGCCCTCATAGGGAATATCGGTGGTGCCGATCAACGCCATGCCGCCCTCATAAGGGTTGACGAAGATCACCCGCTTGTCGTTGTTCTGGAAGAGATAGGCCTGCGGGCCCTCCCAGAACTTCGGCACGATGATGTGGCTGCCCTTGACGAGGCGCACGCGGCGCGGCGAGTTGGAGCCTGCGACGGCGTTGATCACGCTCTCGACCCACGGGCCCGCGGCATTGGCGATGACCCTGGCCTGCACCTTCGAGCGGGTGCCGTCCGCTGCAGTGAATTCGACCTCCCACTGGCCGCCGGCGCGGCGGGCAGCAGTGGCGGCGGTGCGGGTCATCACCATCGCGCCGCGTTCCTTGGCGTCGATCGCATTAAGAGAGACAAGGCGCGCGTCATCCACCCAGCAGTCGGAATACTCGAAGGCGCGGGTATAGTCGCCGCGGATGGGCTTGCCTTCCGGGTCGCGCCGCAGATCGATGTTGCGGCAGCCAGGCAGCCTTTTGCGGCCGCCGAGATGATCGTAGAGGAACAGCCCCAGCCGCACCAGCCAGGCGGGGCGCTGCTCGGGTGAGTGCGGCAGCACGAAGCGCATGGGCCAGACGATGTGGGGGGCAGCATTCAGCAGCACCTCGCGCTCAATCAGCGCCTCGCGCACCAGGCGGAATTCATAATATTCGAGATAGCGCAGGCCACCGTGGATGAGCTTTCCCGAGCGCGAGGACGTGCCCTGGGCGAGATCGTCCTTCTCGCAGAGGATCACCGAGAGGCCGCGGCCCGCAGCATCCCGCGCGATGCCCGCGCCATTGATGCCGCCCCCGATGACGACGAGATCGACGGGCTTCAGCTCCTGCATATCAGCAACGGTTGAGCGCAGGCTCGCCTGCGAGATAGCGGCGGACTTCCTCCGCTGCGAGGCCTGCGGCATAGCTTACCGTCTTCACCGAGGCGCCGGCGATGTGCGGCGTCAGCGTCACGTTGCCGAGCTTCAGGAAGCGGTTATCCGGCGGCACCGGCTCAACATCGAAGGTCTCCAGCATGGCGCCCGCCAGCTTGTTCGAGACGAGCGCCTCGTAGAGATCGTCGTAGTTCACCAGCGGCCCGCGCGCGGTGTTGATGAAGTAGGCGCCCGTCTTCATCTGGGCGATCGTGTCCTTGTTGATCATCTTCGTGGTTTCAGCGGTGACGCGCGGATGGAGCGAGATGACATCGGCCTCGGCGAGAACGCGGTCGAGCGAGCACTGGATCACGCCGTCGTTCAGGTCATCGACGGTGAGCTGCACATAGGGGTCGCTCACCAGGATGCGGCAGCCGAAGGCCTTGAGCAGCTTCACGACGCGGCGGCCCACCTCGCCATAGCCGATGAGGCCCACCGTCATCTCGGAGAGCTCCTGTCCTGTCAGGTCAGCCCGGTAGAGATCGCCCCGCCACTCGCCGTGGCGCAACGCATCATGGCCTTTGGTGATCTTGCGGGTCTCGCTCAGGATCGCGCCGATGGTGAATTCCGCGACGGCGGAGGCGTTGCGGCCCGGCGTGTTGACCACCGTGATGCCGCGCGCGCGCGCCGCCTTCATGTCGATGTTGACCGGCCCGCCGCGCGAGACGGCGACGAATTTGAGCGTGGGCAGCCGGTCGAGGATGGAGGCGGACAGCGGTGCGAGCTGGGTGACCAGAATCTCGGCATCACCCGTGAGCTCCACCACCTGGTCGGCGGTGCCCATGTATTCCTTGAGGCCGTCCATGCCTTCGACCGCATAGCCATGCTCCATCGGCTCATCCGGCCAGGGCATGTCATGCGTGCGGATGTCGAGTTCGAATAGCCTGCAGCGTTCACGCAGCGCCGCCTCGAACATGGACGACAGCATGAAACGGTCACCGATGACGGAAATCTTACGATGCACGATTGGCCACCATGGCGCGCCACAGCGGGCGCATTGTCTCGCGGGTTTGCTTGTAGATGACGAACGCCCCGTCATAGCGGCGGGCCAGCTCCGGGTCGGGTTCGGTAACAGGACCGAGCAGCGGGTCTACCCACTCCGCCACGCAGGCATTCATGTCCGGATAGAGCTTCTGCTGCACGGCGGCCATCATGGCCGCACCTGCGGCACCGGCCTCCTCGCGCTGCACGCTGCGCACGGGGGCCTTGAGCGTGCTGGCCAGCATCACGCGCAGCGCCTTCGAGCGCGCTGCCCCGCCGGTGACCCTCACCTCGCGCGGGATATCGCCCATCGCCGAATAGCAATCACGCGAGGCGAAGCACAGGCCCTCGAACACACTGCGCATCATGCCGGCAAATCCCATGCCGAGCTCGAGGCCGGTGAACATGGCGCGCGCCGCGGGCTCCATCACGGGGCCGCGCTCGCCCGCCTGCGAGATATAGGGATGGAAGATGGCGCGGGCAGGCTCCGCCGCCATCACGCGCTCATCGAGGCCCTTGAGCAGATCGCCGCGCGTGCGCTCCACCCCTTGCGAGGCCAGCACGTCACGGCCGACGTCGAGCAGCCAGTCGATGTTCAGCGTCGAGGCCATGTTGGACTGGATCTGGGCATACATGCCGGGCACGGGGAAGCACATGGTATAGCCCGAAAGCTCGGCATTGAGCTTCACATGCTGAGCGGATGGCGCGATCTTCATGTGCATGCCGGTGGAGCCGACGATGGTGCAGCCTGTCTCGCCCTTGGGGTCGTAAAGCCCGCCGCCCAGCCCCGTGCACAGCACGTCCACATAGCCCAGCGTGACGGGCGTTCCAGCCTTCAACCCCGTCAGCGCCGCGGCCTCGGGGGTGAGGCCGCCCGCGACCTCCGTTCCCTCGACGATCTCGGGCAGCAGGCGCTTCGCATCGGATGCGCCGAGCACGTCCAGCACCTCGGGCGCGTAGCTGCGCGTCGCATACTGGCCGAAGGTGAAGTTCGCTTCCGACGGGTCCGTGCGCCGGTCGCCCGTGAGCTTGAAGTAGAGCCAGTCCTTGCAGTGGAAGCCGGTGGTGGCACGCGCCAGAACCTCGGGCCGGTTCCTGTTCATCCAGGCCAGCTGCATGCTCATCTGGCAGGCATTCACGCCAGTGCCGGTGCGCTGGTAGTGCGCGGGATAATCCTTGCTCGCCGCGAAGGCCTCGGTGATGGCCGCAGCACGCGCATCGAGCCACAGCCAGGCAGGCGCCACGGGCTCGCCCGCCTTGTCGATCAGCCACATGCCATCGCCCTGGCCCGTCACCGAAATGGCGATCAGGCGGGCGGCAAGATTGGGGATTTTTTCCGTCAGCTCCTTCAGCGTCGCCGCCGTATCGGCCCAGGTGCGGGCCATGTCCTGCTCGGCACCGCCGTCAGGAAATGTCGCGTAGCGGTTGGGAATCGCGGCTGCCGCAAGCTGCTCACCCGTCACACTGAAGGCGATGGACTTGATGACCGAGGTTCCGGCATCGATGCCGATGAGGATGCCATCCCTCATGCGAGGGTTCCTCCATGGGCGATTGCCATGCCACTCTTTGGATCGAAGAGGTGGAGGTCGCGCGCGGCCACATTCAGGCTCACGTCGCTGCCAGGTGTCCGCGACACCCGCTCTTGCGAGACGGACACGACAGTGCGCCCGCCAACGTCCACGGCGACATGGGTCTGGTCGCCCAGCCACTGGCAGGCCATGACCTTGCCCTTCACCGGCCCATCGCCCAGATGCAGCGCATAGGGGCGGATGCCGAGCGAGATTTTCGGCGTCGTCGCCAGCCGCTCCCGCAAGGCGGCTGACATGTCGGCGGCGGGATAGGACAGCGTCGTGCCGCCATCCACCATGAAGCTCACGGCATCGGCGGACGTCTTCACGTCGGCGGCGAAGACATTCATCGGCGGCTCACCGATGAAGGTGCCGGTGAACAGGTTGGCGGGGCGCACCTTCAATTCGGCGGGCGTTGCATATTGCTGCAGCACGCCGCCCTCCATCACCGCGATGCGGTCGGCCAGGGCATTGGCCTCCGTCTGGTCATGGGTGACGAGGATGGTCGTGCATTTGTGCTCGCGCAGGTAATGCTTGATGCGGCCGCGCAGCACGGCGCGGAGCTGCGGCTCGAGCTGGCCCATCGGCTCGTCCAGAAGGTACAAGCCCGCATCGCGCACCAGCGCGCGGCCGAGGCTGGCGCGCTGCTGCTGGCCGCCGGAGACGGAGGAGGGATAGCGGTTGAGAATGTCGGAGATCTCCAGCATCTCCGCCATGGCCCTGACGCGCGAGTCCTGCTCGGCCTGCGGGAGCTTCGAGGACTTGAGCGCGAAGGACATGTTCTCGGCAATGGTCAGCGGCGGATAGAGCGAATAGGCCTCGAAGGCCATGGCAACGCCGCGCTGCGCAGGAGCCAGCGTGTGAATGGGCTTGGCCCCGAGCGTGATTGACCCGTTGGTCACATCCTCGAAGCCTGCGATCATGCGCAGGGTCGAGGTCTTGCCGCAGCCGGAAGAACCCAGAAGTGCGACGATCTCGCCGGGCTTCACGGTCAGGTCCAGCGCCTGCACGGCATGCACGTCGCCCTTGCGGGAGCGGTAGATCTTGTCGACCCGGTTGAGAACGAGTTCAGCCATGGAGCCGTTCTCCCGTCTGGCGGTCAAAGATGTGGGTGCCGTGTTCGGCGAAGCCCGCGCGGATTTTCGCACCCGCGTCGGGAACCTTGGCGGTGGCGGGAAGCGAGGCGAGGAATTCCCAGCCGCTGGCCGTCTGCAGCAGCAGCACCACGCGCTCATTGAGTGGTGTCACGGCGACAACCTCAGCCTCCAGACCCTCCGCACCGCCAAGCTCGACAGCCTCAGGCCTGACGCCGAACGTCACCGCGCGGCCCGCGTGAGAGGCGTAGCTGGAGGCGACGGACACGCGGGCGCCGCCCAGCACCACGTGCACGCCGGACGAATCGGAGGCAATCACTGTTTCGCCCGTGTTGATCGAGGGATCACCAAAGAGGCGTGCCACGCCGAGGGTGGCAGGCTTCGTGTAGATGTCCTCAGGCGTGGCCGTCTGCACGAACTTGCCGTTGGCCAGCACCGCGATGCGGTCCGCCAGCGCCATGGCTTCCTTGTAGTCCTGTGTGACGTAAAGCACCGTGGCGCCGCTCTGGCGGAGCAGGCGCGGCAGTTCCAGGCGCATCTCGAAGCGCAGCTTGGCATCGACGTTGCGCAGCGGATCGTCAAGCAGCAGGATCTGCGGGCTGGCAGCCAGCGCGCGGGCCAGTGCGGTCCTCTGCTTCTGGCCGTTGGAGAGTTCGCGCGGGGAATGGTTCAGCACATGGTCGATCTTGAGGAGCTTGGCGACCTTGGCGACACCCGCCATCACCTTGTCGTCCGCCGCACCTGCTGCGCGCAAGGGCGTCGCGATGTTCTCTGAAGCCGACATGTGCGGGAAGAGTGCGAAGTTCTGGAACGCCATGCCCACACCGCGATGCTCCGGCGCGATGTCGGCGACGTCATGCCCGCCGATCTCGATGGTGCCGGAGCTTGGCTCCTCCACGCCTGCGATGAGGCGGAGCAGGATGGTCTTGCCGGTGCCGGAGCCGCCGAAGATCACCACGATCTCGCCCGCACTGGCTTCGAGATTCAATCCGTCGAAGACCTTGAAGGACTTGTAGGCCTTGGACAGCGACTTGATGACGAGCTGGCTCATCCCTTCACCGCCCCCATGGAAAGGCCCTCGACGAGATAGCGCTGCGCATAAAGCGCCAGCGCCAGCGTGGGCGTGATCGAGATGATGATGGCGGCCGCGATCTGCCCGTATTGGATGCCGGACGCCGTGACGAAGGCAAGCGCGCCCACGGTGACAGGCTGCTTGTCGGCCGAGGCCAGGATCAGGGCAAAGATGAAATTGTTCCAGGCGAAGATAAAGGCGAGCAAGCCCGCCGCCGCGATGCCGGGCTTGGCCAGCGGGATCGAGATCTTCGTGAAGGTCTTCCACCAGCTGTTACCCGCAATGCGATAGGCATGCTCGATATCGGGGCTGATGTCCTCGAAATAGCCGCGCACGATCCACAGGATCAGTGGCAGGCAGATCAGCTGATAGACCCAGATGAGGCCGATATAGGTGTTGGTGAGGCCCAGCGTCTTGAAATAGAGGCTCAGCGGCAAGAGCACGAGGAGGGCCGGCGCGAAGCGGAAGGACAGCAGCGTGAAGGCGATGTCCTCACCCAGCCTGAACTTGAAGCGCGCGAAGGCATAGGCCGCAGGCACGCCCAGCACCAGCGAGAGTGCGACCGAGCACACGGAGAGCAGAACCGAGTTGAACATGTTCTGCATGAAGTTCAGCTGCAGGCTGCCCGCCGCGGTGCGCAGCTGGCCGGTGATCAAGGCTGTATAGTTATCAATGATCGGCGTGAAGACGATCGAGGGCGGAATGCGCAGGATCGTCTCGTTCGTCTGGAGCGACATGAGGAAGATCCAGGCGATGGGGAAGAGGAAGAAGATCAGCACCAGCGTGATCAGCACGCCGCGCAGGACTTTCTCGAATGTCGATGTGTGGTCCATGGATCAGTGCGCTCCGTGGGCGCGTTCGCGCAGTTTGAGCCACTGCTTGATGAAGACGTTCGACAGCGCATAGGTGATCGCCCAGAGGATGATCATGAGCGCTGCGGACCGGCCCACATTGGTGGCTTGGAAGAAGTCGAGATAGGCTTGCACCTGAAAGACGAGCAGCTTGTCGCCCGGTCCGCCCTGCGTCATCGCATAGATGATGTCGAACTGCTGGATCGAGTCGAGCAGGCGGAACAGCGTGGCCGTGATGATGTAAGGCATCAGCATGGGCAGCGTGATGCGGAAGAACACGAAGCTTCGCGGCACGCCATCAAGCGCTGCCGCCTCGAAGGGCGCTTTCGGCAGCGAGCGCAGGCCCGCGAGCAGCAGGATCATGATGAAGGGCGTGTAGACCCACATGTCCACCAGCAGCACGGTGAAGAGCGCGGTCGACGGATCTGAGGCCCATTTGAAGTCGGTGATGCCGATGAGGGTGAGGAGATAGCTCAGCACGCCGAAGTCCGGATGCGTCATCAGCTTCCACATCAGCGCGGCCAGGGCCGGGGCCGTCATCAGCGGCAGCAGCAGCAGGATGGACGCGATGTTGTTGAAGCGCGTGGGCCGCTGCAGCAGAAGCGCGATGGCAAGGCCCAGCAGCAGCTCGAGGCCCACCGTCAGGAAGGCATAGGTGAGCGAGATATAGACGGTGTTCCAGAATTTCGGATCGGTGAAGAAGTTGATGTAGTTATCAAACCAGATGAAGCCCTTCATCTGGGGCAGGTTCATCCGGTAGCGCAGCATCGAGTAATAGACGGCGGTGAAGAACGGGATCAGGATCCCGATGCACATCAGCAATGCGGGAAGCGAGAGCAGGTAGGGCAAAGCCCGGCGCATGAAGCGGCTCTGCTTCACCGGTGTGCGCATCTCTTTGGCGGCGGCGGTCATGTCGGGCCCGTAACCTGCGTGTGAAAAGGGATGAAGGGCGCGGGGCCAACCCCAGGGAGAAGGCAGCCCCGCGCACCAGTCAGTGTTGCTTAGCCGAGGCCGGCTTCGGCCAGCTTCTTGTCCATTTCGGCTGCCATGGTGTCCAGACCTTCATCGATCGGGATTTCCTTGGCGACCATCTTCTGCAGGTTCTCGGACCACAGCGTGGTGAGGTCGAAGAACAGCGGCTGGGCGGTGAAGTAGATCTTCGCACCCGGCGCCGAGACGTCATGCTGGTTGAGATAGCCCGGATAGGACTTGTCGATGCGGCCGCGGAACTCTTCGTCGGCCCAGACCGAGGCGCGGACCGGGTTGACGAAGTCCATCTTGCGCGCGCCGAACAGCGCGTGCTCGACCGAGGTCGCCCACTGCAGGAAGTACCAGGTGGCGTCCTTCTGGGTGCCGGCATTGTTCATGGCCAGCGACCAGATCCAGACGTTGGGCGTCGGAGCCGTGGCGGCAGGGTTTGCCGCAAACGGCGCGTAACCGAGGTTGCCCGCTTCCGTGTTGTCGCCGCCGTTCATGAAGTAGCCGAGGATGTCGGCGTCGAAAATCATGGCGGAGGCGCCGGCGCCGAGGTCAGTGCCGACCTGATACCAGGTGTAGGTCGACCAGTTCTTCGGGCCTGAGTCCTGGATCATCTTGACCCAGTCGCTGTGGAAGGCCTTGGAGCCCGCGGTGTTCATCGCGGCCTTCAGCTTGCCATCGGTGACGGTGAAGTCACGCTCGCCGAAGTTGGCATAGCCCGAGAGGAAGCCCGGGTGGATCGAGGCCCAGGAACGCGAGCCGCGCACGCCGATGCCGTAGGGTCCGCCGAGATCCTTGGTGAGCTTGGCCGAGACTTCGACCATCTCGCCCATGTTCTTCGGCGGCTGGACGCCGACCTGGTCGAACATCTTCTTGTTGTAGGAGATGTTGTTGAGCTCATAGCCCCACGGAATGCACCACTGCTTGGCATCCGCGGAACCGAGTTCGCCACCGGGAACGCCGTTCCACGAGGTCGATGCGCGCAGGCCCGGCAGCATATCTTCCCAATTATAGGTGGGATTGGTCTTGGCCGGGTCCTTGATGAACTCGTTCAAGTCCGTGATCCAGCCAGCCGGACCATAGGTCCAGGTCATGTAGGCGCCGGTCATGAAGGCGTCGTATTCGGTGGAGCCCGAGGACAGGGCGGCCGTGACCTTGTCGAAGTAGACGTCCTCGGGGAAGATGTCCCAGGAGATGTCCATGCCGGTCATCGTCTTGAAGGTCTCGATGTTGGCGATCATGGCATCGGCGTAAGGATGCTTGTTGAGCAGAAGCTTGAGCTTCGAGCCCTTGTACTTCATCCAGTCGAAGTCGGCGGCCATGGCGCTGGTCTGCGCCTGGGTCATCAGGAAGCCGGCGGCAGAGGCCGAGAGGCCCGCCTTTCCGGTCGCCTGAAGCAGTTCACGGCGGCTCATCTTCTTTGCCACGAAGGCTTCGAAGAGGCCCTTTTCCTTGTCAAACATTCCCATTCCTCCAGTTGTTGTGGGGTCGTTGGTGGAGACTTAGCCCGGTGCGGTTTTCCCGTTCTTCTTGCCGGGCTCTCGTCCCGGTTTTTGTGAAACGAGGCGTCTTGCCGTTGCCTCGTCAGTGATCAGGCCGAAAAGAAGTCCGTGCTCGAGAATGGCGCGGATGGCCTGAGTTTTCGATGTGCCGCCCGCGAGGGCGACGATCCTGTGGCTTTTCAGGTCGGCAAAGCGCGGGGCGAGCGCGCGGTCCGACACCGAATTGGGCAGATGCTGGCCATGCTCGCTGAAGAAATGTCCGAGGATTTCGGCGCAGGCGCCGGTCTTCATCACCTCGTCCACGTCCTCCTCGTCCACCATGCCGGCGGTGGCGATGAAGCTCTTGGCATCCACCTCGCCGATGCCGGCGATATAGAGCTCAGCCTTGCGCGCCATGGCGAGAACGTCCGACACGCCGTACTGCGATTCCAGAACGCGGCGGTCCTTCTCGGTGTTGGCGAAGAATGGCACGGGCATCACATAGGCCTCCGCCGCGGTGCGCTCCGCCAGGCGGTGGATCACGTCGAAGGGGCTGGCTGCGAAGCGCCGGGTAAGGCCACCCAGCAGCGACACGAAGCGTGTGTCCCGCGCCTGAATGCTGGGCATGAGGTCGACGGCGGCGGCCAGCGTGCGGCCATGGCCCATGCCGATCATGCGGTGGCGGCCGCCCTCGATGAGATGGCGGATGTAGCGGGCGCCCGCCATGCCGAGCGTGCGGAGCGGAAGCGGGCCCTCGTCGATGTTGGGCACCACCTCGCAGAAGCCGAGACCATAATCAGCCTTGAGCCGCTCCTCGAGCGCGATGCAGCCGGAAATGGGACCCTCGACGAAAACGCGGATCAACCCCTCCGCGCGGGCCCTGGCGATCAGCCGGTGGGCCTTGGTGCTCTGCACGCCGAGAAGTTCGGCGACCTCGCCCTGCGTCTTGCCCCCCGCAAAATGCAGCCACGCGGCACGGGCCGCGAGTGCGGCCTCCTCGTCCACCTGAGGGGCTGGCTGGTGCAGGGTCAACGCGCTCCCACTTCTTTGAAAATTTTTTCTTGAGGTGCAATATTTTTCAGATAAGCTCAGCCGTCAACCAAATTCGTTATTGCACTGCAAAACCGCAGGCTTTCCGCATGGGATTTACACTCTCCGTCAACACCAACCCCTTCGTGAACCGCTTTGCGGAGCCGGAGGACCTGATCGGCACCTTGGCGGATGAGGTGGGAATCGGCCACATCCAGCTGGTGCATGAATTCATCAACCCGTCTTGGCAGGCCAGGACGGTGAAGCGCCTGACCGACCGCATGGCGAAGGCCTGCGCGCAGAAGGGGGCGAAGATCACCTCCATCATGACGGGCCCCTATGGGAGGCTCAACCACTTCGTCCACCCTGATGGCGAAGTGCGGCAATATTATATCGACTGGTTCAAGGGCATGGCGGACATCGCGGGCGACCTCGGCACCCCCGCCATCGGTACGCAGTTCGGCATCTTCACCTTCCGCGATTACGATGACGTCAGCCGCCGCGAGGATCTGATGAAGATCGGCTTGGACGGCTGGCGCGACGTGGCCGAGCATGCCAAGGCGCGCGGCCTCACCTGGCTGTTCTGGGAACCGATGTCGGTGGGCCGCGAGCTGGGCCACACGCTGAAGGACACGCAAGACCTGCAAGACTGGATCGATGCGGCTGGGCTTCCCATTCCGCTGAGGCCCATGGTCGACATCGACCATGGTGACGTGACCTCGCCCAACCCGGCGGATGTTGACCCTTACGCCTGGGCCAGGGACTTCGCCACCCAGTCGCCCATCATCCACATCAAGCAGTCGACGATGAACAAGGGCGGGCACTGGCCCTTCACCAGGCAGTACAACGAGAATGGCCGCATCACGCCGGAGCAGCTCATCGCTGCGGTGAAGGCCGGCGGCGGCACGGATAATGAGCTCTGCCTCGAACTCGCCTTCCGCGAGCGCGAACCCACGGACCGCAGCGTTGTGCCGGCAATCAAGGAATCGGTCGCCTATTGGGCGCCCTTCACCAAGACAGGATTCAACTGATGAAGACGCCGTGGATCGGCACCAGCTGGAAGATGAACAAGACGCGTGCGGAAGCGCAAGCCTTCGCCGCGGCGCTGAAGACCTCTTCCTTTGGGAATGTTCAGCCCTTCGTCATTCCGCCCTTTCCCTATATCGCCGAGGTGGCGGACATTCTGTCTGGCACGCAGGTGAAGGTTGGCGCGCAGAACATGCACTGGGCGGACCAGGGTGCCTGGACCGGGGAGGTGTCCCCCCTGATGGTGAAGGACTGCGGCGCGAGCATCGTTGAGCTTGGCCACAGCGAGCGCCGCACCCATTTTGGCGAAACCGATGAGACGGTGGCGAAGAAGGTGGCGGCGGCCGTGAGGCACGGCCTGACCGCGCTCGTCTGCATCGGCGACACGCGCAGTGAATATGAGGCGGGTGCCACGGCCGACGTGCTGGCAAAACAGACACGCTTTGCGCTGCGTGACGTGGGCCGGGATGCGCCGGGCAAGGTGGTGCTCGCCTATGAGCCTGTCTGGTCCATCGGCGAGGGCGGCATTCCGGCGGACCCCGCATTCGCCAACGGCCAGCACCGCAAGCTGAAGGCGCTGACGGCGGAGATTGCTGGCGCGCCCCTCAAGGTTCTCTATGGCGGCAGCGTCAACCCGCAGAACTGTTGCGAGCTGGCCGCCATGTCGGATATTGACGGGCTCTTCATCGGCCGGTCCGCCTGGGATCCTGCCGGTTTCATCGGCATCATCGATGCCGTCACACGGTCCTTGGGAGAGAAGTCATGAAGATCGCACTTGGCGCCGACAGCGCCGGAAAACCCCTCCTCGACGTGATCGAGGCGCATCTGAAGTCGAAGGCCGAGCACCAGATCGCCAATCTGAGCCAGTCCGGCTTCTATGCCGACCTCTCGGCCAACCTTGCCCACAAGGTGAAGGACGGGGAGTTCGAGCGTGGCATCCTGATCTGCGGGACCGGTATCGGCGTCTGCATTTCGGCCAACAAGGTGCCGGGGATTCGCGCGGCCCTGACCCATGACACCTATTCGGCGGAACGCGCCGCAAAGTCCAATGACGCCCAGATCATCACCATGGGTGCGCGCGTCATCGGCCCGGAATTGGCGAAGGCCATTGTCGACACCTGGCTTGCCTCCGCCTTCGACCCCAAGGGCGCCTCGGCGGCGAATGTCGAGGCCATCAACAAGCTGGACGGATCTTGCTAGGAATTTTATCTTGACTTCAGCGCTGCGATCTGCTAGGCATATGTTCCTTGAACGTGCCGCTGCTGATTGACATCGTGAAAACCTAGGAGCCTGTCTGGAAAATGGCCTCGACGGCGGGGATAGAATTTGATTCATTTGGGTTATGAGCAAGACATATCGATCGTGGGAAGTAGATCAGGCGTGGCTTTTGCCGGCTTCGGTTCATGAT
>NZ_JBIICB010000112.1:0-12510 GCF_044239095.1 Aestuariivirga sp. | reverse complement strand
TCAAGATCGAGCCCACGCTGACATTGCAGAGCTGGAAGACCTTCTTCGGCTCTGACACCTATCTGGCCTCGCTCTGGACGACCATCCGCATCTGGCTCATCGTGCTGGCGACGACCTTCGTCATCGGTTATCCGACCGCACTGTTCGTGGGCCTGTTCGTCAAGAACAAGACGCTGTCGACCGTGCTGCTCGTCATCTGCGTTATTCCCTTCTGGACCTCCTTCCTCATCCGCGTCCTCGCGTGGCGGCCGATGCTGGGCAAGGAAGGCGCCATCAACATCATTCTGCAGAAATTCGGCATCATCTCTCAGCCGATCGAGGCGCTGCTGTTTACCGAACTTTCGGTGGTGATCGGCATGACGCAGATCTACGTCGTGTTCATGGTGGGGCCCATCGCCTTCATGCTGGGCCGCATCGATCCCAACATCATCGAGGCCGCGCGGGACTTAGGCGCAGGCTTCAGCCGCATCTTCTGGAAGATCATTTTTCCGCTGAGCCTTCCGGGCGTTGTCGTGGGCGCCATCTTTGTGAGCGTGATGGTGCTCGGTGAGTTCGCCACCGCAGCCGCGCTGTCCGGCCGCAAGGTGAATCTCCTCGGCAACATCATAGTTACACAGGTGGGGTCGCTCAAGTGGGCGCTGGCCTCGGTGGTGGGCGTGATCCTGACCATCGTGATGGGACTGGTGATCGCGGGCTTCCTGCGCATCGTCGACCTTAAGCGGGAGCTCTGAGATCATGGAAGCCCGCGTTCTGAAGCCCGTCCTTGCCGTCTACACGCTGCTGTTCATCCTGTTCCTCTATGGACCGTTCTTCGTGCTGGCGATCCTCTCGTTCCAGCAGGGGCCGGAAGGCGGGCCGCAGTTCCCGATCATCGAGTGGTCGACCTACTGGTACCGCCACATCTTCGGCCTGGTGCCACCCTCGCGCATCGCGCCCCTGCCGCTGGGCGAGGCGATGTTCCGTTCTCTCACCCTTGCCTTCATGACCATGATCATCTCGACGGTGCTGGGCGTCATGTCGGCGCAGGCCTTCCGCCGCAAGTTCAAGGGCTCGGGCTTCGTCTTCTACCTGATCGTGCTGGGCATGATGGTGCCGGGCGTGCTGACGGGCCTCGGCGTGTCGCTGCTCGCCAACAACATCCTCGGCATCGAGCGGCACTGGTGGAGCACGGCATTTGTAACCCATGTGGTCTACACCTTCCCCTTCGCCTTCCTCGTCATGCTGGCGATCCTCAACCGCTTCGACGCCTCGGTGGAGGAGGCGGCTTGGTCGCTCGGCGTGCCGCCGGCCCGCACCTTCCGGAAGGTGACGTTCCCGCTAATCTTCCCGGGCGTGCTCTCGGCCATGCTGTTTGCTTTTACGCTGTCCTATGACGAGTTCTCGCGCACGCTCTTCGCCTCTGGCCGTGACCAGACGCTGCCGCTGGCGATCTACGGCACATTCTCCGTCGAGATTCATCCCAACGTCTTCGCCTTCGGTGTGCTCACGACGGTGTTCTCCTTCGCGCTTCTCGCCGTCTACGCGATCCTGATGGGCCTCAGCGTGCGCCGCGCCAAGAAGGTGGCGATGCAGGAGGACATCGTATGAGGAATGCGATCGTCACGGGTGCTGGCTCCGGCATCGGGCGCGCCGTTGCCGGACGGCTGGTGCGTGAGGGTTACAATGTCGTCGTCAACGACATGCGCCCCGAAGCTGCCGAGCAGGCCGCACGCGAGATCGGCGGCAAGGCCTTGGCCGTTGCCGGTGATGTCTCGCAGGAGACCGATGCGGCGAACCTGCTGGCTGCCTGCGAAAAGGCCTTCGGAGCCTGCACGCATCTCGTCAACAATGCGGGCCATGTGCACCAGGCGCGCTTCGTCGATCTTCAGCCCGCCGATTTCGATCGAATGTTCGCGGTACATGTGCGCGGCACCTATCTCTGCATGCGCGCCGTTCTGCCTGGCATGCTGGCGCGAAAGAGCGGCGTGATCGTCAACATCGCTTCCCAACTCGGCCAGATCGGCGGAACGGACCTCGTCCATTATTCGGGCGCCAAGGCGGCAATCATCGGCATGACCAAGGCGCTGGCGCGCGAGGTGAGTGCGGATGGCGTACGCGTCAACGCGGTGGCGCCGGGCCCCATCAACACGCCACTCGTCATGTCGCTGTCGGAAGACTGGCGCAAGGCCAAGGCCGCGGGCTTGCCGCTCGGCCGCTTCGGCGAGCCGGATGAGGTGGCGGCCACCGTTGCTTTCCTGTGTTCGCCCGAGGCCTCGCTCTTCGTTGGCCAGACGCTCGGGCCCAATTCCGGAGACGTGATGCAATGACTTCAACCGTTCTCATCACCGGTGCTGGAATTGGCATCGGCCGTTCCACCGCCAAGGCCTTCGGCAAGGCCGGCAACCATGTGGTGGCGACAGATATCCTCGAAAAGGAAGGCCACTCCGTCGTCGCCGAGATCAAGGCGGCGGGCGGTTCCGCCGAGTTCCACCGCCTCGACGTGCGCTCCACCGAGCAGGCCGATGCTGTTGTGGCGGCGGTCGAGAAGGCTCACGGCGCCATTGACACCATCGTCGCAAATGCTGGCATCGCGCACAAAGTGCCGCTGCCGCAACTCACCGACGAGAAGTGGGACTATACCTTCGACATCGACCTCAAAGGCATTTTCCGCGTGGTTCGCCCGGCCTTGCCCGCCATGAAGGCGGCAAAGAAGGGATCGGTCATCGCCGTCTCCTCCATCATGGGCGTTGCCTATGGCTGGGACGAGCATGTGCATTATTCCGCCGCCAAGGCCGGCGTGGTGGGTCTCGTGCGCGGCCTTGCCGTGGAACTTGCGCGCGAGGGCATCCGCGTCAACGGTATCGCGCCCGGTTACATCCGCACCGCGCAGCTTCTCTCGAAGGAACATTCGCTGGGACCCGACGCCGACAAGGCCGGAGAGTTCATTCCCATGGGCCGCATCGGCGAGCCCGAGGACATTGCGGATGTGATCCTGTTCCTTGCTTCCAACGCCGCTCGCTACATGACGGGGCAAACGGTGGTGGTTGATGGTGGCCTTCTCGTCGGCCGGTACTGATGAGACGAAGTTAAGTATCTGAAACACAAGGAGGAGACTAAATGCGTAACTATCATCTCTCCCGCCGCCGCTTCCTGCAGGGAACGGCCGCCGGGCTTTCGGTCGCCGCCGGCGTGCCGCTGGCGCCCTGGGGCGCCCAGCAGGCCTTCGCCGCCAGCCTCGCCGAACAGGAACTCCGCACGGTCGGCCTGTCGGTGACGGTGCAGGAGCGCATCCTGAACGAGTTCAAGGAAAAGTCGGGTGTCAAGGCGGTGTCGGGCAAGGCCGACATCTTCCCCAACACGCAGACGGAATTGCTCTCGGGTTCGACCGCCTATGACTGCTGGGAAACGATCGGCGAGCGTCTGCCCGCCGTGATCGCGACCGAGAAGATCCAGGCGATCCCGACGGCCTCTCTCAAGAACTGGGCCAACATCCGCGACACCTTCACAAAGGGTTCGGACAAGTGGGACAAGAAGGCACAGATCGTCGGCCAGATCTGGAAGGACGAGGCCCAGACCGAGCTGTGGATGGTTCCGACCGTCTACAACTATGACTCGATCGGCTATCGCCCCGACCTCGTGTCGGCCGAGGAAGCCTCGACCTGGACCGCGCTCTTCGACCCGAAGTTCAAGGGCAAGACCGGCCTCAACGTCGACCCGCTCATTGCCTTTGGCCAGGCCGTGCTCGCCATGAACGCGCTGGGCCTTCTCAACGTGCCGAACCCGGGCAACCCGGACAAGGCCGCCATCGACGAGGCCTCTAAGTTCCTCATCGCGAAGAAGAAGGATGGCCAGTTCCGCGCCCTGTGGGGTGACTTCGGCGAACTCGTCAACCTGCTGGCTTCCGGCGAAATGATCCTCGCCGACGCCTGGCAGCCTGCCGTCATGGCCGTGAAGGCCCAGGGCGTGCAGTGCTCCTACGCCACGGTGAAGGAAGGCTACCGCGCCTGGACGATCGGCAACTCCGCCATCGCCGGCACGCCGAACCTCGACGCCGTCGTCGCCTACTCCGACTACTGGCTCTCCGGCCCGCCGGCGATCACCGTCTCGGAGCAGGGCTACTACTCGCCGACGACGAACATCAAGGACGTCATGCCAGCGGACAAGTATGCCTTCTGGTATGAGGGCAAGCCCTGGGTTGGCGCTCCCGACCGCGGCATCAAGGAAGGCGACCTGCGCGACGGCGGCTCGCTCGAGACGCGCGCCGCGAGCGTGGCCTACTGGCACCAGTGGCCCGACGAGTATGACTATCTCATGCAGAAGTGGGACGAGTTCCTCTCTGCCTGATCTTTCGACCGCCGGCCGGGGCTCAAGCCCCGGCCGGTTCCTCCCCCCTCCCCAAAGGTTATTCAGCGCGTGGCCTACGACCTGCAGCTTTCTCATGTCGGCAAGGTTTACGATAACGGCACCGCCGCCGTGATCGACTTCAACCTCGATGTGGACAAGGGCGAGTTCATCGCCTTCCTCGGACCGTCGGGTTGCGGCAAGACCACGACGTTGCGCATGATTGCCGGTTTCGAGGCGATCAGTTCGGGCGACATCAACATCCGCGGCAAGCGCATCAACGATCTTCTGCCCGAGCAGCGCCCAACCTCGATGATCTTCCAGAACTATGCGCTGTTCCCGCACATGAGCGTGCGCAAGAACGTGGCCTTCGGTCTCGACGTCAAGGGCATGCCCGCCGCGGAACGTGACCGCAAGGTGGACCGCATCCTCGAGAAGCTCGACCTGCTCGCGATCGCCGACGTGCGCCCGGACCGTCTCTCAGGCGGCCAGCGCCAGCGCATCGCACTCGCCCGTTCGCTTGTGGTCGAGCCAGACATCCTGCTTCTCGACGAGCCGCTGGGCGCGCTCGACGCCAATCTGCGCAAGAGCATCCAGAACGAGTTGAAGCTTCTGCAGCGCAGCCTCGGCATCACCTTCGTTTTCGTCACACATGCGCAATCCGAGGCGCTGGCGCTGTCAGACCGTATCGTGGTGATGAACCAGGGCAAGATCGAACAGATCAGCCCGCCCTATGAACTCTACACGCGGCCGAAGAGCCTGTTCGTGGCGCAATTCATCGGCCGCAACACGCTGATTCCTGGAACGGTCCACGGCGTGTCGGGTGCGATTGCAACGGTGGACACAGCCTTCGGTCCGCTGTCCGGGCTGGCGCCGTCAACCACGGGCGCAGTGGGTGCGAAGTCCAGCCTCGTTCTGCCCGCCGAATCGATTGACGTGCTGCCAGCACTCACCCCGCGCGCCGATGTGGAGGCGGCCTACGGCAACTGCGTCATCCCCGTCGCCATCAGCCGCTTGCAGCAGATCGGCCATATCGTTCAAATGGTTGTAAATCTTCCGAACGGTGACCAGATTAACATCGAGGGCCACGCCGACAAATATGGCGGGCGCTTCGCCGCAGGCGACAAGGCGCAGATCGCCTGGAAAGCCACCGGCGCCACCGTCATCATTCATTGAGTTGATATTCATGCCCAGCCCGACTGCCGCCGAACTCGCAAGGAAGCTGCGCAAGGGCACGCTCGATCCCGTGACGCTTGCCGAGGAGGTGTTCACGAAGAACGAGAGCGTGGGGGACCGCGCCATCTTCACTGAACTCCTGCGCGACCGTGCCATGACCGAAGCCAAGGCCGCGCGCCGCCGGTTGAAGGCCGGGACACCCGCGAGCCTGCTTGATGGCGTGCCCGTTGCGTGGAAGGACCTGTTCGATTTCAAGGGGCGGGTGACCACCGCAGGCTCTGTGGTGCTGAAGTCCAACCCTGCCGCCAGGGCCGATGCAGCGCTCGTGGCCGCGGGCAAGGCCGCAGGCCTGGTGAACGTCGGTTGCATCAACATGACCGAGTTCGCCTATTCCGGCATCGGCCTCAATCCGCATTATGGCACGCCGCGCAACCCGAATGACAAGGCGGTGCACCGCTCGCCCGGCGGGTCTTCGTCCGCCAGCGGCGTTGTCGTCGCGGCGGGGATCGTGCCGATTGCCATCGGCACCGACACGGGCGGGTCGATCCGCATTCCAGCATCGTTCAACGGTGTCGTAGGATACAAATCCTCGACTGGTCATTTCCCGATGGACGGGGTGTTTCCCCTGTCGAAGACGCTCGACACGCTGGGGCCGTTGGCCCACTCGGTCGAGGATTGTGTGCTGGCTGATGCCGTTCTGCGCGGGTTGAAGAAACCCTCGGTCAAGGCCCGTGGCCCCAAGGGGCTCGAAATTCTCGTTCCGTCAGACATCGTGTTCGACGGTGCGGAGGAGGCGGTGCTTGTCAATTTCGAGGCCTCGATTGCACGGCTGATCAAGGCGGGCGCCAAGGTGAAGCGCGTGAAGATGCCGGTGTTCCAGCAGATCATCGACCTCATCGCGAAACGCGGCCACCTGCTTGGCGCCGAGGCGCTGGCGGTGCATTGGGACCGCGTGAAGGGCGATGACGCCAAGCGCATGGACGCGCGCGTTGTCAAGCGCATCCTGCTGGCGGATAAGATGACGGCGGTGGACCTCGTGGTGGTCATGGAAGAGCGCAAGCGCATGATCGCCGAGACCAATGCGCTGATCGGGGATGCGCTCATCGCCTTTCCGACCACACCGCATGTGGCAATGCCGATCGCACCGCTCGAAGCCGACCAAGACGTGTTCTTCCGCAATAATGCGAAGACGCTGCGCAACACCATGCTGGGCAATTTCCTCGACTGGTGCGGCGTGTCGATCCCCAATGGAACGGATGCCGGCGGCATGCCGACGGGCTTCCTCTTTTCCGCGCCGCATGGGCGCGATGCGGATGTCCTCGCCGTGGGGCTGGGAACAGAAGAGCTTATCAGGAGGCAATGATGGCCGAAGTCTACAATCGTCTCTTCTCTCCGTTCACGCTGGGTAGGCAGACAGTCAAGAATCGGATCGCCATGGCGCCGCTGACGCGCCAGATGGCGGATGCCGACGGCACGCCGACCGACGAGATGGCGGCCTATTATGCCCGCCGCGCCCGCGGCGGCCTGGGCCTTGTTATCACTGAGGGCACCTATGAGGACGACAGGCTCGGCTGCCGCGCCTATCTTTCCCAGCCCGGCATTGTCACGGCGCAGCATGTGAAGGGCTGGAAGAAGGTCTCTGACGCTGTCCACGCGCATGACTGCAAGATCATCATGCAGTTGATGCACGGCGGCCGTGTGAGCGACCCGCGCGTGCTTGGCGGCCAGGCGCCGGTGAGCGCATCGGCCACGCAGAGCCCCGGCTGGACGCTCTACACCGACAATGACTACGAGAAGCAGATCCGCAACATCGAAGGACCCTGGCCGAAGGTGACATTCGGCCAGGCGCGCGCGCTCACCGCGGAGGAAATCCATACCGTGGCCGATGGCATCGCCGAAGGTGCCGCGCGTGCCGTCGAGGCGGGCTTCGACGGTGTTGAGATCCATGGCGCCAACGGCTATCTGCTGTGGCAGTTCATCAATCCGAAGACCAATCACCGAACGGATGAATTCGGCGGTTCACCCGAGAACAACGTGCGCATCGCCAGGCTGGTGGCGGAGAAGGTCAGAAAGGCCATTGGCGAGGACAAGATCCTGACTCTGCGCCTGTCGCAGGATGGTGTTGACGACTTCGTCGGCGCCTGGCCCGATGGCGTGAAATATGCCGCGGCCGTCGGCGCAGCGCTGAAGGATTCGGGCTATGATGCGCTTCACTGGGCAAGCTTCAATTATCTCGACAACCGCGACCCCAACAGCGACACGCCAATGTCGACGGTGATCCGCAAGGCCTCCGGCCTGCCGATGATCACCAATGGTGGCATTGCCGATGGGGCTGGGGCGGAAGCGGCGCTGGAGTCAGGCGCGGCAGACATGGTGGCGATCGGCCGGCCGATCTTCGCCCATCCCGACTGGGCCTATATCGTGCGTTCCGGTCAGGCCTATGACTGGTGCGCCTTTGACCGCAAATATGTGGTGCGTCCACCGCTCGACTATGCCCACGCCTATCCGCTGGGTCTCGTGGACCCGAAGTGGTCCCCCACTTGGTGATGCGACACTGAATGGCCGCGCAAGCGGCATGACAACACGAAAGGGAAAAGGAATATGGCAAAGAAAATCATGTGTGCCTTCGGCACGGACATCGACTCGGTCGCGGGCTGGATCGGGTCCTATGGCGGCGGCGACTCGCCGTCGGACATCCAGCGCGGCATCTTCGCCACCGAAGTGGGCGTGCCGCGCCTGCTGCGCCTGTTCAAGAAATATGACCTCAAGACCAGCTTCTTCATCCCGGGCCATTCGCTTGAGACCTTCCCGAAGGAAATGGAGATGATCGTCAAGGACGGCCATGAGATCGGCGCCCATGGCTATCTCCACGAGAACCCGATCGCCATGACGCCGACCCAGGAAGAGGATGTTCTTGTGAAGTCGGTGGACCTCATCAAGAAGCTCACCGGTTCCGCTCCCCGTGGTTATGTGGCGCCGTGGTGGGAAATGTCGAACTCGACGGCGGCCCTGCTGCTGAAGCACGGCTTCCAGTATGACCACAGCCAGGGCTACCGCGACTTCCAGCCCTTCTATGCTCGCGTCGGCGACAGCTGGAACACAATTGACTATTCCAAGTCCGCTAAGGACTGGATGCACCCGCTGAAGCACGGCAAGGAGATCGACCTCGTCGACATCGCCGCCAACTGGTATGTCGACGACCTGCCGCCCATGATGTTCATGAAGAAGGCACCGAACAGCCATGGCTTCGTGAACCCACGCGACATCGAGGAACTCTGGCGCGACCAGTTCGACTGGGTTTACCGCGAGATGGATTATGCCGTTTTCGCGTTCACCATTCACCCGGACGTGGCGGGCCGCCCGCAGGTGCTGCTGATGCTCGAGCGACTGATCGAGTACATCTCGAAGCACTCAGGCATCGAGTGGGCCACCTTCGAGGACATCGCGGCGGACTTCCGCAAGCGCTATCCCTTCGCCGGCGGCAAGCGCCCCGAAGTGATCTGAGACAGTTGACGAAAGGCAGGCGGCACGTCATGTGCCGCCTGCCGTCTTTTCAGGAGAGGCAGACCCATGTGCTCCGCCTGCGGATATCCGGCCGCTCCCGGCCACTGGACGGAAGCCGGCGCTCCTACCGCGCATGACCGCCTGCGCGCCAAGTTCCGCCGCGCCCAGGTGCTGCAGCAGGTCCTGCCTTCCTATGGTCTGAAGGTGTTTGAGGGCGGCGAAATTCCCGGCATCCAGGTCTCGACCATGTCCGGCGCCCAAACCATTCTCCGCGACCTTGACGAGATCTGGGCCATGGCGGAGAAGGTGAGCGGCGGCCCCGTGGACCCGCTTGACCCGCGCTTCATCGGCGAAGAATGAGCGGCAGGCAAGAAGGCCGCATCCGCCTCACCGTGCTGGGCGGTTACCTCGGCTCCGGCAAGACCACGTGGCTCCGCCACCAACTCCACGAAGGCCGCTTTGCCGGCGCTCATGTCATCGTCAACGAGGCGGCGGAGACGCCGGTGGACCATGCGCTGCTGGGCAAGGCCTCAGGCCTTTCGGTTCTGGCGGGCGGCTGCGTGTGCTGCGTGGCGAGGGATGAACTGATCGCGCTGCTGCGACAGCTCAGCGATGCGCGGAGCAGGGCGGATGCGGGTGAGCGGCTGCAGGAGATCGTGCTTGAAACCAGCGGGCTGGCGGACCCTGGCCCCATCGTCAGCGCCATCAAGTCGGATCCGGTCCTTGTCTATCATGTGGTCGTGAGCGAGATCATCGTGGCCGCCGATGCGCGTCATGCGATGAGCCAGTTGAAGAGCGAACCGCTCGGGCGGCGGCAGATCGAGAGTGCTGACAGGATCGTCGTCACCAAGGTCGATGAGGCATCGTCCGATGATGTGGCACGACTGCTGGCGACGCTGGCGCGGCTGAACCCTGGCGCGAAACTGAGTGGCGCAGTGAAGGGCGCAGAGGTGCCGCTGCCGTCCTTCGCGGATGTTGTTCCGGAGGAGTTGGCTGATCTGAGCGGCGAACCTCCCAAGGCCCCCATCGTGCCCGTGAGGCTCCAACTCGACGAGACGATCGACTGGACGGCCTTCACCGTGTGGCTTTCTGCTCTGCTGCATGCGCGCGGTGACGACATCGTACGCGTCAAGGGCGTGGTGCGCACGCCGGCTGGCCGGCTGTTGCTGCAGGCTGTGCGCAAGGTGGTGCAGACACCGGAGATCCTTCCCGAACAGGACGACATGGGTGAAGACAACATGATCGTACTGATCGGCCGCGGGTTCACGCAGAGCCAGCTGGAGCGTTCGCTGCAGTTTTTTGCGGGGAAGAGGTAGGATGTTCACTCATCCCTCGCCCCCGCAGGGGGAGAGGGCAGGGTGAGGGGGTCTGTCAGCGCGTGAGATGTCTGACGTCTGGTCTCGCGGACGCACCCCCTCACCCCTCCCTCTCCCCCGATGGGGGAGAGGGGGATGTTGGTCAACGCCGCATCGACGCGCGCTTCTTCTCCGTCGCTTCGCGGTCCAGCGCCCAAGCATAACCATTATCCGCTGCGCGCAGCACCACGCCGTAGACATCGCGGGCGTGCTCGGCCGAGATGAAGTCGTCGAGCACGTCGTCCAGCACCTTCTCCGCATCGCGGTCCAGCGGGTCGCCGTAGCCGCCGCCCGAGGGCGAGTAGTAGGAGACGACGTCGCCCGGTTCCACGCGCAGGCCGGAGAACTTGGCGTAGTGCTGGGCCACTTTCTTGGGGTTGGCGCTGTTGTGAATCTCGAACTTGCCAACCGAGCCCGGCTTGCCGCCGAAGATGCCCCAGGGTGCATCCTTGTGGCGGTCTGACTCGTGCGTCACGAAGCCCGGCGTGAGGAAGCGCTGCGACTTGACCACGCCCTGCCCGCCACGGAACTTGCCCGCACCTGGGAACACGTCACTGCGGCACTCATAGCGGTCGCAGATCAGGGGGATGTGCATGCCGAGGTCTTCGAGCGGGTTGTTGCGCGTGTTGCGCATCAGTTCTTCAACCGTATCGGGGCCGTCTGACGTGGGCCTGCCGCCCATCGCGGCCTCGTTCACCTCGAGGAACACCCAGTAGTCGCCGCTGGGCCTGACGCCCGAGTAGGCAGCAAACGAGAGTGTTGCGGAGTTACCGGCCGTGCAGCGGTCCGGCACCACTGGGGCCAGCGCCTTGATGATGAGGTCCACGACGCGCTGGATCTGGCAGAAGCGGGCTTCTGCCGCCACGGGGGCGATTGGGTTGAAGATCGAGCCTTCGGGTGCGATCACCTTCACCGGGCGGAAGGAACCCTCGTTCTGCGGAATGTGCTCGGAAGTCGTGTAGGTGTCGAGCAGCAGGGCGCGGAAGGCGAAGAAGCAGGCGACCTTGGTCGAGCCCTCGAAGGGCACGTTGAAGGCGGTGGGAGATTGCGCGGCGGAGCCCGTCAGGTCCACCTCCACGCCATCGCCCTTCACCCGCACGGTGACCTTGATGGGCAGCGTCTTGTCGCGGTTGCGGCCGTCATCGTCCATGAAGCCCTCGGCGGTGTATTCGCCATCGGGGATCTTGGCGATCTCGCGCCGCAGCATGCGCTCGGTGTAGTCCATCAGCTGCTCGGTGGCCTGCAGCACCGTGGCCTTGCCATAGGTGGCGAGCAGTTCCTGGAACCGCTTGACGCCCAATTCGGCAGACGCGATCTGCGCCTCGAGGTCGCCCATGACGAGGGAGGGCACACGGGTGTTGTCGCGGATGTAGTTCCAGACATTCTCGTTGCGCTTGCCGCCCTCATAGAGCTTCAGCGCATTCATCAGCATGCCTTCGGCGAAAACGTCAGGCACGTCGATGATAAGGCCCGGCGTGGCGGCACCAATGTCCACATGGTGCGCGGTGTTGGCGGAAAAGCCGACGAGTTCGCCCTTGAAGAACACCGGCATGACGACGGCTATGTCGGGTGAGTGGCTGGCGCCGAAATAGGGGTGGTTGTGCAGCACGCAGTCACCCGGCTTCCAGTCCTTCAGGCCGATGCGCTTCTCGATGCCGCGCAGATAGCCCGGAAGCGAGCCGATGTGCATCGGTGTCGAATCCGATTCACACAGCGTGTTGTAGCGCGTGTCGAAGAGACCGGCGCCCAGGTCCTGGCTTTCGCGGATGATCGAGGAATAGGACATGCGGTAGAGCACGTTGCCCATCTGCTCCGCGATGGCGTGCAGAGCGCCGCCGATCACCTGCAGCGAAATGGGGTCAAGTGGCTTCACCTTGCCTTTGCGCGCGGCTGGCTTTTTGGCGGGCTTCTTCACGGTCTTTTTGGCGGTACGGGCCATGATCCTGTCCTCCCTCAGCGCTTGGCGATGTGGATGTCGCCGTGGCCCAGCACCTTGGCGCTGTAGGACGGCGGAACCAGAGTGGTCGAATTGTGCTGCACGATGAGTGCTGGGCCGGTGATGACGTCACCCGCCAGCAGTTTGGCGCGGTCGAAGCGTGGGGTGGGCACGGCCTTCCCGTCATCGAACACGGTGGGCCTTATGTAGAGCTTCGCT
>NZ_JBIICB010000379.1:0-3121 GCF_044239095.1 Aestuariivirga sp. | reverse complement strand
AAGTTATTCCTTTATCCCCTCCTTGCCACGCGTGATGCCAGCTTTCGCTGAGGGTGACTGAACTTGCCGTTGCGCACCTGAAGCGTGGGCAGAGCCCTCATCCGCCCTGTCGGGCACCTTCTCCCATCGCGTTGCGACGGGAGAAGGGACTCGGGGTGAGGGTTCCCTTCTCCCGTCCGCAGGATGGGAGAAGGTGGCCGAAGGCCGGATGAGGGCCTGTGTCCGCGAGGTTATTCTTTTATCCCCTCATTGCCACGCGTGATGCCAGCTATCGCTGAGGGTGACGGAACGTTGCGCTTCTGCCGTGTGGGCAGAGCCCTCATCCGCCCTGCCGGGCACCTTCTCCCATCGCGTTGCGACGGGAGAAGGGAAACATCACCACGATTCCCTTCTCCCGTCCGGAGGATGGGAGAAGGTGGCTGACAGGCCGGATGAGGGCCTGTGTCCGCGTCGGTTATTCCTTCATGCCCTCGGGGCCACGCGTGATGCCGGCCACACCGGTGCGGGCGACTTCGACGAGGCCGAGGGGGACCATGAGGGAGATGAACTGCTCCACCTTGTCGCTCTTGCCCGTGATCTCGAAGATGAAGCTGGTCGTGCCGGCATCGATGACCCTCGCGCGGAAGGCATCGGCCAGGCGGAGTGCCTCGACGCGCTTTTCGCCGGTGCCGGCCACCTTCACCATGGCGAGCTCACGGGTGAGGGAATTGCCCTGCACGGTGAGATCGGCCACCGAGTGGACGGGAACGAGCCTGGCCAGCTGGTTCTTGATCTGCTCGATGACCGAGGGCGTGCCGCTGGTGACGACCGTGATGCGCGAGATGTGCTTTTCATGCTGCGTCTCGGAGACGGTGAGCGACTCGATGTTGTAGCCGCGGCCGGCGAAGAGGCCGATGACCCGGGCGAGGACGCCCGGCTCATTGTCCACGATCACCGCAAGCGTGTGGGTCTCGATCGCGGGCTTTGCCGTGTCGAGGAAGTAGGCGGAGCCCGAAGGCTGGAGTTGTGCGTTCATGTTCTCAGTTCCTCAAACCAGCATCTTGCCCTTGGCGTCGATCACGGAGCCCACATCCTCATCCGCCACGTCCTCGCCCAGTAGCATCTCATTGTGAGCCTTGCCCGAGGGGATCATCGGGAAGCAGTTGGTGAGGTTGGCCACACGGCAGTCGAACAGCACCGGATGCGGCGTCTTGATCATCTCCCGGATGGCATCGTCGAGCTCGCCGGGCTTGGTGGCGCGAATGCCCACACAGCCATAGGCCTCCGCCAGCTTGACGAAGTCAGGAAGCGCTTCCGTGTAGGACTCGGACAGCCGGTTGCCGTGGAGCAGCTGCTGCCACTGGCGCACCATGCCCATGTACTGGTTGTTGAGGATGAAGATCTTGATCGGCAGCCGGTACTGGATGGCGGTCGACATCTCCTGCATGGTCATCAGCACCGAGGCATCGCCCGCGATGTCGATGACGAGCGACTTCGGGTGCGCCTGCTGCACGCCCACCGCGGCGGGAAGGCCATAGCCCATGGTGCCCAGGCCGCCCGACGTCATCCAGCGGTTCGGCTCCTCGAAGCGGTAGAACTGGGCGGCCCACATCTGGTGCTGGCCCACTTCGGTGGTGATGTAGGTGTCGAGGTTCTTGGTCAGCTCATAAAGCCGCTCCACCGCATATTGCGGCATGATGACATCGGCGTTCTTCTTGTACTTGAGGCAATCCTTGGCGCGCCAGCCGTCGATCTGCTTCCACCAGGCATCGAGCGCCTTCTTGTCCAGCGAGAGCGACTTCGACTTCCAGACGCGGATCATGTCTTCCAGCGCATGGGCGACATCGGCCACGACCGGAATGTCGACGCGCACCGTCTTGTTGATGGAGGACGGGTCGATGTCGACGTGGATCTTCTTCGAGCCCGGCGAGAAGGCGTTGAGGCGGCCGGTGATGCGGTCATCGAAACGGGCGCCGATGTTGATCATGACGTCGCAGTCATGCATCGCCATGTTGGCCTCGTACATGCCGTGCATGCCGAGCATGCCGAGCCAGTTCTTGCCCGATGCCGGATAGGCGCCAAGGCCCATGAGCGTCGAGGTGATGGGGATGTTGGTCATCTCCACGAAGTCACGCAGCAGCTTGGACGCCGTGGTGCCGGAGTTGATGACGCCGCCGCCCGTATAGAGCACCGGGCGCTTGGCCGAGGCGATGAGCTCGACTGCGGCGCGGATGGCGTTCTGGTCGGGCTTCACCTTGGGGCGGTAGGTCTTGTGCTCGATGTTCTTGGGGCCCACATAGCGGCCCTTGGCGAACTGCACGTCCTTCGGGATATCGACGACGACCGGGCCGGGGCGGCCGTGGGTGGCGACATAAAAGGCCTCATGCAGGATGCGCGCGAGGTCGTTCACGTCCTTGACCAGATAATTGTGCTTGGTGCAGGGGCGGGTGATGCCGACGGTGTCGCATTCCTGGAAGGCGTCATTGCCGATGAGGTGGGTCGGCACCTGGCCGGTGATGCAGACCATGGGGATCGAGTCCATCAGCGCGTCGGTGAGGCCCGTGACCGCATTGGTGGCGCCGGGGCCGGAGGTGACGAGCACGACGCCGCATTTTCCCGTGGAGCGGGCATAGCCTTCGGCGGCATGGGTTGCCCCCTGCTCGTGCCGGACGAGGATGTGCTTCACCTTCTCCTGCTGGAAGATCTCGTCATAAATCGGCAGCACGGCACCGCCGGGGTAGCCGAAGACGTGCTCCACCCCCTGGTCCTGCAGCGCCTTCAGGACGATTTCCGCACCCGTCATCTCAGTCGTGGCCATGTCAAACCTCTTCAGTATTTCCGGTTCCGTCAAACACGCATTGTTCATTCAGGCAATAAAAAAGGCCCCCGAGGGAGCCTGATTTCCGCGCAGCACCACCAGTTCCTGGAGGGTTAAACCTCCCCGGCGCTGCGCGGTCCTACTACGAGAATGCTGTTCATGGGGCGGATGTTTACGTGGGTGGAGGGGCGGCGTCAAGGGGGCGTGCCGCGGGAAAGAGCCCTCATCCGGCCTGTCGGCCACCTTCTCCCATCCCTTCGGGACGGGAGAAGGGGACAAACATCGGGCAGCTTCCCCTTCTCCCGTCGCAACGCGATGGGAGAA
>NZ_JBIICB010000110.1:0-12559 GCF_044239095.1 Aestuariivirga sp. | reverse complement strand
GCGGGAGATCGAGGCCAAGGAAAGCTTCATCCTCTACGGCGGCTACATGGCCATCGCCTTCATCTTCGGCGCCTGGGTCTGGTATGCGCGGGGCGCCCAGTCAGGGCTTGAGTTCTACACCGGCTACCTGATCGAGCAGTCGCTGGCGATGGACAATATCTTCGTCATCGCCACCGTCTTCAGCTTCCTGAAGATTCCCCGGATCTACCAGCACCGGGTGCTGTTCTGGGGCATTCTGGGCGTCATTCTGTTCCGCGCCATCCTCATCGGGCTGGGCGCTGCGCTCGTCATGTCCTTCTCCTGGATCCTCTTCCTCTTCGGCGCTTTCCTGGTCTTCACGGGCCTCAAGATGTTCAAGACCTCGAACGACAAGCACTCGCTCGAAGACAACTGGATGCTGCGGCTGATCAAGAAGAACTTCCGGGTCACGGACGAGCTCCACGGCGAGAAGTTCACCATCCGGCAGATCGATCCGAAGACCGGCAAGATGGCGCTGTTCATCACGCCGCTCTTCGTCTCCCTCATCATCGTGGAGTTCGTGGACCTGATCTTCGCGGTGGACTCCGTTCCGGCCATCTTCGCCGTCACGCAGGATCCCTTCATCGTCTACACCTCCAACATCTTCGCCATCCTGGGCCTTCGCGCGCTCTATTTCGCGCTGGCCGCCGCCATGCACCGCTTCAAGTACCTGCAATACTCGCTGGCGGTCATCCTGGTGCTGGTCGGAATCAAGATCTTCCTCGTGCCGCTCGGCATCAAGATCGACACGGCCATCTCGCTCGCCGTCACCATCAGCGTTCTGGCCTCAGGAATCCTGTGGTCGCTGTGGAAGACCCGGAACGACATGCCGGAGCCCATGTCGAAGGCGGCTGACTGACACCCCCCTCTTTGCCTCGCGCGGAGGATGCGCTATCAGGGACCCGTCAAATGGCGGGTCCCTTTTCCATGAAGAAAGTCGAACATACGGTCGAGGCCATCATTCTCGCTTCCCGCTGGCTCCTGGTGGTGTTCTACCTGGGGCTCGCGCTGGCGCTGCTGCTCTATGCGGTGTCCTTCACGACCAAGCTCTATCACTTCGCCGACAAGCTGCTCACCCTGGCCGAGACCGACACGATCCTGAAGATGCTCTCCCTGATCGACGCCGCCCTGGTGGCCAGCCTCGTCGTCATGGTCATCATCTCGGGCTACGAGAATTTCGTCAGCCGCTTCGACAATGCCGATGGCACCGAAATCTCTTGGCTGGGCAAGGTCGATGCGGGCTCCCTCAAGATCAAGGTCGCTTCCACCATCGTGGCGATTTCGTCGATCCACCTGCTGCAGGTGTTTCTCAACGTCCAGCAGTTCACCGACAGCCAGCTCATGTGGCTCACCATCATGCACATGGCCTTCGTTGTCTCAGCGCTGCTGCTCGCCTACATCGACCGGCTGATGACCTCGTCCAAGAAGGCGAAGGGGGAATAGGCCGCCACTCACTGCGCCACGCCGGCAGCGCGCAGGATGGGCTGGGGTGACAGCGCGGCATTGCCCACGAACGGGCGGTCGTGCACCACGATGACGAAGAGCGCCAGCGTGATGGCGGCCGTCATCGCGGCCATGGCCACGCCGCGCGGCAGGGGGAAGCGGGCGTGCCCCAGCGCCACCATCACCATCAGCAGCAGCCCGAGGCCGGACACCAGCAGCCATTGCCCGGCGCTCACCACATCCTGCGCCATCGACAGCCGTTGCTGCCGGGCAATCGACAGGCTGTCGAGCGACGCGAGAAGCCGCTGCTGGATCATGCGGTTCTGCTCGCCCTCCGAAAAGCCGTTGATCACCGCCGCGTAAAGATCCCTGAGCTCGCGTTCGGCTGGCGCGCGCGCATCGGCGTCGGTCATGGCGTCCCACTCGTCCGCCACTGCATTGGCATAGGCGGTGATCAAATGGGTGAAGGCATCCTGCGTTGGCCCGGTAAGCTGATCCATGTAGACCCTGATCACCCGGATGTCGCGCGCCTCGGTGTTCACCATCTGCCGCGCGCGGTCTTCCGTGGTCCACACCGAATTGGCGAGGAAAGTCACCGACAGGCCGAACAACGTGCCGCACAGGGTGATGATGGCGGGCGAAAGCTCCGGCAGCCGCTGGCTCACCTGCCTGAGCGGCCAGCGCGCAACGGCCACATGAAGCGCCAGGGCGATGCTCCCGACCGTCCCGAGAATGACCAGGAACATGCCGCCATGCGGAAGTGCGAAGATGAAATCCGGCGGCATGTCTCTTGTCCCTGCCTCAGACGGTCCTGAGGTACCATTCGAAGTCGCGCGCCGTGGGCTCGGCATAGAAGCGGTCCGCCTCCACCTCCTTCAGCGTGCAATAGGTGTCGACGAATTCCTTGCCGAAATACTCCTTCAGGATCGATGCCCGCCAGAAGGCGTCGATGGCGTCGAACCAGTTGCCGGGAATGTACTTGGCGCGGCGGTCATAGCCATTGCCCGTCACCGGGTTGCCGGGGTCGCACTTTTCCACGATGCCGTGGTGCATGCCGGCAAGGATCGCCGCCATCACGAGATAGGGGTTGGCGTCCGCACCCGAGGGCCGGTGCTCGATGTGGCAGGCCTTGGGCGGGCCCGCCGGAATGCGCAGGGAAACCGTCCGGTTGTTGATGCCCCAGGAGGCGGAGACCGGCGCATAGGAATTGCGCCGGAAACGCCGGTAGGAATTGGCATTGGGCGCGAAAATCAGCATCGATTCCGCCATCGCCGCTTTGAGCCCGCCGATTGCATGCATGAGGAGTTCGTTCTGCGCCGGGTCCTCGGCCGCGAACAGATTGTTGCCGTCCTCATCGCCGAGCGACACGTGAATGTGCATGCCCGATCCCGTCCAGGCTGAATAGGGCTTGGCCATGAAGGTGGCGGCAAGCCCGTGCTTTTCCGCCGCGTTCTTGATCAGCCGCTTCAGCATGATGCCCTCGTCGCAGGCCTTCAGCACGTCCGCGCGGTGGCGCAGCACGATTTCCATTTGTCCCGGCGCGTATTCGGAAATCAGCGTCTTGGCAGGCAGGCCCTGCACCTCGCACATGGCATAGAGGTCCCTGAAGAAGGGCGCGAAATCCTCCGTATCCTGAAGATAATAGGGCTGGTAGTGCTGCGGCCGCGCCTCGTTGATCTGGGCCTTCGGCGCGATGGGCTTTCCGGCCAGTGCGGAGGCGCGGTCCATCAGGAAGAATTCGAGTTCCACCGCGCCCACCGGCGTCATCTTCAGCTCGCTCTCGAAGCGCCTGACGATCCGGTCGAGCGCATTGCGCGGGTCGGCATAGTGCGGCGTGCCATCGAGGTCATGCACCGTGGCGATGTATTGGGCGGTCGGCACCGCCGCCCACGGCACGCGCACCATGCTGCCCGGCACCGGCCACATCAGCATGTCGCGGTCGCCCTCGTCGAAGACCAGACCCGTTTCCGGCACGTCCTGCCCGGTGATGTCGAGGACGAGCGCCGAGATCGGCATGAAGCGCCCGTCCTTCCAGGCGGGCAACACCTCGTCGCGGCGCAGCACCTTGCCGCGCGCCACGCCGCACATGTCGGTCCACACCACATGCACGCTTTCAATGTCGGGGTTCTGGTCAAGGAAAGCCTGCGCTTCGGCTTCGCGGCGGGGAAATACAAGAGCCATTGTCGTCGTCTCCGTCTCAGCTCATCAGCTCTGCGAGGCAGCGGTCGAGCCCTTCGACCAGCTGGCCCACATGTGCCCCGGTTGTTGCCGGGCAGATGAGCATCATGTTGTGGAACGGGGTGACGATCACCCCGCGGTTCAGGAGATAGTGATGCACGGCCACGTCGATCGGCCGGTGGATCACCTGCGCAGCTTCGCCGCCGTTCCTGGGGTGCGCGGGCGTGCACATGAATTCCACCCGGGCCCCGGCACGGACGACGTGCCACGGCACCCCATATTTGATGATGACGTCGGCAATCCCCTTCTCGAGGCGCTTGGCCAGCGCGATGAGGGGACTGAACGCCTCCTGTGTAAAGTAGTTCTCCAGCACCGCGCGCATCAGCGCCAGCTGGATCTTCGATCCCGACAGCGTGGTCCCGATGCCGGAGTGGCCCGGTGTGCGCGTCTCGAGGAAGGCGCGGATCCTGTCCGTCACCTCCTGCGTGAAGCCATAGACGGCGGCCGGAATGCCGCCCGCAATGGGCTTTCCCAGCACCATGGCGTCAGGCGCGAGCCCGTATTCGCGGGTATAGCCGCCGGGCCCGGAGGACATGCAATGCGTCTCGTCGATGACGAGCAGCGTTCCCGCCGCCCGGGTGATCTCGCGCAGCTTCGCGTGGTAGCCGTCCTCGGGCAGCACCATGCCCACATTGGTCATGATCGGCTCGGCCAGCACGCAGGCCACGTCACGGTCCTCCAGCGCCTTCTCCAGCGCCGGAACGTCGTTGAACTCGACGACCTTGGTGAATGCGGTGAGATCCCTCACCTCGCCGATCAGGGCGGGGTCGGCATGGGCCACGCCGCCGTCGATCGTCACATATGTGTCGTCCACCGCGCCATGGTAGCAGTGGTTGAAGACCAGGATCTTGCTGCGGCCGGAAATCGCCCGGCACCATTTGATCACCGCGCGGTTGGCGTCGGAGGCGGTGGCCGTCACCTGCCAGCAGGGCAGGCCGAAACGGTCCTCCAGCAGCGCGCCCACCACCGCCGCATCGGGCGATGGCATCATGGTGGTGAAGCCGTTGGCGCCCTCGCGCTGCAGGGCCTCCACCACGGGCGGCGGCGAGTGGCCGAACATGGCGCCCGTATCGCCGAGGCAGAAGTCGACATAGCGGTTGCCGTCCGCATCGGTCACGTCCACCCCTTGCGCCTTCGTCACGAACAGCGGAAACGGCATTCCCCAATCCACCATCCAGTGCATGGGAACGCCCTTCAGCCAGTTCCGCGCCGCATCTTCGGAGAGCCGCTTCGAAGCCGGGTTGCGCTGGGTGAAGAGGGCCTCTTCGCGGGCCAGCATGGCCTTGACCGCTGCCTCCGGAATGTGACGCGCCATGATGTCCTGTCTGGCTGTTGACGGAACCTCTGTCCTAGCCGCCTGCCATGCCCGCCACAACCCCCATGGATTCAGGCGCTGGAATCGTGCTTAGAGGCCCTGCAGGATGAAGGAGCTCATGGCGATGGCGCGCACCGTGTTCGTGAACGGCGAATATCTCCCGGAGTCGGAAGGCAAGGTCTCGATCTTCGATCGCGGCTTCCTCTTCGCCGATGGCGTCTATGAGGTGAGCGCCGTGGTGAATGGCAAGCTCGTCGACTATCCCGCACACATGGAGCGCCTTGGCCGCTCGCTTGCCGAACTGCGCATGGACTGGCCCTGCACGCGCGAGGCGCTGGATGCGATGCACGCCGAGCTGATCCGCCGCAACAGCCTCTCCGAGGGCATCATCTACATGCAGGTCACCCGCGGTGCGGCTGACCGCGCCTTCAACTTCCCGAAGGACAAGGTGAAGCCCACGCTCATCGCCTTCACCCAGCCCATGAAGCTCGTGGACAATCCCAACGCCATCACCGGCGTCAAGGTCGTCACCACGCCCGACCTGCGCTGGGCCAGGCGCGACATCAAGACGGTGATGCTGCTCGCCTCCGTTCTCGGCAAGCAGGAGGCCTATGAGAAGGGCTGCCATGAAGCCTGGATGGTGGAGGACGGCTTCGTCACCGAGGGCACCTCTTCAAACGCCTATATCGTGAAGGACGGCAAGCTCATCACCCGCGGCCTGTCGAACGAGATCCTCGCCGGCTGCACCAGGCGCGCCCTGTTCCGCCTGGCCAAGGAGGAGGGGGTGGAGATCGTGGAGCGCAAGTTCACGGTGGAGGAAGCCTATGCCGCGGATGAAGCCTGCCTCACCTCTGCCTCGCAGTTCGTCATGCCCATCGTGGAGATCGACGGCCACCGCATCGGCGGCGGCCAGCCCGGCCCGGTGGTGCGCAAGCTGAGGGAACTCTTCCTCGCCGAGGCGGGCGCCTGACGCTAACGCGCCCTCACCCCGGCAAAAGCGAGGATCCGGCTTTGGGCGCCCAAGGCCAGAACCCCGGCCTTCGCCGGAGGAAGGACGGACCCTTGAGGGAGGTCCGATTTTGTTTTCACAATGTCAATCAGCAGCAGGCACGTCTGGTGTGTGCCTACCACTGGTTAGGAATAAAAGTCAAGGATTGTTTTCCTCTACCGCTGGGCCGTCCGCCAGCCGGGGTTGATCCACGGCTCCTGGTTCGAGGGCGGCAGCGGGTTCTTGCCGAGGATATGGTCGCTGGCCTTCTCGCCGATCATGATGGTCGGTGCGTTCAGGTTTCCGTTCGTCACCTGCGGCATGATGGAGGAATCCGCCACGCGCAGTCCCTCGATTCCGATCACCCGGCACTCGGGGTCGACGACCGCCATCGGGTCATCCGCCGCTCCCATCCGGCAGGTGCCGCAGGGGTGGTAGGCGCTCTCGCAGTGCTCGCGCACGAAGGCGTCGATCTCCTCGTCGGTATCCACATCGGCACCCGGCTGGATCTCTTCGGCCGCATAGCGCTGCATGGCGGGCTGCCGGAACAGCTCACGCGTCAGCCTGATGGCCCGGCGCCATTCCGGCATGTCGCTGGGGTGGGAAAGATAGTTGAACAGGATCGTGGGCGCGGCACTGGGTTCGGCGCTCTTCACCCGCACATGGCCGCGCGACTTCGAGCGCATCGGGCCCACATGCACCTGGAAGCCATGGCCGTCGAAGGCGGCCGTGCCGTCATAGCGCATGGCGGCTGGCAGGAAATGATATTGGATGTCCGGATACTCAACACCCGCCGCCGAGCGGATGAAACCGCAGGACTCGAAGTGGTTGGTGGCGCCGAGGCCCGTCTTCAGCAGCAGCCATTCGGCGCCGATCATGCCCTTGGAGACGAGGTTGAGCTGCGAATGCAGCGTCACCGGCTCGCGGGACCGGATCTGGAAATAGACCTCCAGATGGTCCTGCAGGTTCTCGCCCACGCCGGGCAGTGCATGGATGACCTCGATGCCTGCGGCCTTGAGCGTGTCTGGCGCACCGATCCCTGACAGCTGCAGGAGTTTCGGCGAATTGATCGTTGAGGCCGCGATGATGACTTCGCGCCGCGCCTTCACCTGCCTGACCTTGCCGCGGACGTCATATTCGACACCCACGGCGCGCCGGCCCTCGAACAGGACGCGATGCGCCATGGCATGGGTCAGGAGCCGCACATTGCCGCGCTTCAGGGCGGGCCTCAGATAGGCATTGGCGGCAGACCAGCGGATGCCGTTATGGACGGTCATTTCCATCTGGCCGAAGCCTTCCTGCTGGCCGCCGTTGTAATCGGGGGTTACCGGATAGCCTGCCTCGCGGCCCGCCTCGATGAAGGCGGAGTAGAGCGGATTGTTAAGGTGCCCGCGCTTCACATGCAGCGGGCCCGCGCTGCCGCGCCAGCCGTCTTCCCCGCCATGGCTGGTTTCCTGCCGCTTGAAATAGGGCAGCACATGGCGGAAGCCCCATCCCCTGGCGCCCATCTCCTCCCAGGTGTCGAAGTCTTTCGCGTGTCCCCTGACATAGACCATGCCGTTGATGGAGGAGGAGCCACCCACCACCTTGCCGCGCGGCGTGGCCAGACGCCGTCCGCCCAGCTGCGGCTCGGGCTCCGTCTCGAAGCCCCAGTTGTAGAGGTTCATGTTCATGGGATAGGACAGGGCCGACGGCATCTGGATGAAGGGCCCGCGGTCGCTGCCGCCGAACTCCATCACGCAGACGGTGTTCTTGCCGTTCTCCGCCAGGCGGTAGGCCATGGCGCAGCCTGCGGAGCCTGCGCCCACGATCACGTAATCATAGGTCTCCGTCATTTGCCGCGCCGTCCGCTGTCGGAGATCGCCTCGAGCATCGCGATCCGGGCCTCGGTCTCGCGCCAGGAGGCGTTGACGGTGGCGGCGACCAGGGCCTCGGCCACGAACAGCGGCACGATGTTCGAATCCCAGCTGGAAGGCGCTTCGATGCGGAGCGGAAGTGAATGCACGGCAAGTCTCGCAATTGGGGAAATCCACTGGTCGGTAATGAGCACGACTTTCGCGCCCCGCTCTCGGGCGGAAACGGCAAGATCGAGCATGCGCGCGTCATACCGGCGGATATCGAACAGCACGAGCACGTCCTGCCCGCCGACGTCGAGCAGGTACTGCGGCCAGAGCGACTGTGCGGCGGGCAGCAGCCCCACGCCCGGCCGCGCCATCTGCAGGTGCGTGGCGAGATAGCCGGCGATCGCGCCCGTGATCCGCCCGCCGGCGATGTGGATCTGCCGCTTCCGGTCCGCCAGTAGCGCCACGACGGCATCGAAGGCGCGGTGGTCCATCAGCTTGAGCGAGCCCGAGAGGTTCTCCATCGCGGCGGTGGCGAACTTGTTCAGGATGTGGGTATCGGGCGCGTCCGCCGCCCAGCGCTCATGCTTGGCGATGGGGTTCTGAAGCTGGGCGGAAAGCTCTGAGCGCAGCTCCTCCTGCAGGGCGGGAAACCCGGGGAAGCCCAGCTTCTTCGCAAGCCGCAGCACGGAAGGGGTGGAGACCTCGGCCTCGCGTGCGAAATCGGTGATGCTGCCCAGACCCGCCATGGGGTAATTGGCGAAGAGTGCCGCCATCAGCTTGCGCTCGGCGGCGGTGAGATCGCCTGACATCAGTCGCAGTCGTTCGGCAACCGTGGCGATGCGGTGCGGCGGCATCATGCTTCTCCCGGAGGGTCGGACAAACAGTGTAACGAATTTGACAGTCTCCGTACAATCTGAAATCATTGCTACAACAACGCCGAATTCCCCGGAGACGCTGTGGATGGGAGCCTTGCTCCACGACGACGAGGAAAGCCCCTTCATTGCCGTCAATGAAGAGGGGCGCTCCCCCTATGTGCTGATCTGCGAGCACGCTTCGCGCCTCTTGCCGCGGCGCCTCGGCACGCTCGGCCTCTCAGCGCCGGAACTCCAGAGCCACATCGCCTGGGACATCGGGGCGGAAAACGTGGCGCGCCTCCTCTCCCGTCTCATGGATGCACCGCTGCTGCTGCAGCGCTATTCGCGGCTCGCCTATGACTGCAACCGGCCGCCGGAATCGCCCGGCGCCATTCCGGAGGTGAGCGAGCTCACCGCCATTCCCGGCAACCGCAAGCTCGCGGCGGAAGACAGGCTCGCCCGGGCGCGGGAGATCTACCGGCCCTTCCATGACGGCGTCTCCCTCGTGCTTGACCGGCGCGCCGCGGGCTGCCGCCCCTCCCTCATCGTGTCGATCCACTCCTTCACGCCCGTCTACAAGGGCAAGCCCCGCAGCGTCGAGCTCGGTATCCTGCATGACCGCGACACGGCGCTTTCCGCCAAGCTCATCAAGAGCTTCCCCAATATCGATGCGCGCCTCAACGAGCCCTATGGCCCCAAGGACGGCGTGCTCCACACCCTCAACATGCATGGCTTCGCACGCGGCCTCCAGCATGCCATGATCGAGATCAGGAATGACCTGGTGGCCACCGAGCGCGGCCAGGACGAATGGGCCCAGCGGCTCTCCGTGCCGCTCATCCAGGCCGCAACCATATAGAAGGGACGGGAGAACGACATGAGTGAAGGTATGCTGAGCCTTGACGAGCTGAGGGCCGAAGTGGCCGCCGGCACCATCGACACGGTGGTGACTGCGATGGTCGACCTGCAGGGCCGCCTCGTCGGCAAGCGCTTCCATGCCCGCTATTTCGTCGATGGCGGCCATGAGGAGACCCACGCCTGCAACTATCTCCTCGGTGTCGACATCGAGATGGAGCCGGTGCCCGGCTACAAGGCCACCAGCTGGGAGAAGGGTTACGGCGATTTCGTGCTGAAGCCAGACCTCCGTACACTGAGGAAGACGCCGTGGCTTCCCGGCACCGCCCTCGTCCTCTGCGACGTGCTCGACCACCACACCCATGAGGACGTGCCGCATTCACCCCGCGCCATCCTGAAGAAGCAGCTGAAGCGCCTCGAGGCGATGCAGATGAAGGCCTACATGGCCTCGGAGCTTGAATTCTTCCTGTTCGATGACAGCTTCGAGGTGGCGAACCAGAAGGGCTACCGCAATCTGAAGACCGCCGCCTATTACATTGAGGACTACTCCATCCTGCAGACCTCGAAGGAAGAGGTCTACATGCGCGCGCTCAGGAACGGGCTGGCGGGTGCCGGCATCCCGGTGGAGAACTCCAAGGGCGAATGGGGCCCGGGCCAGGAAGAGATCAACGTCAAATACGCCGAGGCCCTCGACATGGCGGACCGTCACGCCATCATCAAGAATGGTGCGAAGGAAATTGCCTACAATATCGGAAAGTCCGTCAGCTTCATGGCCAAGTGGGACTATGGCATGGCGGGCAACTCCTCCCACATTCACCAGTCGCTCTGGACGCTGGACGAAAAGCCGCTGTTCTTCGAGAAGGGTGCCGAGCACGGCATGTCCGGGCTGATGAAGCACTATCTCGCGGGCCAGCTGGCCCATGCCGGCGAGATCACCTATTTCCTCGCGCCCTACATCAATTCCTACAAGCGCTTCATGGCGGGCACCTTCGCGCCCACCCGTGCGGTGTGGAGCTTCGATAACCGCACGGCCGGCTTCCGCATCTGCGGGACGGACACCAAGGCGGTGCGCGTCGAGTGCCGGGTGGGTGGCGCCGACCTCAACCCCTATCTCGCCTTCGCCGCCCTCATCGCCGCGGGCCTCGATGGCATCGAGAAGAAGATGGAGCTCGAGCCCGTGGTTTCGGGCGACATCTATGACACGTCGCGAAGCTTGCGCGAAATTCCCAAGACGCTGCGCGATGCGACGAAGCTCCTTGATGAGTCAGCCTTCCTTCGCTCGGTGATGGGCGACGAGGTGGTGGACCACTATGTCCACACCGCGAAGTGGGAGCAGTTCGAATTCGACCGCCGCATCACCGACCTCGAATTGAAGCGCGGGTTTGAGAGGTACTGAACCCTTGATGCGTCACCCTCCCTTCCTGGCGTCATCCCGGCGAAGGCCGGGATCCCGCTTTGGGCGCCCGCAGCGGGACCCCGGCCTTCGCCGGGGTGACGCCCTCGTTGGGGGTGACGAGCACATCAGACCTATGAAACATTAGACGTCACCCAGGAGACACGCCATGGCCATTCCGAACCGCAACATCAATTACCCGACCGCCATCAAGTATGGCGCGGGCCGCATCAGGGAACTGGCGGAATTGTGCAAGGCCAACGGCATCAAGCGCCCGCTGGTCGTGACCGACAAGGGTCTGGCCGCCATGCCGATGGTGGCGGACATCATGGCGGACCTGAAGAAGGCGGGCCTCAAGGCAGGCCTCTTCGCCGATGTGCGCCCCAACCCGGTGGAGGAGAACGTGCTCGCCGGCTGCAAGGCCTTCAAGGAGGGAAAGCATGATGGCGTCGTGGCGCTGGGCGGCGGCTCGGGGCTCGACACCGGCAAGATGATCGCGCTGATGCATGCGCAGAACCTGTCGATCTTCGAACTCGAGGATATCGGTGACTGGTGGACGAGGGCCAACGCCTCGGTGATCTCGCCCATCATCGCCGTGCCGACCACGGCGGGCACCGGCTCGGAAGTGGGCCGCGCCGGCGTCATCACGCATCCGATCACCCATGAGAAGAAGATCATCTTCCACCCCGGCATCATGCCCAAGGTGGCGATCCTCGACCCGGAACTCACCGTCGGCCTTCCCCCGAAGCTCACCGCCGCCACTGGCATGGATGCGCTGGCCCATAACCTCGAAGCCTATTGCGCGCCGTTCTACCATCCCTGGTCGCAGGGCGTGGCGCTCGAAGGCATGCGCCTCGTCAAGGACAATCTTGCCAAGGCCGTGAAGAAGCCGAAGGATCTTGATGCGCGCGGCAACATGCTGGTCGCCTCCTCCATGGGCGCCACCGCCTTCCAGCGCGGGCTTGGCGCCATTCACGCGATCGCCCACCCCTTCGGCGGCCTTTATGATGCGCACCACGGCCTGCTGAACGGCATCATCATGCCCTATGTGGTGAAGGCCAACCGCCGCAAGATCGAGACGGACATCGAGCGTGCCGCCGCCTATCTCGGCATCAAGGGCGGCTTCAACGGTTTCCTCAAGTGGATCCTGGCGCTCAGGAAGGAGATCGGCATTCCCCATGCGCTGAAGGACATCGGCATCGACACCAAGCGCCTCACTGAGGTTGCGGCCATGGCGATCAAGGATCCTTCTGCCGGCGGCAACCCGATCCAGTTCACGGAGAAGCAGTACAAGGCCCTCGCCAAGAAGTGCGTGACGGGGGATCTGTAAGTACTCCCCCTCGCCCCCGCAGGGGGAGAGGGCCGGGGTGAGGGGGTCTTTCAGCGAGTCCTGACGCCCGCATTATGCGCGGGCGGCCTCAGCCGTGTTTTGTGTCAACTGGTTCCCACGCGGAGAGACCCCCTCACCCTTCCCTCTCCCCCGAGGGAGAGAGGAATGAAAGGTCAGTCGCCCGGCGCGTGCTCGACGTGGAATTCGACGTCGATCTCGCCCGCGTGACGGAAGCCCAGGGTGATGGTGAAGCGCTGGTCGAGCACGAGCGGCGCCGTGAGGTC
>NZ_JBIICB010000378.1:0-3128 GCF_044239095.1 Aestuariivirga sp. | reverse complement strand
GAGCTGGTGACGGCGGGCCACCAGGCGCTGGGCAAGGACTCGATCGTCGTCATCCCGTCGCTTTCCGGCACCACGAAGGAATCGGTCGCGACACTGGAGTATTGCCGCTCGAAGGGCGCCAGCATCATCTCGCTGGTGGGCCACGCGGACACGCCGCTCGGCCAGCAGGCAGACCATGCCTTCGTGAACTTCGCCGAAGATGACACATCCCCGGAGTCGTTCTATCTGCAGTCGCTGCTGATCGCGCTCTCGATCATGGCGCATCGCGGCGAGTTTGCCGGCCATGCGGCAATTTTGGCGGAGCTCTCCACGCTGCCAGCACACCTGCTGGCGGCAAAGCAGCAGTTCGAGCCGGAGGCGGAACGCCTCGCCACGGCCTTCACCGCGGAGCCCTACCACATCATCACCGCAGGCGGCGGCAGCTGGGCCCAGGCCTGGTACTACGGCATGTGCATCCTCGAGGAAATGCAGTGGATCCGCACGCGGCCCATCCATTCGGCGGACTTCTTCCATGGCACGCTGGAACTGGTGGAGAAGGGCGTCAGCGTCATCATCCTCAAGGGCGAGGACAACTGCCGGCCGCTGGCCGAGCGGGTGGAGCGCTTCGCCAGCCAGTATAGCGGCAAGGTGACGGTGCTCGATGCCGCCACCTTCGCGATGCCGGGCATCTCGCCGGAGACGCGGGCGCTGATCTCGCCCGTGATCCTCGCCACCATCCTGGAGCGGCTCTCGGCCCATCTCGAGGTGAAGCGCAACCATCCGCTGACGACGCGGCGCTACTACAAGAAGGTGTCCTACTGAGGGGAACGGCATGAGCAACTACCCGCGCGACATGAAGGGCTATGGCCGGGCCATTCCCGACCCGCAATGGCCGGATGGCGCCCACGCCGCGGTGCAGTTCGTTCTGAATTACGAGGAAGGTGGCGAGAACAACATCCTCCACGGCGATGCCGCTTCCGAGGCCTTCCTCTCCGAGATCGTCGGCGCGCAGCCCTGGCCCGGCCAGCGCCACTGGAACATGGAGTCGATCTACGAATATGGCGCGAGGGCCGGCTTCTGGCGGCTGTGGCGCATGTTCACCGGACGCCGCGTGCCGGTTACAATCTATGGCGTCGCCACGGCGCTGATGCGCTCTCCGGAGCAGGTCGAGGCCATGAAGGAGGCTGGCTGGGAGATCGCCAGCCATGGCCTGAAATGGGTCGAGCACAAGGACATGGCGGCGGAGGAAGAACGCCGCCAGATGGCGGAGGCGATCCGCATCCACACCGCGGTGACGGGCGAACGCCCGCTGGGCTGGTACACGGGCCGCTGCTCCATGAACACCACGCAGCTGGTGATGGAGGAGGGAGGGTTCCTCTATTCCTCGGACGATTATTCCGACGATCTTCCCTATTTTCTCGGCAGGCCGGATGGGAGCAGGCACCTCATCATCCCCTACACGCTGGATGCCAATGACATGCGCTTCGCCACGCCGCAGGGCTTCAACACGGGCGAGCACTTCTACCAGTATCTCAAGGACAGCTTCGACTGCCTCTATGAGGAAGGCCGGCGCGGCAGCCCGAAGATGATGTCCGTGGGGCTTCACTGCCGCCTCGCGGGACGGCCGGGCCGCGCCCTGGGCCTCGCAAAATTCATCGACTACGTTCTCTCACACGAGAAGGTGTGGATCCCGCGCCGCATCGACATCGCACGCCACTGGCACAAGACATTCGGATAATCACATGTCCATTTCCTTCCACGATCTCTCGCAGATGACGCGCACCGCGCGCGGCCAGTTGCTGAAGCGCACCGAGGCGGACCTCTCCGAATATGAGGAGAAGGTGAAGCCCATCATCCATGCGGTGCGCCATGAGGGCGATGCGGCGCTTGCCCGCTTCGCGCGCCAGTTCGACAAGGCTCCCGTCGAGGCGGATGCCATCGCCGCCACGGACGCGGACTTCGCCCGCGCCGAACGGACGCTTGACCCGCAGGTCAAGGAGGCGCTGGACTTCATGGCGGGCTCGATCCGCAGGTTCCACGAAGACCAGAAGCCCGAGGAAATGTGGTTCCATGAGATCCGCCCCGGCGTCTTCGCCGGAGACCGGACCACGCCCATTCCCTCCGTCGCGTGCTATGTGCCGCGCGGCAAGGGGGCGTTTCCCTCCTCCGTCATGATGACGTCGATCCCCGCCACGGTTGCGGGGGTGAAGGAGATCGCCATCGTCACGCCTCCGGGGCCAGACGGGCATATCGATGACGCGACGCTTGTTGCCGCGCGTATGGCGGGCGTGTCCAAAGTGTTCAAGGCGGGCGGCGCGCAAGCCATCGCGGCCGTGGCCTATGGCACAGAGACGGTGCCGAAATGCGCCAAGGTGGTGGGGCCCGGAAGCCCCTGGGTGGGGGCGGCCAAGCGCCTGCTCTCGCATGTGATCGACACCGGCACGCCGGCGGGCCCGAGCGAGCTCATCGTGCTGGCGGATGAAACGGCGGATGGCCGGCTCGCCGGCCTCGACCTCATCATCGAAGCGGAGCACGGGCCGGATTCCTCCGCCTTCCTCGTCACCTGGAGCCGCAAGGTTGCGGAGGATGCGATGGCGGCGATCCCCGAATTCTGGAAGCAGATGGGGCCGCAGCGCGTGGCCTATTCCTCGGCCGTTCTGGGAGGCCCCATGGGCGGCATTGTGCTGGCGCGCGACGAGGCGGAAGCCATTGCCTTCTGCAACGACTATGCCCCGGAGCATCTGGGCGTTCACTCGGATGAGCCTTTCCAGTATCTGGGCCGGCTGGAGCATGCAGGCGAGATCCTGCTCGGACGCCATACGCCGCCGACGCTGGGCAATTTCGTGATCGGCGTGAACCACGTGCTGCCGACGAGCGGCTGGGCAAGGACCGGCTCTCCCCTGACGGTCCATGATTTCATGAAGCGGACCTCGGTCGCCTATGTCACGGGCAAGGCCTATCCGGAGCTGGCAAGGCATGCCGAGGTGATCGCCCGCTACGAAGGCTTCGACGGCCATGCCAATGCCGTGTCCGAAACCCGCGCCAGGCTGCTGAGGACCAACCGGTGACCGGGCGCACGGGCGGGCAGATCCTCGTCGATCAATTGAAGATTCATGGCGCCAGCCATGTCTTCTGCGTGCCTGGCGAAA
>NZ_JBIICB010000377.1:0-3141 GCF_044239095.1 Aestuariivirga sp. | reverse complement strand
GCCGACGGCGGCACCCATGCCGCGCTCGCTCATGCCATGCGGACAGCCGAAGTTGAGCTCGATCCCGTCACAGCCCGTCTCTTCGACACGCGGCAGGATGGCCTTCCAGCTATCCTCCGTACATGGAACCATGATGGAGACAATCATGGCGCGGTCCGGCCACTCGCGCTTTACCTTCTTGATTTCCTGGAGGTTCACCTCCAGTGGCCGGTCAGTGATAAGCTCGATGTTATTGAGACCGAGGAGGCGCCTGTCTGCCCCGTGGATGGCGCCATAGCGCGGGCCATTGACGTTGACGATGGGAGGTCCCTCCTCGCCCAGCGTCTTCCACACCACGCCACCCCAGCCCGCCTTGAAGGCGCGAACGACGTTGTATTCCTTGTCGGTGGGCGGCGCGGATGCCAGCCAGAACGGGTTGGGAGACTTGATTCCGATGAAGTTGGAGCGAAGGTCAGCCATGACTCTTCTCCTTATGACTTAAGGAACTGGTGAATGGATTCAGCCGCGCTACGGCCATCATCGACGGATGCGACGGTGAGGTCGAGCCCGCCAGCCACACAGTCGCCACCGGCCCAAATGCCGGGAACGCTGGTCCGCTTCAGGCTGTCGACCTTGATACGCCCGCCGTCCAGTTCGAGCTTGCCGCCAAGCACGTCGACATAGCTCTGGCCGATGGCCTTGAAGATCATATCGGCCGGAATGTCAAAACGCTCGCCGGTGCCGGAGAGCTTGCCCGCAACCTCATGCGTGTATTCGCAGGTCAGGCCAACGGCCTTGCCGTTCTCGGCGATCACCGCCTTGGGCATCACCCAATGCTTGATCTTCACACCCTTGGTCTGCGCCAGATGCTGCTCATATTCGGAGGCCTTCATCTGTTCGCGTCCGCGGCGGTAGAGGATGGTCACATCCTCGGCACCCAGCAGTTTCGACTGCACGGCGACGTCGATCGCCGTCATGCCGCCGCCGATCACCACGACGCGGCGGCCCACGGGCAGGCCAGAGAGATCCGTGGCCTGGCGCAGCTCGGCGATATAGTCGATGGCGTCCGCGACACCCTCAACATCGTCATTGGCCGCCCCCAAAGCATTGACACCCTGAAGCCCGATGCCGAGGAAGACCGCGTCATACTCCTTCTGCAGTGAGGCGATCTCCAGCCCCTTGCCCAGCGCCTTGCCGTTGACGACCGTGATACCGCCGATGCCCAGGATGTAGTCCACTTCCTTCTGCGCGAAGTCGTGCGTAGCCTTGTAGCTGGCGATGCCATATTCATTGAGGCCGCCGGACTTTTCCCTCGCCTCGAACACCGTCACCTCATGGCCATGCATGGCGAGGCGATGCGCGCAGGAAAGCCCCGCGGGGCCTGCACCCACCACGGCCACGGTCTTGCCGGTGGGGTTGGCACGGGTATAGGGGTGACCGGCCTCCGCCATGATTGCGTCGGTGGCATAGCGCTGCAGAAGCCCGATTTTCACGGGCTTTCCCTCCGCCTCCTCGCGCACGCAGGCTTCCTCGCACAGCGTCTCGGTGGGGCAGACACGGGCGCACATGCCGCCGAAGATATTCTGGTCGAAGATGGTCTTGGCAGCACTTGTGGGGTGGCCCGCCTGAATCTGCCGGATGAACATCGGAATATCGATCGAGGTCGGACACGCCTTCATGCAGGGCGCGTCATAGCAGAAATAGCACCGGTCCGACTCGACCAGCGCCTCATGAGCATCGAGCGGCGGGTGAATATCGCCGAAATTGGCCGCATAGTCCTGAACGCCGAGACGCCTGCCCGAGATATCGGGCTTCACATCCGCCATGATCGCTTCCTCCGAACCCTGAAATTTGTTGTTTTGGGGAGGATGACAGGATTTGTTCAGATGGTCAAATTTTTCGATACAAGGCCGCTGCTTCCATCTTGACCCGATCTCATGGCTTTCCCCAAGATCGGAATCTGGAGGCGCCCATGGATGATACCGGCAATCTCGAACTGGAAGAATTTCTCCTGAAGCAGCTGGACGCCGGTAACGACGTCATGCTCTTTGATGAGCTGAGCGGCTTCCTCACCGCCTTGGCCATATGCCCGGTTCAGATCCCCACCGAAACATGGATGAGCCACATCTGGAGTCCCAAGGGCGACCCCGCAAGCACGCCTGCCTTTCAGGACGACGCCGAAGCAGACCGCGTTGCCGGGCTCATTCTCGACTATCAAGGCTGGATCATCTCCTCATTGGACGGGAATCGCGAAGACCATCCGCAATTCGAGATTGATGAGATCACGGGTGACGTCATCTGGGAGAGCTGGATCGAGGGTTTCTCTTGCGGCATGCATCTGGCGCATCCGTTTTGGCTGTCTGCCTATGAGTATGGCGACGAGCAAGTGCGTTACGCCGTTGGAACCATGATCAACCTTCATGGGATTGCACATGACGCCAGCAATCTGCCGGAAAAGACACGGGAGTCCGCAGCTGCACTTGCGCCCGAGCTGATCACGGCCTTCGTGCCCTTGTTGTACCAGTATGGCCGAAGCACTGAGGCTCAAGAACTTCCGGCCGCCACGATGCTCAAGAAGGTAGGGCGCAATGAACCGTGCCCGTGTGGATCCGGAAAGAAATACAAAAAATGCCATGGCGCATAGCAGCCGCCATTCGTTCTCTCCCGCTGAAGGGACAGGAGAAGACGTAAGGACCCCCAAACACACGTAAAAACCCCCGTTCTGACATTTCTGTCTGAGCGGGGGTTTTGAGTGATTGTTGATTGTGGCTGAAGGGTATGATTTCTGTTCTTTGCAGGCCTGGCGGCGACCTACTCTTCCGCGTCTTAGGACGAAGTACCATTGGCGCTGGGGCGATTTACGGCCGAGTTCGAGATGGGATCGGGTATGGACGCCCCGCCAGAGCCACCAGGCCGGCGAAGAACAGAGGGTTGTTTCGAGCACATATGTTTTTGCTTGGCGCGAATGGGGCAAGCCCCAAGTGCGCTGTCTTTTTTGGATCTGATGTCCTTGATGGACATTGATAATGAGAGCGATCAAGCCGATCGAACGATTAGTACCAGTAAGCTACGCGCATTGCTGCGTTTCCACACCTGGCCTATCAACGTGGTCGTCTTCCACGGTTCTCAAGGGAGAACTTGTTTTGAGGTGGGTTTCCCGCT
>NZ_JBIICB010000109.1:0-12618 GCF_044239095.1 Aestuariivirga sp. | reverse complement strand
ATGGCTCGCGGACAGAGGCCCTCATCCCCCCTTCGGGGACCTTCTCCCATCGCGTTGCGACGGGAGAAGGGAATTCATGGAATCGAGCGAGCTGCCTGCCCCGTTCCCTTCTCCCGTTGCGAAGCAATGGGAGAAGGTGGCCGACAGGCCGGATGAGGGCTCTTTCAACTGGCACGACAGGTGGACAGAGGCCCTCATCCCCCCTTCGGGGACCTTCTCCCATCGCGTTGCGACGGGAGAAGGGGACAATCATCAAAGACCCCTATTCCGCCGCCTCCATGTAATTCGCCATGGGCGGGCAGGTGCACACCAGGTTGCGGTCGCCGAAGACGTTGTCCACGCGGCCCACGGGCGGCCAGTACTTGTCGTTCGGGTGGCCCTTCAAGGGGAAGAAGGCCTTCTCCTTGGAATAGGGGTGCTTCCAGTCGCCAAGCAGCAGGCGGTGGGTGTGGGGCGCGTTCTTCAGCACATTGTCGAGCCTGTCGGCCTTGCCCTCCTCCACCTCGGCGATCTCCTTCGCGATCTCGATCATGGCGTCGCAGAACCGGTCAAGCTCGCGCTTGGACTCGGACTCTGTGGGTTCGATCATCAGCGTATCCGGCACGGGGAAGGACATGGTGGGCGCGTGGAAGCCATAGTCGACGAGGCGCTTGGCGACGTCCTCCACACTCAAGCCAGTCCGCTCCTTGAGCCAGCGCAGGTCGATGATGCACTCATGCGCCACAAAGCCGCCGGGGCCCCTGTAGAGCACCGGGAAATGCGGATCGAGGCGCTTGGCCATGTAATTGGCGTTGAGGATCGCCATCATGGTGGCCCGCGTGAGCCCTTCTCCGCCCATCATGGCGATGTAAGTCCAGGAGATGGGAAGGATCGAGGCAGAGCCCCAGGGGGCGGCCGAGACAGCTCCGCTAGACTGGTTGCGGCCCGCCGCGGGGTTCACACCCGTCACCACATTGTGGCCCGGCAGGAAAGGTGCCAGGTGCGCCTTCACGCCGATCGGACCCATGCCGGGGCCGCCGCCGCCATGCGGGATGCAGAAGGTCTTGTGCAGGTTCATGTGGCAGACATCCGCGCCCAGTTCCGCTGGCCTGACGAGACCCACCTGCGCATTGAGGTTGGCGCCGTCGAGATAGACCTGCCCGCCATGGGCGTGCACGGCCTCGCAGATCTCCTTCACCGCCACCTCGAACACGCCATGCGTCGAGGGATAGGTGATCATGAGGGCTGCGAGATTGGCCGCATGTTCGGCGGCCTTCTTCTTGAGGTCGGCGACATCCACATTGCCGTGCTCGTCACAGGCGACGACCACCACCCGCATGCCCGCCATGACGGCGGAGGCCGGGTTGGTGCCATGCGCCGAGACGGGGATGAGGCAGACATCACGATGCGCGTCGCCACGCGATTCATGGTAGCCGCGAATGGCGAGAAGGCCCGCATATTCGCCCTGGCTTCCCGCATTGGGCTGCAGCGACACGGCGTCGAAGCCGGTAATCTCCGCCAGCATCTCTTCCAGTTCCTCGAAGAGCTGCATATAGCCCTGCGCCTGCTCAAGGGGGGCGAAGGGATGGAGCATCGAGAAGGAGCGCCAGGTGACGGGGATCATCTCCGTCGTGGCGTTGAGCTTCATGGTGCAGGAGCCAAGCGGGATCATCGCCTGATCAAGCGCCACGTCCTTCACCTGCAAGTGCCGCAGGTAGCGCAGCATCTCGGTTTCCGAGTGATACATCGAGAACACCGGATGGGTGAGATAGCTCGACGTGCGGCGCAGGGGCTCCGGGATTACTTCCGTCAGGCCCTTGTCGACGGCGTCAATCGAGATCCGCTCCAGCGCGTCGGTACGGAAGACGCTGAGCAGCCGCTCGAGCTCCTGCCGCCTCACCGACTGGTCGAAGGAAACGCCTAAGTGATCGGCATCGACGAAGCGCAGATTGATGCGCTGTTCCTTGGCCCTCGCCCACAACGCGTGAGCGCGGCCCGGCGCATGGATCGTCACCGTGTCGAAGAAGCTCTTCGTCTGCACCTCAAAGCCGAAGCCCTTCACTGCGGCGGCGAAGATCTCAGCCAGGCGGTGCGTACGCTCGGCCATCTTGGCGATGCCCTTGGGGCCGTTGTAGACCGCGAACATGCCGGCGATCACCGCCAGCAGCACCTGTGCCGTGCAGATGTTGCTTGTCGCCTTCTCGCGGCGGATGTGCTGTTCGCGCGTCTGCAGCGCCATGCGCAGCGCGCGGTGGCCCTCCGAATCAACAGAGACGCCGATGACGCGGCCCGGCATGGCGCGCTTGTATTCATCCTTGGTGGCAAAGAAGGCGGCATGCGGGCCGCCATAGCCCATCGGCACGCCGAAGCGCTGGGCGGAGCCGATGGCGATATCCGCCCCCAGCTCTCCCGGTGGCGTCAGCAGCGCCAGCGCCAGAAGGTCGGTGGCCATGATGGCGAGCGCGCCGGCACCATGAAGCTTGGCGATGACACCGCGATAATCGCGCACCTCGCCCGAGGAACCGGGATAGGAGAGGAGCGCAGCGAACACCGTTTCCGGCTTCAGGTCCTTCGCCGGATCGCCGATCACGACGTCATAGCCGAAGGCGCGAGCGCGTGTCTCGATCACGCCGATGGTCTGCGGGTGCGTGTCACGGTCGACGAAGAAGCAGTTGGCGGACGTCTTCACCACACGCTTGGCCATGGACATGGCTTCGGCTGCCGCCGTGCTCTCATCGAGGAGCGAGGCATTGGCGATCTCGAGGCCCGTCATGTCGATGATCATCTGCTGGAAGTTCAAGAGCGCCTCGAGGCGGCCCTGGCTCACCTCCGCCTGGTAGGGCGTGTAAGCCGTGTACCAGCCCGGATTCTCCAGCACGTTGCGCAGGATCACCTTCGGCGTGACGGTGCCATAGTAACCCATGCCGATCATGGAGACGAAGACGTCGTTACGGTCCGCCATCTTGCGCAAGTATGAGAGGGCCGTGCGCTCCGGCATGGCCTTCTTCATCTCCAGCGGGCGCTTGGTGCGGATCGTGTCCGGCACCACGCGGGAGATGAAGTCATCAAGGGACTTGGCGCCGAGGCTTCGCAGAATCTCGGCGGTGTCTGTTTCGTCCGGCCCGATGTGGCGGGCGACGAAATTGGCGCCGGGCTCGAGCTCGGCGAAGGTGGAACGGCTTGCCATGATGTGAGACCTCAACCGTTCACGAAGCTGTCATAGGCGGCCTTGTCCATCAGCCCGTCGAGCTCCGACGGGTTGGACAGCTTCACCTTCATGAACCACGCGCCGCCCTCGGCATCGCGGTTCACCATTGCGGGGTCTCCTTCGAGCTCCTTGTTGACCTCGACCACCTCGCCCGAGACCGGCACATAGACTTCGCTTGCGGCCTTCACGCTTTCGACGACGGCGGCCTGGTCATGCGCGGCGATGTTTTTGCCGATGGCGGGCAGCTCGATAAAGACCACATCGCCCAGCTGCTCCTGGGCGTGGTTGGTGATGCCGATGGTGGCGATGCCGTTCTCGACGGTCACCCACTCATGGTCCTTGCTGTACTTGACGGTCATACGTGTCTCCTAGCGCTTGAAACGGTTGGGAATGAAAGGAAGCTTGATGATCTCGGCCGGCAGGGACGAGCCGCGCACGATGAGATTGATTTTCGTTCCGGGCACGGCGGACGGCGTCTCGACGTAGCCCATGGCGATGGGCCCGCCCACGCTGGGCCCGAAGCCGCCGGAGGTGACCTTGCCGATTTCGCGGCCTGACGCATCGGTGATCACCGTGCCGTCACGCGCCGGGGCCCGGCCCTCGGGCCTGATGCCGACGCGCTTGCGGGTGACACCCTCGGCCAGCTCCTTCTGCACGCGGGAAGCGCCGATGAAGCCACCCTCGGTGCGTCGGCGTTTCTGGATCGACCAGACGAGATCGGCCTCGACGGGCGAGATCGTCTCGTCCAGCTCATGGCCATAGAGGCAGAGGCCCCCTTCGAGGCGGAGCGAATCGCGCGCCCCCAGCCCAACCGGCTTCACCAGCGGGTCGGAGAGCAGCAGGTTCCACAGCTTCGCGGCCTCGGCGTTGGCGACCGAGATCTCGAAGCCATCCTCGCCCGTATAGCCGGAGCGGGAGACCTGGGCACGGATGCCGTTGATCTCGAGGTCCGCCGACTGCATGAAGGGCAGGTTCCGCACCAGCGGGGCATGCTTGGCCAGCACCGCCTCGGCCTTGGGGCCCTGCAGTGCCATGAGGGAGAGACCATCCAGCCGCTTCAGGCTCACCCGGCGCGGCAGGTGCTGCTCGAACCAGTCATAGTCGTGGTCCTTGCGGCCGGCATTGACCACCACATAGAGGAAGCCGTCCTCGTCATGCCGGGTGATCATCAAATCGTCCAGCGTGCCGCCCTCCTCCGAGAGGAGCTGCGAATAGCGCTGCTGGCGGGGCTTGAGGCCCAGAATGTCGGCGGGCACCAGCTTTTCCATGGCCTTGGCCACGGCCTCGAAGCTCTCGCCCGCGATCACACACTGGCCCATGTGGGAAACGTCGAAGAGACCGGCGTTCTCACGCGTCCAGTTGTGCTCGGCGATGATGCCGGTGGGATATTGCACTGGCATGTCATAGCCCGCGAAGGGCACCATGCGGGCGCCAAGCTTTACATGCTCATCATAGAGGGATGTTCGTTTGGAAGCGTCATCGCTCATTCAGGTCTCCGGACAAAGCTGGGCCAGACCCGGCGAAACCGGATCTGCCCCCTCTGTACGAGACCTGAGAGATTTCACATCCGGTCACTCCGACACCGGATGCTTTGCTCCTTCGGTGAGCGGACCCCTGTCTTGGATCCGCTGCTCTCCAGAGTTCGGACTTACGCCCTGCCGGTCCTTTTGCCTGAGAGTTTCCGGGGCGGTTGCTCCTTCGGCGCCGGGGTGAACCGGTCTCTTCCGCACAGGGCGCTGTGCTGAACGGGGCTCAAACTATGCCGTTCGCGATACAAGTCAAGCGCGACTGACATGCAATCCGTGCTCGGCTGTTGACATCCGCAAGCAGGCCCCGCATTTCTTGCGCCATGACGACGAAGCCGCCACTCACCATCCTTCTGGCCGCCCCCCGTGGCTTCTGCGCGGGCGTGGTGCGGGCCATCGACATCGTGGAACGGGCACTGGCCCTCTACGGCGCCCCGGTCTATGTGCGCCACGAGATCGTGCACAACAAGTTCGTGGTCGATGACCTGAAGGCCAAGGGCGCCATCTTCGTGGAAGAGCTCGACGACATTCCGGACGGCGACCGGCCCGTGGTGTTCTCCGCCCATGGCGTGCCGAAATCCGTGCCGGCGGCGGCCACCGCCCGCCACATGTTCCAGCTTGATGCCACCTGCCCGCTGGTGACGAAGGTGCACATGGAGGCACAGCGCCACTATACGGAAGGCTTCGAGATCATCCTGATCGGCCACAAGGGCCATCCGGAGGTGATCGGCACCATGGGCCAGCTTCCCGACGGTGCGGTGCGCCTGATCGAGACGGTGGCGGATGCCGAGGCGCTGGCCGTGAAGGACCCGCAGAAGCTCGCCTATGTCACCCAGACCACGCTGTCGGTCGATGACACCAAGGACGTGATCGCGGCGCTGCAGAAGCGCTTCCCCGCCATCAAGGGCCCCTATAAGGAAGACATCTGTTACGCCACAACGAACCGCCAGGAGGCGGTGAAGGAGATCGCGGGCCGCGTCGAGCTCTTGCTGGTGGTTGGCGCACCGAATTCATCCAACTCGCGCCGCCTCGTCGAGGTGGGTGAGCGCCACGGCACGCCGCGCTCCATGCTGGTGCAGCGGGCGAGCGAGCTTGACTGGACAACGCTCCACGGCCTCTCCACCATCGGCATCACGGCGGGGGCCTCGGCACCAGAGCTTCTTGTCAACGAGATCATCGATGCCTTCCGCGCGCATTATGACGTGACGGTGGAGACGGTGACACTGCGCGAGGAGAATGTCTCCTTCAAGTTGCCGCGCGAACTGCGCGAGGTTCAGCCCTCGGCATGACCGCGAACAAGGTGATCGCGCATACGGACGGAGCTTGCTCCGGCAATCCGGGCCCCGGCGGCTGGGGCGTCATCCTCGATTACAACGGGAGCCGCAAGGAACTCTCCGGCGGCGAGGCCGACACCACCAACAACCGCATGGAGCTGATGGCCGCCATCACCGCGCTCGAAACGCTGAAGCGCCCCTGCACCGTCGAGATGCATGTCGATTCCAACTATGTGAAGGACGGCATCACCAAGTGGATTCACGGCTGGAAGAAGAACGGCTGGAAGACCGCTGACAAGAAGCCCGTGAAGAACGCCGAGCTCTGGCAGCGCCTTGATGCGGCATTGAAAACGCATCAGGTATCGTGGCACTGGGTGAAGGGCCACGCCGGCCACGACGGCAACGAACGCGCCGACGAGCTGGCGCGCGAGGGCATGGCGCCGTTCAAGCGACGGTAGCCTATGCTCCACCTCACCCTAATATACCGTCATCCCGGCGAAGGCCGGGATCCAGCTTTGGTTCAGCACGTGCGGAAAGAAGGAAGCTGGATCCCGGCCTTCGCCGGGATGACGCCAGAAAAAAGAGACGAGGGAGCCTACGCCTTCCCCGTCAGCTGCTGCATGATCGTCTCGGCGCCAGAGACATTCACGCCCTTTTCGGTTTCGATGTTCAGCGTCTTCACCACGCCGTTCTCGACGATCATCGAATAGCGCTTGGAGCGGTGGCCCATGCCGGCGACCGTGAGGTCGAACTCGAGCCCCGTGGCCTTCGCGAATTCGCCATTGCCATCCGCCAGCATCAGGATCTTGCCATCGGACTCGGTGGCCTTGCCCCAGGCTTTCATCACGTGGATGTCGTTCACCGCGGTGCAGGCGATGGTGTCGACGCCTTGTGCCTTGATGTCGTCATGGGCGAGCAGGAAGCTTGGCAGATGGTTCATGTTGCAGGTCGGCGTGAAGGCGCCGGGCAGCCCGAACAGCACCACCTTGCGGCCGGAGAAGAGGACGTCGGTGGACATCTTCTGGGGCCCCTCAGCGGTGGTGACGGTGAAGTCGATGGCGGGCAGCCTGTCGCCGGGCTTGATGGTCATGGAAGAGTCCTTTGCTTGCTGTGATGGGAGGAGGATTAGGGGAGGGTCACGGCCTGTTCAAGCCCCACGCCATTGAGGCGGTAGGTGAGCAGCAGGGTGCTGCCCGCGAGCTTTGCCGGGTCCTTCAGATTGTCGATGGCGAGCCGTGCCTCGCGCCCGCCGGCGGAGAATACGGGGGCGCGGAAATAGGCAGCACTGGACGTTTCCACGAAAATGTCCTCCGGCCTTTCCCTGAGCTCCAGCCGCAGCACGGGGCGGCCGGCCTCCAGCACCACGCTGGCCGCGGCAACCGCCGTCCCCGGTGTTGGAACAGCAGAAGACGCCTGTTCCACGCGCTGGCTGCCGAGGGGATCACGCATCACCGGGCCCAGCGCGATCGCGGCCTGAGCGGAGGCGGGAATGCAGATGTCCTTGCACACGGCAAAGAACAGATCGAGCGACACGTCGAGAGCGGTTCCTGCGTCCGGCGTCACCGTGACGGGAAACAGCGCCTCGGTCTCATAGCCCACCGTCTCGCCGCTCTGGTCGGCGTGGCGGGCCGGCACCGGGAAGGCGACGCGGATGCCGGCCGGGGCCGAGGTCGTCCAGGTGAATTCAGGCGGAATGCCCGCCTCGCCCGGCATGCGCCAGTAGGTCTTCCAGCCGGGCGCAAGCTCGATGAGCACGCCCGTTCGCCAGGACCGCCCGTCGAAGGCATCGCCGATGAGCGACACGCGGTAGGGTTTTTCCTCCGCCAGCGCACCCGTTGCAAGAAGGGAACAAGCCACGCCCGCGATGATTGATCGGAACCACATGGCTCCTATATGGAAGAAAGCGGGCCCGCCGCCAACCCTTGCCGTCACCGGGCGGGCGCCACGCGAAGGAAAATGGCATGACCAAGAGCCCTTATCTCGATGGGCAGCTGCTGATCGCCATGCCTGGCATGAGCGACCCGCGCTTCGACCGGAGCGTCATTTACCTCTGTGCTCATTCCGAGCAGGGGGCGATGGGGCTCATCATCAACAAGACCACCCCGATGATGAGCTTCGGCGACCTCTTCGCGCAGCTCGACATTACCGGCGATGAGGCCACGGTGGAGCCGCCAGCGGAACTGATGGCGCAGCCGGTGCTGTTCGGTGGCCCGGTGGAACAGGGGCGCGGCTTCGTGCTGCACACGGCCGACTATTTCACCGCCGACTCGAGCCTGCCGGTGGCCGGGAACATCGCCCTTACCGCCACCGTGGACATCCTGCGGGCCATGGCCAGCGGCAAGGGGCCCGAGCGCGCCGTGCTGGCGCTGGGCTATGCCGGCTGGGCGCCGGGCCAGCTCGAGAACGAGATCCAGCACAATGGCTGGCTCACCTGCCAGGCCGACGAGGAGCTGCTCTTCGTCCTGGATCTTGATGCGCGCTACGCAGCGGCATTGAAGACGCTGGGCATCGATCCGGCCATGCTCTCGAGCGACCTGGGCCACGCATAAGGCGTCTGGCGGCCGTGCCCAATGACGCAACGGGCGCGACTGGCCCCGAGGGATGTTCTGTTATTCCTCGAAACCCAGCACCGGCGGGCGGCGCTGGCCCTTGCGGCGGCGCGGCGCGGGAGGTGGCGGCGGATAATCATCGCGCTCAGCCTCCGCAGGCGCTGGAGCTTCGCCCGGCCCTTCGGCAGCCTCCGGCGCCGGCCCGGCAATATCGTCATGCGGCAATGGTTCAGCCTCTGGCGCCGGGGGCTCTCCGGTATCATTCAGGGACGTCCGCCGGGGAGGCTCGGGTGCAGGCGAATCAGCCTCGCGCGGCGGCTTGCCGTCCGGCGGAAGCTGGCCCTCGGGTGCTGCCGCGACATCGCGCCCGGTCATTGACCGCCGCCGGGGCTCGGGTGGCGGGTCCTTCTGGCTGCGTTCCCAGAGCCAGGAGATGGCGGTGCGCTCCGAGGAGAAGGCATAGGGAAGGCCTGCCAGCGAATCGTTCACCTGCCGCGCGGTGATGGGCTTGCCGATGAAAAAGCCCTGGCCGTAGTCGCAGCCCAGCTCACCCAGGCGGTTCACCTGTTCCTGGCTCTCGATGCCTTCGGCGACCACAGCAAGGCCCAGATCACGGCCCATCGCGATAATGGAGCTGAGGATGATCTCGGCGCGCTGCTCCTTGCCCTCATGGGCGATGAAACTGCGGTCCACCTTCAGCGTGTCAAAGGGCAGCTTCCGGAGGCTGGAGAGGGATGAATAACCGGTACCGAAATCGTCACAGGAGAGGCCGACGCCGAGTTCCCGCAGCCGCTCCAGGATCTGCATCGCGCGCTCGGGATACTGCATCACCAGGGATTCCGTCACCTCGATCTTGAAGCTGCCGCGCAGCAGCCCCTCGCGGTTGATGATCTGCTTCACGTCTTCGAGCAGCCCGGGCTCGATCAGCTGCGAGGAGGAGAGGTTGACGGCCAAGAAGGCGGGTTCGGATGCGCGGTAGGAGCGTTGCCAGATGCCGAGCTGGCGGCCCGCCTCGTTCAGCACGATCCGGCCGATGTCGCGGATCATGCCGGTTTCCTCGGCGAGCGCGATGAAACTCTCCGGTGCCAGAAGCCCCATGCTGGGGTGGCGCCAGCGCACCAGCGCCTCAAACCCGGCAAGCTGCATGTCGGCAAGCCGGGCAATCGGCTGGTAATGGACCTCGAACTCGCCCCGCTCCACGGCGCGGCGGAGTTCAGCCTCGAGGATCACCAGCTCGGCGCGCTCATCCACCATGGACGGATTGAAGAGCTCGACCGGCGTACTGCCCTTGCGCCGCGCCTCATACAGCGCGATGGAGGCATTCTTCAGCAGCATCTCGGCCGAGACATCTTCACCGCTGTAGCGCGCGATGCCGATCGTGGCGGTGAGCACGAAGTCCTCGTCGTCGATCTTGATCGGGCGGGCCACGGCCTTGGTCAGCACGTCGGCGAAGCTCACGACATCGCGCCTGCCCGGGATTTCGTGGAACAGCACGGCGAACTTGTCACCCGGCAGCCGTGCGATCGAGTCGGCAATGCCGGTTTCCGACTTGATCCTGCGGCCCACCACCGAGAGCATCGCATCGCCCACCTCGTGGCCCAGCGCCTCGTTCATGATCTTGAAACGATCGAGATCGACCAGCAGGACGAAGAGCCCGCCAGCCTGCTCCGGCTTCCACGAGGCGATGACACGCTCCAGACGGTCGATGAACAGTGCGCGGTTGGGCAGCCCCGTCACCACGTCGTAGACGGCATCCTGCAGCAGGCGCTCCTCGGACAGCTTGGCATCTGTCACGTCCACCAGCGTACCGATGCAGCGCTGCGCGCGCGGACCATTGCCGACGATCGCGCGGGCCCGGAGCTCGAACCAGCGGTAACCGCCCTCGCCATGGCTCAGCCGGAACTGGCGCTCGACAGGTGTGCGCCCGCCGGAAGCCGATTGCTCGACGGCGGCGAGATAGGCCGACCGGTCGCTTGGATGCATGATCTCCAGGATGGCCTCGCTTGCCGCACTCTCGAAACCGGCGGCAGGCTGGCCAAGCGCCCGGCTGATTTCGGGGCTCACGTAGAGCTCGCCCTCGCCGGGCTGCCAGTCCCACACATAGGCGCGTGCTCCCGCCATGGCGAGTTGATGGCGGCCCGCCTCACGGAAGAAGTGGCGCGAGAGAAAGCCCTGGGCAAAGGCATGATGGGCGAGCGCGAAGCCGATCACCACAAGAACCGCGCAGAGCCCCGCCTGCAGCAGCCCCGACATCATGGTATCCGGATTAACCGCAAGGGCAGCGCCAACCGCCAGGATCGTCCAGATCAGGATCGCGCCCCAGGAGGTGAGCGCCGTCTCGGCCTTCACCTCGCCCTTGCGCCACAGAATGACAATGAGCAGGAAGCCCAGCACGGCCGTTGCCGCAAACAGGCCGCGCGCCATGCTCGCCGCCGTCATCGGATCGGCGAAGCCGTAGATCGGCAGGGCGAATGCGAGGCCTCCCAGCGACATCAGCAGCGTGCCCGCCACGCGTGATATCCGCTGCAGTTCGGAGAGTGAGCCCAGCAACAGCAGCAGGAAGGCCGCCATCAGCCCCTCGACGAAGGCGCGCAAGACCTGCTGGTTGTAGCCAGGAATGGCAAGGCTCGACAGGAGTTCCGGCAGGTGTCCAGCCTCCAGCATCATGAAGGCCGTGGCGGCGATGGCGAAACCGCCCGCCACCGGAAACAGGGCGCGCGCCCGGAAGCCATAGAGCGCGAGGAGCGCCGCGGCCATCAGCAAGGAGACGCCGAGAAGCGCGCCGCGGAAGAAGGACAGATAATCCTTGCGGGAGTCGAAAGCGCCGCGCTGCCAGATCGTCACCGGCGCCGGGCCGGGGCTGACCAATTCGAAGGCGATCGCCGCGCTGCCGCCCGCGGGCAGGCTCACGGCATAGGCGGTCTCGCCGGGTTGCTCGATCAGGTCGATCTGCGCATCGCCCGAGACCATGGCGCTGAGCAGCCGCGGCCCCGCGGGCTTCATCGGCCTGAAGCCCGAGCCCGGGAAGCGCTGGTGGGGAATCGTGATCACCGCCTCGCGCGCGCCATCGGCGCTGTTGGAGATGGCGGCAACCAGCCAGTTGAAGCGGGGCCCCGGTCCCTGGGCCGTCAGCATGACCGTGCGGCGCGCAGCGGACGTGGCGCCCGGGAGTTCGACCTCAAGTCTGCGCTGGTCGGTATCGGCGGTGCCGAGGACGGGACCAAGATCGCGCTGCTGGCCGAGGGTGGCGAGATCGACGAACTCGACCGCCTGCCCGGCGCGCGGCAGGAGAAGCGCCGCGAACAACAGCAGCACCGCCAGCAGCAGGCACCGGACGAGAGCTCCCCCTGCCCTGTCAGTCGCGAAAATCATCCGGCCAACTAAGCCCCCACGCCATCCCTTGGCAAGGAATGATACACGATGCCTACCACAGCGTCAGTCGGAAAGCCTTGCAAACAGAAGATGATCGCGCCATTCGCCGGCAATCTTGAGATAGCCCCGCGCCAGGCCTTCGTGCTCGAAACCGCATTTCCGCAGGAGATCGATCGAGGCGCGGTTATGCGGAAGACAGCTCGCTTCAACCCTGTGTAGTCCCAGGTGGCGGAAAGCGAAATCCACCGCCAGCCGCACGGCCGATGTCATGTAGCCCCGCCGTGCATGGGGAAGGCCGATCCAGTAGCCCAGCGTTCCGGTCTGCGCCACGCCGCGGCGCACGTTGGAGAGCGTCAGCGCGCCGACCAGCACCTCGCCTTGCGCGTCAAAGATGAAATAGGGGTAGGCAGCGTCCTCGTCGATGTCGCGCCAGTATTGGCGGATGCGGCTGCGGAAGGCGGTGCGCGTCAGGTCGTTGGCGGGCCAGACCGGCTCCCAGGGGGTGAGGAAATCGCGGCTTCGGGCGCGCAAACCGGCCCACTGCTCGTAATCTGTCATGTCCGGCACGCGCATCACCGCGTGCCCATCCCGCAAGGTCGGGGGCGGGTCGGCGGCGAAGGGCGAGCGGAGAAAGGCCATGTCAGCTCACCCGAAGTGCCGCGCGATGGCATCATACCCCGCAAGCTGCCCGATGTGGCCAACCGCGCCGA
>NZ_JBIICB010000376.1:0-3152 GCF_044239095.1 Aestuariivirga sp. | reverse complement strand
GGCCGGCCGCCGGGCCGGCAGGATCCCGTGAGCCCCGAGGAGGCGCAGCGCTACCTTCGTGACATATTGGGCCCTCAGTCTGAACGGCGGCCGACGCAGTCGGCCTATGCGGGTGCGGCGACCTTCGCCTTCCAGCCGCGCCAGTCCAGGGAGATCAACAACATCCTCATCGCCGAGGCGGGAACCGGGCTCGGCAAGACGCTGGGCTATCTGGCGCCGGCCTATCTCTGGGCCCGGAAGAACAACGCGCCCGTCTGGGTCTCGACCTATACCAAGAACCTGCAGCGCCAGCTCGACCAGGAATCAGCACGCCTCATCGACAACCCTGAGGAGCGCCAGGGCAGGATCGTCATCCGCAAGGGCCGGGAGAATTACGTCTGCCTCCTCAACATGCAGGAGGTGTTCGGGCGGCTCACCGCCGCCAACCCGCGCACGGCGTTGCTGGCCGCGCTGATCTCGCGCTGGGCCCGCTTCACCCGCGATGGCGACATGGTGGGCGGCGACTTCCCCTCCTGGATCCTTTCGCTGTTCAACGACATCTCCCTCGACGGGGACTCCCGCGGCCTCTCGGCGCAATCGCTCGGACTGACCGACCGGCGCGGCGAGTGCATCTATTCGGCCTGCCCGCATTACCGGCGCTGCTTCATCGAGCGCTCGGTGCGCGCCGGGCGCAACGCCTCGATCGTCATCGCCAACCATGCGCTGGTGCTGCACCAGGCGGCCGTCGACCATGCGCTGGGCGTGGCGCGGACGGAGGAAGAGGAGGCAGCCCCCGGCGGCATCCGCCGCATCGTCTTCGACGAGGGGCACCACCTGTTCGATGCGGCTGACTCGGCCTTTTCCGGCCATCTGACGGCGCTCGAGACCGCCGAACTCCGGCGCTGGATCAGGGGACCCGAAGCCGAGCGCCGCCGGGGCCGCGGACTTGCCGACCGCATCGGCGACCTGCTGGGAGAGGACGAACAGGGCGAGCGGCTTCTGCAACAGGTGCTGCGCGCCGCGCTGGCGCTGCCGGGGCCAGGCTGGACGCGCCGCGTGCAGGCGGGCCAGCCGGAGGGGCCGGCGGAGCACTTCCTCACCCTCGTGCGGAACCAGGTGCTGGCGCGGGCAGAACAGAACGGCACCGGCTACTCGCTCGAAACCGACTGCCTGCCGCTGGCTGAAGGCTTAGGCCAGGCGGCCGCAGACCTGAGCGGCGCGCTCATCGAGCTGAAGGCGCCAATGTCAGCGCTCGCCACCGCACTGGCGAAGAAGCTCGACGCGGAGGCCGAGGACCTGTCGACCCATGACCGGGGACGGATCGAGGCCATCTCGCGCTCACTGCGGCGGCGCGGGGACCTGATGGTGGGTTCCTGGATCGACATGCTGCGGCGGCTGATCGAGACGCGGAACCCGCTTTTCGTCGAATGGTTCGACATCGCGCAGTCCGCCGGGCGCGAGCATGACGTGGGGTTGCACTCACACTGGCTGGACCCGACGGAGCCGATGGCGCTTGCGGTGCTAAGGCAGGCCGACGGCATCGTCATCACATCGGCCACGCTGAAGGACCGCCCGCCCGACGTGCCGGACGATTGGGCCAATGCCGAGATGCGAACCGGGGCCGTCCACCTGCCCTATCCCGTGCGGCGCGAGGGCTGGGACTCGCCCTTCGACTATGCGCAAGCCAGCCGCGTGATCGTGGTGACCGACGTCAACCGTGAGGACATGGACCAGGTTGCAGCTGCCTACCGCGAGCTCTTCCTCGCCACGCGCGGCGGAGGGCTCGGGCTGTTCACCGCCATCTCACGGCTTCGCGCGGTGCACAGGCGGCTGGTGAGCCCGCTCGCCGAGGCGGGCCTGCCGCTCTATGCCCAGCACGTGGACCCGATGGATACCGGCACGCTCGTCGACATGTTTCGCGCCGAGCGCGATGCCTGCCTGCTGGGAACCGACGCGGTGCGCGATGGGGTGGACGTGCCGGGCGATTCGCTGCGCCTGATCGTGCTCGACCGTGTGCCATGGGCAACGCCCACGATCCTCGAGCGGGCGCGGCGGGAGGCCTTCGGCGGAAATTCCTACACCGACATGGTGGTGCGCCTCAGGATCCGCCAGGCCTTCGGCAGGCTGATCCGCCGTGCGGGCGACAAGGGGCATTTCGTGATCCTCGATCCGCGCCTTGCAACGCGCTTCACCACCGCCTTTCCGGCGGGCGTTACAGTCTCGCGCGTGGGGCTGGTCGATGCCCTTGACATGGTCAGAGCTTCGCCGCTCTAACACCCACGGCTTAAGGGAGGGTTTTGACGATGTCCGGCACGATCAGCACTGAACAGGCGCTCATCTACACCATGGTCACCATGTCGGGTGTCGAAGGCAAGATCAACGCGATCGAGCTGGCCGAGATCCGCCAGCTGGTGCAGAGCCTCCCTATCTTCCGCGAGTTCGACGAGCACCGGCTGATGATGGTGGCGCAGGAGGCAGGCGAAATCCTGCAGGAGCCGGAGGGCCTCAACGCCATACTGGGTCTCGTGAAGCAGGCGCTTTCCCCGAAGCTGCGGGAGACGGCCTATGCGCTGGCGGTTGAAGTCGCGGCGTCCGACCTGGCGGTGGGCAAGGAAGAACTCCGCTTCCTCGCCATGCTGCGCGATACGCTGGGACTGGACAAGCTGGTGACGGCAGCCATCGAGCGCTCGGCCATGGCGCGGTATCAGCGGGGTTAAAATTCCTAATTGACTTTATTCCTAGACAATGCTAGTCAGCAGCCTCTTGCCTGCTGCTGATTGACATTGTGAATAGGAAATTCCGGCTCGCCGGGCCCCAACCTTACCGTCATCCCGGCGGAAGCCGGGATGACGGCCGGTGGGGAAGGGGAAGAGAACGGCTTACCCGAAGGCCCGCTTCTCCAGCGCCGGCATGCGGCTGGCGAAGGTGAGGCTGCGGGCGGCGAAGAAGACGCAGAGGGCTGCCCACAGTCCGGGGTTGCCGAAGCGCGCCTCGAGCAGCCACCAGGCCAGCATGTAGATGCCGGGCGAGACGATCACCGCGGTGTTGATGACGCCGATCATCGGCTCCGAGATGTTGGAGAGCATGATCGGCACTGCAACGGTCAGGACCGAACGGTGCGTCACCGGGGATTTGGGATCGAAGGACATGAGGCGGTGTTGCTTCTGCCCGCG
>NZ_JBIICB010000375.1:0-3161 GCF_044239095.1 Aestuariivirga sp. | reverse complement strand
GCCACGCCGACGCCCATCTCCCGCAAGATGCGGAGCTGGCTGAGCACGAGTTCGCTTTCCTGCATCAGCGTCCCCTCGGTGATTTCCACTTCCAGCCGGTAGGCGGGAAGGCCGTGCTTTTCCAGCGACTGGCGAACGGCCTGCACGATCGTGCCGGACAAGAATTGCGCGGGTGAAAGGTTGACGGCCACGACGAGATGTGCCGGCCAGAGTGCCGCCGTACGGCAGGCTTCATCCAGCGCCCAATTGCCGATGCCGTTGATCAGACCTGCCTCTTCGGCGGCCGGAATGAACTCGGATGGGGGAACGCTCCCCAATTCAGGGTCATGCAGGCGCATGAGCGCTTCAAAGCCGGCCAGTTCGCCCGAGCGCATATGGTGAATTGGCTGGTAGACGAGCCGGAGGGATTGGGCGGCTTGGGCTGCGAGGACAGCGCGCCGCACGTCAAGGCGGCGCGTTGCGGCGGCAGCGGACAGTGGATCGAAGAAACCGTAGCCGGGGCCATCTTGCCCGCGCGCCGCGGCCAAAGCAAGTTCGGCGCTGCGCAGCAGATCCTCCGTGGTTGATCCATCCTGTGGCGCCAGAGCAATGCCGCTGTTGCAGGAAAGGGCATGCTGCAGCCCTGCATGCCCAATTCCTCCGGCAAGACTGGCCGTGATGGCGCGGGCGAGGTTAACCACCTCCATCGGATCGCTCATGCCGGGCAGGAAGATCAGGAAGGAGCTATGCCCCGCGCGGGTGGCGGCCGCATCGGGCGGGAGCATGGCAGCAAGACGCGCCATGGCCTCTTCGATGAGCTTTTCCTCCATGTGCAGGCCATGAGTGGCGGCAATGGCGGCGGTTCCGGTCAGTTCGCACTGGATGAGGGCTCCCTTTCGCGCCTCGGCCTGAGGGGATGCGAGGTGCCGGTCGAGAGCGGTGCGGACATCTTCCTGCGGAAGCAAGCCCGTGATGGGATCATGCGTGCAACGCTCTGCCTGACGTTCAGCGAGGCGGTAGCCGAGAAGCAGTGCCGAAGCTGCAAGCACTGCTGCTGTCGCAAAGGGCATGGCTGGTGCGGGCCAGAACAGCGTGGCCGTCACGGTTAGCACGGCCATGGCTCCGCCGCCGATCCAGTATGTGGACGGGCGCCTTTGCCCCGAAAGGGGCCTTTTCATCCGCAAAACTGACTGTACCGGCAAGCGTCACGTCTCCAGAGCATGAGTACCGCAGCGTAAGCCACGAATGAAAGCCGATGGTTAAGGGTTGCAGCATTGGAGTTTATACAACCTATGAACGATGAACTTGGTAAGCGGAGTCTTTGACTGATGTCTCATGATGGGATGCGCCGCAGCTTGTGTGTGATGGCTGTGTGCCTTCTGGCGGGCGTGCGTCCTGCCAATGCCGGGGGCTATCGCGACTTTGTCAGCGGTCTCAATGCCAAACCTCCCGGCGGCTCGCGCTTCCGGCCCGACCTTGAAGCCAGGCTGGCCACTCTTGTCAGTGCCTACCGGGAGGGCGAGGGAAAGGAGCCCGTGGCGCCCGATGACACCTTTCTCGATGCCGCGCGCGCCCATGCCGCCGACATGATGGTGAATGGCTTTATGGGCCATAGTTCCTCGAGCGGATTGAGCTTCCAGGGCCGCATGCAGGCCCTCGTGGGCGATGTGACCAAATATCCCTCACTCGGCGAGAATGCCGCGCGTGATACGCAGGACACGCCGGTCGACGATGCCAAGGTGCGCGCTATCCTCGAGCAGTGGATCAACAGCCGCGTCCACCGCAAGGTGATGGTGAACCGCAGCTTCCATTTCGTGTCGACCGGCGTCATTCAGCGCGAGAGCAAGGTCTGGGCTGTCCAGATCTTCTTCGGTACGCCACGAAAGAAAGGTCTGTTTCAGTAGGCCGGGAGGACCGCCGGATCAGCTCCGGCGGTCATTTGGTGCAAGCAGCGTCATGCCACCGGGGCGGGGAGCGTCTTGGGTGCCAGCAATCGCTGCGAGGCGTTCTTCACGGCCTTCTGCACCTTCTCGAAGGCTCGCACCTCGATCTGGCGGATGCGCTCACGCGACACGCCGAATTCCTGGCTCAGATCCTCGAGCGTCACAGGATCGTCTTGCAGCCTTCTCGCCTCGAAAACGCGGCGTTCCCGGTCGGTGAGCTTGTCCATTGCCTCGCGCAGGAGGCCATGGCGCATGGAGGCCTCTTCCGACTGCACCAGCATTTCCTCCTGGTTGTCGGATTCATCCACCAGCCAATCTTGCCATTCGCCCTCGCTGTCATCCCGCAGATGTGCGTTGAGCGAGGTATCGCCACCGAGGCGGCGGTTCATCGACACGACATCCTCCTCGGTCACACCGAGCTTCTTGGCAATGAACTGCACCTGGTCTGGGCGGAGGTCGCCTTCCTCAAGTGCCTCGATCTGGCTCTTGACCTTGCGGAGATTGAAGAACAGCTTCTTCTGGTTGGCCGTGGTTCCCATCTTGACCAGCGACCAAGAGCGCAAAACGAACTCTTGAATCGAGGCTTTGATCCACCACATGGCGTATGTGGCAAGACGGAAGCCCTTGTCCGGCTCGAATTTCTTGACCGCCTGCATGAGGCCCACGTTGCCTTCGGAGATGACCTCGCCGATCGGAAGGCCGTATCCGCGGTAGCCCATGGCGATCTTGGCCACGAGCCGCAGATGGCTGGTGATCAGCTTCTGTGCTGCCTTCGCGTCGCCATGCTCCTTCCAGCGCTTGGCGAGCATGTATTCCTCGTCAGGCTGGAGCATGGGGAACTGGCGGATGTCCTGCAGGTAACGCTGCAGCCCGGCTTCGCCGGAGGCGATCGCGGGGAGGGAAGTGGTCTTAGCCATCTCGTTCCTAGCCTTTCCTGTCTGGACCAATCCTATAGGCCCGAATTACGCAAAAAATAAGACACCAGACCGGTTACAGATAGTCACTGTTCCGTGACGTTCAAGCGGAGTGCCTCGAGCAGCGTGACGATATCCGCTGGTGCGGGGCTTTCGAAGCGCATCGGCTTGCCGGAGACCGGGTGGTCAAAGCCGAGAGTCGCTGCGTGAAGTGCCTGCCGATTCAATGCCTTGAGCGCAGCTTTTGAGGCTGCGGACAACTTCATGGCGGAGCTCCGGAACCCGGATCCATAGACCTGATCGCCAAGCAGGGGGTGACCGGCAT
>NZ_JBIICB010000374.1:0-3162 GCF_044239095.1 Aestuariivirga sp. | reverse complement strand
AAACTCAAGGACCGCTGATGGATCAACTGGCCTTCCTGCTGACTTACAAGGGCGCCGTGGTGCTTGGCACGCTGGCCGTGCTGCTGGTGGCGGAACGGCTGTTCCCCATGGCGCGCGTGGTGGGCGGTGTCAGGCGCGTGGCGCGCAACCTGTCGCTGGCGGGTGTGAATGCGGTGCTGTCCTGGGCGGTGGTGGTGCCGCTTGCGGCCTTCACGGCCTCCCACGCGCTGGGCTGGCGGCCGGAGTGGTGGAGCGGCTGGCAGGGGCTGCTGCTCGACCTCCTGATCCTCGACTGCTGGATCTATTGGTGGCACCGGGCGAACCATGAATGGCCCTTCCTCTGGCGCTTCCACGAAGTGCATCACCTGGATGAGTTCCTCGACGCCAGTTCCGCGCTGCGCTTCCATTTCGGCGAGGTGCTGTTGTCTTCGCTGGTGCGCGCGGGCGTCATCCTGCTGCTTGGCGTGCCGCTGCTGAGTGTGGTGGTGTTCGAGACGCTGCTGGCGCTTTCGGCGATGTTCCACCACTCCAACCTGCGCCTGCCACCGCGGTTCGAGCGCGCGCTGTCCTTCCTTATCGTGACGCCCTCGATCCACTGGGTGCACCACCATGCCATCCGCCGCGACACGGATTCGAATTACTCGGCCCTGCTGTCCGTCTGGGACCGCCTGTTCCGCAGCCGCAGCGCCACGCAGCGCACGCCGGACATGCCGATCGGCACCGAGGGGCGCAAGGAACGGCCGCTGAGTGGCCTTCTCATGAGGCCGCTGGAAAAGCCCTGACTGGCACGCCCCGTGCAGCGCAAAGCCTCGCGGGGTGGGACGTGGCGCAAGTCTGTCCCACGGCGGCACAGCATGGGGCATTATGGGAGCGCTGGTCTTGGCGGGAGGCGCATCGACACCGGAACGGGACGGGCTGACCGGCGCCCTGCGCGAGGCGCGGCGGGCCGAAGCGGCCCATTTTGAGGCAACGCTCGAACTGCGCGACTCCAAGTCGCTGCGCCTGCAACTGCTCAAGGACGACCTGTTGCCGCTGGTCGACTCCGTGCCAGAGGCCCGGGAATTGTTCGACCTCGCGCTGGTTCCCGGCGAACCGCCAAAGCTGTGGATCGACCTCATCTCCTTCGTGGTGATGGAGCCCGATCCGCGCAGCTACCGTTTCCTGCAGCACCGCCAGGACCGGCGCGAGATCCTGCTGGAGACCGCCGACCGGGAGTTGATGGCGGCCGCCATCCGCCGCCATATGGCGCACCTCATGGTTGCACGCGAGCGCCAATCTGCCGCCAGCGCGCCCGCCGGGCCGCCGCCGGGCTACAGCTCTGCCTCGCTGATCTTGTCCTGGGTGTCCGGCTTCGCCTTCGGGGCGCTTGCGCTGCTCGGGCTGGCCATTTATCTTGGATTTCTAAAGCGTTGATAATAAAAGTTTATTTCTTGTTGCAGCGCGTTACAAACTGAAACAACAAGTGATTTCCGCGGAATCGTCCGCCCTGTTACTGAAAATGCACGGGTGACGCGTAAGCCGGGGGGCTGAGCGGAATCTGCAAAAGATTTCGAGTGCAGGGGTTTTCGACAATATGCAAAGCGCGCTGAAGCGGAGCCACGATGCCGCCGGTCCGGGGTCTCCGACGCCGACCAGTAACCGTAGCCTCACTCAGGATCTCGCCGGATTTCAGTCGCTTGCAGAAGGCCTCGACTATGCCGCCCGTGGCGTGACCGGCTTCAATTTCTATTCCGCGCGCGGCGAACTGCAGTCTGTCCTGCCCTATGCCGAACTCCGCCGCCGGGCCCAGGCCACTGCGCGCAAGCTGCTCTCCCTCGGCCTCAGGCGCGGGGAGCGCGTGGCCATCGTTGCCGAGACCGGGCCTGACTTCATGGCGGTGTTCTTCGGTTGCCAGTATGCGGGGCTGCTGCCCTGCCCGATGCCCTACACGATGTATATCGGGGGCAAGGAGTCTTACATCGAGCGGGTGGCCGGCATGCTGTCTGCGGCCAAGGCCGGCACCGTGGTCGCCAGCGAGGAGTTGCTGGGGCACATCAGCGAGGGTGCGGCCCGGGCTGGCGTGTTCAGGGTGCTGAGCCATGCCACGCTGCAGGCGCTGCCTGAAGCCGCCGCCAAGCTTGAGCCCTTCGGCCCCGATGAAGAGGCCTATATCCAGTATTCCTCCGGCTCCACCTCGAGCCCCAAGGGCGTGCTGATCTCGCAGAAGGCAATCATCGCCAATGCCCGTGGCATCCTGCGCGAGGGCCTGAGGCTGACGCCGGATGACCGCGCCTTCTCCTGGCTGCCGCTCTACCATGACATGGGCCTCGTGGGCTTCTGCCTGTCGCCCATGCTGGGGCAGGTGACTGTCGACTTCCTTGCCACCACGAGCTTTGCCCGCCGCCCGGCGCTGTGGCTGAAGCTGATGTCCGACAACGCCACCACCATCACCTATTCGCCGAGCTTCGGTTATGACCTCGCGGCCCGCCGCATCAATGGCGATGCGGTGACGCTCGACCTGTCGCGGCTGCGCGTCGCGGGCATCGGTGGCGACATGGTGCGCGCCGACGTTCTTGAGAGCTTCGGCGCGATCCTTTCGGTCGCCGGTTTCCGGCCGCAGGCCTTCCTGCCGAGCTACGGCATGGCCGAGACCACGCTGGCCATCTCCTTCGTCGACGCGGAGCAGCCCATCCGCATCGACCGGATCGACCGTCAGGCGCTCAAGACAATGGGCCGCGCCCTTCCCGCCAGCGGCGAGTCTGCGCGGAGCTTCGTCGTCTGCGGGCGCCCGCTGGCCGCAAGCACGGTGGAGATCCGCAGCGAGCATGGCGCGGTGCTGGGCGCGCGTGAAATCGGCCGCATCTTCGTCAGGACGCCGAGCCTGATGTCGGGCTATTTCCACAATGCGGAGGCGACCGCCACGGTGCTGGGCGGTGACGGCTTCCTCGACACCGGCGACATGGGCTACTGGCTTGACGGCGAGATCGTCATCACCGGCCGCGCCAAGGACCTCATCCTGCACAATGGCCGCAACATCTGGCCGCAGGACATCGAATGGGCGGCCGAGCAGATCGAGCCGCTGCGCTCTGGCGACGTCGCCGCCTTCGCCGTCGAGGGTGATGATGGCGAGGACGAAGTGACCGTGCTGGTGCAGTGCCGCCTGCAGGATTGTGCCGCCGTCGC
>NZ_JBIICB010000108.1:0-12682 GCF_044239095.1 Aestuariivirga sp. | reverse complement strand
CCCCCTCCTTGCTGCGGCATTCCGGAGTGTCTCAGCCCTTCTTGTTCTGGCGTTGGGCGATCAGGTCGTCGACGACGGCCGGGTCCGACAGCGTCGAGGTGTCGCCCAGCGCGCCGAAGTCGTCCTCGGCGATCTTGCGCAGGATGCGGCGCATGATCTTGCCCGAGCGCGTCTTGGGAAGGCCCGGGGCGAACTGGATCTTGTCGGGGGTCGCCAGCGGGCCGATCTCCTTCCTCACATGGGCCACGAGATCCTTGCGCAGGTCGTCGCCGCCCTGCTCACCCGCCATCAGGGTCACGTAGCAGTAGATGCCCTGGCCCTTGATGTCATGCGGGTAGCCGACCACTGCGGCCTCGGAGACCTTGGGATGGGACACCAGTGCCGATTCGACCTCCGCTGTGCCCAACCGGTGGCCGGACACGTTGATCACATCGTCCACACGGCCGGTGATCCAGTAATAGCCATCGGCATCACGCCGGCAGCCGTCACCCGTGAAGTACATGCCCTTATAGGTGGAGAAATAGGTCTGCACGAAGCGGTCATGGTCGCCATAGACCGTGCGCATCTGGCCCGGCCAGGAATCGAGGATCACCAGATTGCCGGAGGCCGCTCCCTCAAGGAACTCGCCCTTGTCGTCCACCAGCGCGGGCCGGATGCCGAAGAAGGGCCTGGTCGCCGAGCCGGGCTTGAGCTTGGTGGCGCCGGGAAGCGGCGTGATGAGGATTCCGCCGGTTTCGGTCTGCCACCAGGTGTCGACAATGGGGCAGCGCTGGTCGCCCACCACCCGGTGGTACCATTCCCAGGCCTCGGGGTTGATGGGTTCGCCCACGGAGCCCAGCAATCGCAGAGACTTCCGCGAGGTGCGCGTCACGGCCGCCTCGCCCGCACCCATCAGGGCCCGGATGGCGGTGGGGGCGGTGTAGAAGATATTGACCTTGTGCTTGTCGATCACCTCCCAGAAGCGGGAGTTCGACGGATAGTTGGGAACGCCCTCGAACATCAGCGTCGTGGCGCCATTGGCGAGGGGCCCATAGACGATATAGCTGTGGCCCGTCACCCAGCCCACATCCGCCGTGCACCAGTAGATGTCGCCGTCATGATAGTCGAAGACATACTGGTGGGTCATCGCGGTGTAGACGAGATAGCCGCCCGTGGTGTGAAGGACACCCTTGGGCTTGCCGGTGGAGCCGGAGGTGTAGAGGATGAACAGCGGATCCTCCGCCTTCATCTTTTCCGGCTTGCAGTCGGCCGTCACCTGGGCGGCCTCTTCATGGTACCACATGTCGCGGCCCGGCGTCATTGCCACCTGGCCGCCGGTGCGGCGCACGACGAGCACCTTCTCATTGCCGGCACAGCGCTTCAGCGCCTCGTCGGTGTTGACCTTGAGCGGCACCTTGCGGCCGCCGCGCAGGCCTTCATCCGAGGTGATGATGAGCTTGGAATTCGCATCGTTAATGCGGCTGGCGAGCGAGTCGGGGCTGAAGCCGCCGAAGACGATCGAGTGCACGGCGCCGATCCGTGTGCAGGCCAGCATGGCATAGGCCGCCTCGGGGATCATCGGCAGGTAGATGGTGACGCAGTCGCCCTTCTTGACGCCGTTCTTCTTCAGCACATTGGCGAAGCGGCAGACGTGCTCGTGAAGCTCGTTGTAGGTGATCTTCTTGTCGTAATACGGGTCATCCCCCTCCCAGATGATCGCCACCTGGTCCCCGCGCTTCTTCAGGTGCCGGTCAATGCAGTTGTAGGAGACGTTGAGGATGCCGTCCTCGAACCACTTGATCGAGACCTTGGGGTAGGCATAGGTCGTGTTCTTGGTCTTCTTGGGCGCCTTGAACCAGTCGATCCGCTTGGCGTGCTTGGCCCAGAACTTGGCCGGGTCCTTGATCGAGTCCGCATACATCTTCTTGTAGCCGGCATCGTCGATGAAGGCCCTCTTCTTCCAAGAGGCGGTGACTGGATAGACTTTCTCGGACATAGGCGCATTCCTCCCATACATGCCGGAACTGGTGTGTCTTTTGGCGATCCGTTCTATAGCCTGCAATGAGACTCCTGTCTAAGAGCAGCCATGACCTCTCCACGGCACCTGAGCCTGTTTCTGATCCTTGGCCTGTTCTGGGGCGTCTCACCCAGCCTGTACCGGCACTGGGGCGTGATCGGCATGCCCGTTTCCCATGTCATCCTCTTCACCGGCTTCGGGGTGGGGCTGGCGCTGGCGCTCATCTGCCAGCTGCGCGGCATCGACTGGTGGGGCGGCCGGAAGCTGCAGTTCTTCGGGCTGGGCTGTGCCATCCTGATGAACGTGCCCTTCGCGCTGGGACTCCATTTCGCCCAGCACGTGCCGCCAACCGAGCTGGCGCTCATCATCTCCACGGCGCCGATCGTCAATTACCTGGTGGCGCTGGTAACCGGGCGGGAAAGCGCCGCCACGCGGCGGCTTGCCGCCATCATGCTGGGTTTCCTCTCGACCGCCATCCTCGTCATCACCCGGAAGGGCATGCTGCAGGGCGACGTCTCCTGGTGGCTGATCGCCGCCTTCTCGCTTCCCGTGCTCTATTCCGCCTATAACTGGTTTGCTGCCGTGTGGTGGCCACCCAAGGTCCATGCCATGGCGGCGGGCGTGGCCGAATCCTTCTGGTCCGGCCTGCTGGCTCTCCCCTTCTTCATCCTCTTCGCGCCGACGTGGTCGGGGGAGCAGCTGCCCATGGCCGCGTATTGGACGGTGCTGGCCGCCTGCGGAATGTGGACGCTGGAGCGCATCGCCTTCTTCACCCTGATCCAGGAGAAGGGGGCGGTCTTCACCGTGCAGGCGGTCTATCTCTCGACCCCCGCGGCGGTGGTGATCGCGCTCGCCTTCTATGGCGGGGCGGATATCTGGCTGTTCGTGGCGCTGGCCGTGCTGATGGGGGCACTCTACCTCAACAATACCGGCTCAGCCGCCAGACAGAAGTCATTTTGATCTCAGCGTCCTCAAGATCCCGTGTCACCTCGACCCGGTATTGCCCGAGCTTGGTGAGTTCGCCACGCGGCAGGTAGCTGCGGCCCGGGTCGCCGATGAGTGCGGGGATGCCCTGCTCCTCCGCCGCCGCGAGCCAGGAGAGCACGCGTTCCGCCAGGCCCTTCTCATAAAACAGGTCGCCGACGAGGATCACCTCGCAGGCAGGCGGAGCCGCCGCGAGCAGGTCCTCGCCCGTCACCTCCAGGGCGACGGCATTGAGCGCGGCGTTGAGGCGGATTGCGGCCAGCGAAAACCCGTCGATGTCGGCAGCCAGGGTGCCCGCGGCACCGGCCTTGAGCGCGGCGATGCCGACGAGGCCGGAGCCCGCAGCAAGGTCGAGCACGCGCTTTCCCGCAACGAGGGAGGGATCATCCAGCACATGGCGCGCCAGCGCCTGGCCGCCCGCCCAGGCGAAGGCCCAGAAGGGGGGTGGAAGCCCCATCTCGCCCAGCTCTTCCTCCGTCTTCTGCCAGAGGGGCACGGCCTCATGCGCAAGGTGAAGGCTGATCTCCGGCACGAGCGGCGGCGCCATGACGGTTGTGTTGGCGCGGATGAACGCCGCCCGGTCCGCGATCAAGGCTTGAGGCCGCCGAGCTTGCAGATGTACCTGAACTCCGCCTCGCTGACAGGCTGCACCGAAAGGCGCGAATTGTTGACCAGCACCATGTCCTTGAGCTTCGGGTCCGCCTTGATCTCATCCAGCGTCACGGGGCGCGGCAGGTCCTCCACCGCGCGGATGTCGACGCATTCCCAGGTGTCGACCTCGGATGTGGAATCGCGGTGGGCGAGATTGCAGACCTCGACAATGCCCACCACTTCGCGGCCATCATTCGAGTGATAGAAGAAGCCCCGGTCGCCCAGCTTCATGGCGCGCATGTTGTTGCGGGCCTGATAATTGCGCACGCCCGTCCACTCTTCCCCGGCCTTGCCCTTGGCCTTCTGCTGCGCCCAGGACCAGACCTCGGGCTCGGACTTGAACAGCCAGTGGTTCGGCATCAGGCGGCCTCCGGATTCTTGATCAGCCACTTCCAGGGCTTGATCTCGACCGCGGCGAAGAGGCCGGCCTTGGCATAGGGGTCGTTCGCGGCCATGACCTGTGCCGCCGCGCGGTCCGCCGCCTCGATGATGACGAGGCTGCCGATGGGCGAGCCTTCGTCACTGGTGAAGGGCCCCGCCGCCTTGAGCGACGAGCCCAGGCTTTCGAGATATGTCAGGTGCTCGGGCCGCACCTGCATGCGGAGGTCAAGGCTGTTGGGCTTGTCAGTGCAGAGGAGAGCGAAGAGCATGGTATCCGTCCTTGTTGCGAAATGAGATTGGTCAGGCCTTGGCCCCGAGCTTGCCCGAGCCGTAGACGGGGGCCTGCGTCTCGTCCAGAGGCCAGCGGGCGCGGGCGGCAACACTCAAGTCATCGGTGAGGCCCAGCGCCAGACGCTCCGCCCCGGCCCAGGCGATCATCGCGGCATTGTCGGTGCAGAGCTTTGGCGGCGGCACGATGAGGCGAAGGCCGAAGCGCTCCGCTGCCTGCTCGAACACGGCCTTCAGTTTCTGATTGGCGGCAACGCCCCCCGCCACGATCAGCGCCGGGTTCTCGACCGCCGGGTGGGCGGCGCGGAACAAATGGACGGCCATGGTGAGCCGGTCTGCCATGGTCTCCGCCACGGCGGCCTCAAAGGAGGCGCAGACATCGGCCACGTCCTGGTCCGTCAGGAGCCCAAGGTCATTCACCGCCTCGCGCACTGCTGTCTTGAGGCCGGAAAAGGAGAAGTTGCAGTCCTTCCGGCCTTTCAGCGGACGGGGGAAGGCAAAGCGGCGCGGGTCTCCCTTGCGGGCTTGAACTTCGACCTGCGGGCCGCCGGGGTAGCCCAGCCCCAAGAGCTTCGCCACCTTGTCGAAGGCCTCGCCCAGCGCATCGTCGATGGTGGTGCCGAGGCGGTGGTAGCGGCCGACACCTTCCACGATCTGGAACTGGGTGTGGCCGCCGGAGATGAGCAGCAGCAGATAGGGAAAGTCCACGTCATCCAGCAGCCTGGCGGTGAGGGCGTGGCCCTCGAGGTGGTTGACCGCCATGAGGGGCTTCCCATGCGCCAGTGCGATGGCCTTGGCCATGGTGAGACCGACGATGACCCCGCCCAGAAGGCCCGGCCCTGCAGTAGCCGCGACACCATCGAGCTCGGAATAGGTCAGCCCGGCTTCCGCCATCGCCTGCGCCACCAGACGGTCCAGATGGTTCACATGGGCGCGGGCCGCAATCTCCGGCACCACGCCGCCATAGGGCGCGTGGTCCTTCAACTGCGAGAGCACGACATTGGACAGGATCGTGCCCCGCCCTGCCCCGTCCCGCGCGACAACGGCGGCGGCGGTCTCGTCGCAGGAGGTTTCGATGCCGAGAATGCGGGTCATGGGAGGGGCATAACGCGGGGAAAGGCAGGGAGGCAATGGCCGTTACGCGGACAGAGGCCCTCATCCGCCCTTCGGGCACCTTCTCCCATCCCTTCGGGACGGGAGAAGGGGACGCTGCCAGATCACGGGTCCCTTCTCCCGTCGCGACGCGATGGGAGAAGGTGGCCGACAGGCCGGATGAGGGTCCCTTGCGGCAGGTGACGCCCGCGAAGTTTACAGCTAAGACTGTCACGGACTGTAGCACTTGCCGGATTTGACATGCCGAAGCTGAAGATTGGTACCCGTGGCTCCCCCCTCGCCCTTTACCAGGCGAATGAAACCAAGAGCCGCCTGAAGGCCGCGCATGGCCTGGCTGATGAGGACATCGAGATCGTGGTGATCACCACCACGGGTGACCGGATCCGCGACCGACCGCTGTCCGAGATCGGCGGCAAGGGGCTGTTCACCAAGGAGATCGAGGAGGCGCTGTTCGCCCGCGAGATCCACCTCGCCGTGCACTCCATGAAGGACATGCCGGCCAGGCTGCCGGACGGCCTGGTCATGGCAGCACTCCTGCCGCGCGAGGATGTGCGCGATGCTTTTTTGAGCCCGGTGGCGGCGTCCATCGGCGATCTGGCGAAGGGGGCGGTTGTCGGCTCCTCCTCCGTGCGGCGGGGCGCGCAGCTGAAGCGCATCCGGCCCGACCTGGAGGTGATCCAGTTCCGCGGCAATGTGGAAACCCGGCTCAAGAAACTCGATGACGGCGTGGCGCAGGCGACCTTCCTGGCCGCGGCGGGCCTCAAGCGGCTGGGCCTGGCTGACAAGATCACCTCGCTCGTTCCCATCGACGTGATGCTGCCCGCCGTGGCGCAGGGCTGCATCGGCATCGAGACGCGCGCGGATGACCAGGGCACGCGCGATCTTCTGGCCGCCATCAACCATGAGCCCTCTGCCATCGCCGTCAATTGCGAGCGCGCCTTTCTCGCGGCCCTCGACGGCTCTTGCCGCACACCACTTGCGGGGCATGCGCGGATCGAGAACGGCCAGGTGACGTTCCGCGGCCACGCGCTGACGCTCGATGGCGTGCATTGCTTCGAGACCACGCGCGAAGGCTCCCCCGCCGATGCGGCGCGCATGGGGCACGAGGCGGGAGAGCAGGTGAAGGCCGAGGGCGGCAGCCTCATCGCCTTCTGATGCGGATCGCCGTCACCAGGCCCGAGGAGGACGCGGGCGCGCTCCGCGCGAAGCTCGAGGCGATGGGACATGAGGTGGTGATGGCGCCGCTGCTGAGCATTGCGCCGCGCGATGGTATTGCGATCCCCAAGCGGGACTGGCAGGCGATTGCGGTGACGAGCGCCAATGGCATCCGCGCGCTGCCCGGAGGCCACGGGCTGACATCCATCCGTACACTGACGGTTGGCCCGCAGTCGCTGAAGGCGGCGACCGCTGCGGGCTTTGCGGCAGAAGCGCATGGCGGCGACGTGGACGGGCTTGCGGCCTTTGTTCGCGGGGCGCTCGACCCGGGACACGGGCCGATCCTCTATCTCTCAGGGGCGGAGACCGCGGGCGACCTGGAAGGGCAACTGGCGGCGGCGGGCTTCGACTGCCACCGGGCAGTGCTCTATGACGCCGTTCCGGCAAGGGGCCTCGGCCTGGCCGAACAGGCCCTGCAACGCGGTGAAATCGATGCTGTTCTGCTTTACTCGCCGCGTACCGCGCGAATCTGGCTACAACTCGTCCGCGAGGCCGGGCTTGCCACGCAGGCAGCGCATGTCAGGAATTTTTGCCTGTCACAGAATGTTGCCTCAGTTCTGCCAGAGGACTGGGCTAAGAATACGCCCGAAACACCCGACGAGCAGGCCATGCTGGCCCTGCTTGCACAGACAAGGGGAAGCCGTAAGGTCCATCCATGAGGAGTGATCAGAACCACACTGGAAGCAACGCCATCAGGCCGCAGGTGATCGACCTCGACGCCGAGGACATCACGATCGAACCGGACACGCCCCGGCCGGATGCGGGGACGGGGGACAGCCAGGAACCCGCCGGACAGCCGGCAGAACGCGCGCAAGGCGGCCGCTGGACCGCCCTGTGGCTGCTTGGCGCCCTGATCCTTGGCCTGATCGGCGGGGGCTGGCTCTACCGGGATGCCTTGTCGGGTTATCTCCCCTCAAGCGAAATGACGGCGATGAAGGCGCGGCTCGACGCCCTCGAGGCGAATGGCAGCGGGCTGGCCGGGGAAATCGCCACCCTGAAACAGGCCACCGGCGGCGCGGCCGCGGCTGCGGGCGAGGCGGCACGCAGCGCCGGTGACGCGCTGGCCGAGGCGAAATCCGCCTCTGCCGGGCTCAGTGGCCTCACCGATCTCGGCACACGCCTTGATGCCATGGACGCGCGCATTGCTGGGGCTGAAACAGCACTCAAGACGGCGGATGCTGACCTGGCCTCCGTCCGCAACGCCCTGTCACAGGCCGCGGCCGCCTCCGCAGGCAGCGCCGCGCCCGCGGATACGGCAGCACTGGCAGCACTGGGGCTGCGCATCGACGCGCTGGAAAAGGACATGGCAAGCCTCAAATCCGCCACCGCGCAGGCCACAGGCGGCGGCACGGCCTCCGTCACCTCAGCCCTCTCCCAGGCCCTGTCCGACCTCAAGGCCAAGGTGGCGGCCGGGACCGGCTATGGCGAGGAGCACGGCCGGATCGCGCGCATGGTGCCCGCAGCGGCGGGCCTGCAGACGGTGGGCGCGCGGGCGGCGGAAGGGCTGCCCAACGCCGCGGGCCTGACGGAAGAACTGCGCGCCGCCATACCCGCGCTGCCGCAGCCCCAGGCACCCGCAGCACAAGACAACAGCTATCTTGGCAGCCTCATGGACTCGCTCTCGAGCATCATGGACATCCGCGTCATCGGGGACACGGACTGGCCGGGCGTGGCCGGGCAAGCCTTGAGCTTCGCTGAGGCGGGCGACCTGAACCAGGCCATCGCCGTGATCGATGCGGCCGAGGGCGACAAGCCCATGGCCCTCGTGCAATGGCGCGACCGGGCCGCGGCCCGGCTGCAGCTGGAAGCCGCCCTCGCCGAGGTTTCGGACGCCGTGCTGCGCCAGATCGCGGCGCTGGGAGGGGCGCAGCAATGATCAAGCTGCTCTGGCGCTTCTTCCTGCTCGTTGTGCTGGCGGCGGGCTTTGCATGGATCGCCGACCGGCCGGGGACACTCACCATCCGCTGGCTTGGCCGCGAAATCGAGATGAGCTTCATCAGAGGCGTCGTCGTGGCGGTGCTGTGCGTCATTGCCATCTGGTTCGTGTGGAGCGTGTTCCGCAGGCTGTGGTCGAGCCCGCAGGCGGTTGGCCGCTACTGGGCCTACCGCAAGAACCGCAAGGGCTATGAATCGCTCTCACGCGGTATCATCGCGGCGGGCGCCGGGGATGCAACCGCAGCGGCAAAGCATGCGGCCATTGCCGGCAATTCGCTGCTGGACGAGCCGCTGGTCAATGTGCTGGCCGCACAGGCCGCGCAGCTCAAGGGTGACCGCGCCTCGGTGAAGCGCATCTTCGAGGCGATGACGAAATCGCCCGATACCGAGGCGCTGGGCTTGCGGGGGCTGTTCTCTGATGCGCGCCAGTCAGGCGACATGGCCGCGGCGCGCCGCCACGCCGAGCGCGCGCTGGCGCTGAACCCGCGGCTCTCCTGGGCCTCGGGCGCGGTGCTGCAGCTGCAATCCGCCGCCAGGGACTGGCCGGCGGCGGCGGCAACGCTCAGCCAGCAGATCAAGTCCGGGCTGATGCCCACGGCCGAGGGCAACCGCAAGCACGCGGCCGTGCTCGCCGCGCAGGCCCTGGCGAGCGAGGACGGCGACAAACCCCGGGCACTCGACCTCGCCCTGAAGGCGCACAAGCTCGACCCCGCACTGGTGCCAGCAGCGCTTGCCGCGGCGCGCGTGCTGATCTCCCAGGTCTCAACCCGCAAGGCCTCGAAAATCCTCAAGGAAACATGGCTGCTCTCGCCCCACCCGGACATTGCGGAGCTGCAGGCGCATCTCATCCCCGGCGACGGGCCGGAGGCCCGCTACGACCGGGTGCGCGAGTTGCTGAAGGAGCACAAGGGCGGACTCGAGGGATCGGTGGCGCTCGCCCGGGCGGCAGCCAGCGCCAAGCACTGGGACGTGGCGCGCGAGGCGCTGGCCCCCTGGCTCGCCGACCGTCCGCAGGCCCGCATCTGCGCGCTGATGGCAGACATCGAGGAGGCAGAGGGCGACAAGGGCCGGGCACGCGAATGGCTGTCACGGGCCCTCACCGCACCGAGGGACCCGATCTGGGTCTCGGACGGCGTGGCGAGCCCGCGCTGGACGCCAGTCTCGCCCGTCTCCGGCGAGATCGTGCCGTGCGAATGGAAGGCGCCCTTCGAGATGCCCGAAATCGCCGAACCAGCCGCCACCATCCGCCCGCCAGAACCGCAACAGGCCCCGCCCCCGCCCCCGCCCCCCCAGGAGGCGCCGCCGAAGTCCCTTGAAGCCCCCAAAATGGTCATCCACCAGCGCCCGCCCGACGACCCGGGCCTGCCCGAGGACTTCGACGCACCACAGGTTCCGGCACGGCGGTCGCTCCCGGCCGACGGCTGAGGAAGCCTGCGCCACGACGGTTGCAGCCCTCCGCAAAATACCCTATATCCCGCGCCGTTACGGGAAGCCGCTTTAGCTCAGTTGGTAGAGCACATCATTCGTAATGATGGGGTCAGGTGTTCGAGTCACCTAAGCGGCACCAGTTTTCTTCAATAAAATCAGTTAGATAGCAGATAACCGAAACACGCTCAGTTACTGTTTTTGATCGTATTACCACCATATTACGTTTTCTTTCCGTAACGTCCTGCTATAATGGTTCTATGCCGAAAGATAAGGTAATCAACAGCCAGTCTTTCCATGACGGCAAAGTCGTCCTCTATCAGCTTGAGAACCGCCCAAAACAGCTTTGGCTCTGCCGACTGAAAGTGCCCAACGGGACAGGCTACCTCTACAGAGGGACTGGCACATCAGACCTCTATGAAGCTCGCAAGTTCGCCGACAAACTCTATGATGAGATTCGCCTGCGAGTAATGATTGGCGAAGTAGTCACAAGCAAGAACTTCCCGAAAATGCTGGCTGAGTTTGAGCAGAACTACCCCGCAGAAGCGCCATCGCCAAAGCGGGTGGAAGACATCCTTCAGTTCCTCAAGAACTACGCCCTGCCCTACTTCTCAAAGAACAAACTCACCGAACTGAACGAGGTGGAAGTCACCAAGCTGTTTGACTGGAGACGGCAGAACTACAAGCGGAAGCCACCGTCCAACACCACCATTCTCGCAGAAATGAGTAACTTCAAGGTATTTGCCGATTGGTGCTACCGCAGAGGACATTTCAAGAAGAAGGTAGAGTTTGACCGCCCATCCCTTGTTGAAAGCCCTCGCTCTCACTTCAATGAAAAAGACTGGGCAAAGCTGACGCGATTTCTTCGTGAATGGGTGAAAGACGCGAAACATAAGTCTGGACCGATTCTTCGCGACCGAACCATGATGATCAACTATGTCCTCATCCTCGCCAACACAGGTATACGCCCAGGTGAAGCCAGAACCTTGAAGTGGTCAGATATTGATACCTTCATCGGAGACGACGGCAAAGAGAACATCGTTCTTCAAGTCAAGGGCAAGACTGGACCGCGAGAAGTCGTATCACGAACGCCAGATGTGCTGATTTACCTCCAGCGCATCCATGAACTGCGGACGAAAGAACGCGGTGGTGAAAAGCCACCCATGAGTGAACCCATCTTTGCCCACCAAGACGGAACACCAGTCAAATCATTCAAGAAGGGCTTCAACGCTCTCATCAAAGAAGCAGGCGTTGAATACGATACGAACGGGCAGAGACGGGTCATCTATTCCCTGCGACACACCTATGCGACCTTCCGATTACAGGAAGGCGTCAATCACTATGTGTTGGCTCGCAACATGGGTACATCGGTGAAGATGCTTGAGAATTTTTATGGGCATACAAACAACCGCGCGATGGCTTCTGAACTGACGAAGACCCGCTCCAAAGACCGCAAGAAACTGCCTTGGGAGGAGAAGTCTGCTACCGCTGTATCCTCCCCCGATATTCAATCAAGAGTTCATGCCGACAACGAATAAAAAGAAGTTCTGGCAACAACCCGACTGGGACTGCCTATCACCTCGCCGCAAATACCCTTGGTCTGTTTCAGCACCAGGTGACTATCAGGATATTCTTTCCACCTATGACTGCCTGATAGACAACCCATACGCCAAAGATGACTTGAAGCAATCACGGTTGAAACCCGATGCTGAACAACCCGACTGAAGCATCATTCCAATAGCGATGGATTCATTCCGAGCAGTTCTAAACCAGTTCGGAAACTGCCCTGCTATCTCTGCTTATGGGCAGAAACAGCGAACTCCTGAAGCCTCCTAAAAGCCCGCGCCCCTCTTCAGGGCGGCGTGCCTAACGACCCCTTCGGGAAATTCGCTAAAGGAGCCATCCTGTTGCTTGAAAGGCTGTAAACGACGAAGAATCCAGCCAACACGCTCAGAACCAGCATTTCACCGCCATCTTCAATAGACCCAGCTATGAAATAGGCGGTTCGTCCGACTCTGGTCATCATCTGATGGACCATATCAACTACGACGCCGAAAAGTGCTAATAACAGCAGCATCTTTCCCGTGAACACAATGATGTATCGCTGATCGGCACGGGCGAGGGAATAGGCAATGCCCCACAACAGGAAACTTGAGGCTCCCAAGGAAGCCATAACGAACATTTCGCCATATTCCTGAAGGCGCAGACCCAAGATAGGCTCCAGAGTCAGAGTTGACGCAATCTTGCTCCCGAACGATTCGTGAATCCCGAATGAATCAACAACAAGCAGAGCCAAGAAAATAATTGCCAAGAAAACAAATGCCGCCTCTCCGCGTCGTATCGCAAGGACTATGGACAAATAGAATAGCCAGAAGAACTTGAGATACTGATAAAACTCTGGGTAAGATCTATCAATCTCTATACTGAATAGTGGCACCCTCACTCCCAGCATCCACAGCGTGATGTGGGTGCCAATCAATAGAAAATCCACTGCCATGAATATGCTGACAGCCAGAACCTTCATAGAGCGTCCATTACCTTGAAATGAAGAAGTTACTACCTTGAGCAGCCTAAGGGGGACGGTCATTGCTTGCAAGTGGGAACGGCGGTGGAAAACTAGACCACGGTAGCGGCGGGATTGGCCCGCTGCGGGCGGAGTAAAAGTCGCCCACTATCTATGTCCTTTCTGTGTGA
>NZ_JBIICB010000107.1:0-12753 GCF_044239095.1 Aestuariivirga sp. | reverse complement strand
GCTACATGGACACCTATTTCGGCATCACCCCCGGCGAGGAAGCAGACAGCGCCCTCTATGACAAGGCCTTCGATGCCGAGGCAGGGTTCAACACGGTGGGTGCGGCGGCCACGGCCAGCTACGACCTGAACGATGACTTCACCTTCCACCTGCGCGGCGGCTGGGACAGGCTGATCGGTGACGCCGCCGACAGCCCGATCGTGCAGGAAGGCAGCGCCAATCAGTTCTACGGCGGCGCCGGCATCAGCTACGAATTCGGCTTCAGCCTGGACTGATCCCGCCGGGGCTCCTCAACCGTCATTGCAAGACCAGAAGGCCATCCGGTTCCTGGGTCTAGAGCGGAGGACGGTCAGTTGAGATCACTTCCCACTTCTCACCGTCATGCCAGCGAAAGCTGGCATGACGGTGAGAAGTGGGAGTTGACGAAATGGTGGGCGATGAGAGACTCGAACTCCCGACATCTTCGGTGTAAACGAAGCGCTCTACCAACTGAGCTAATCGCCCGACGGGTTTGCATTAGCGCCGCGGCGTCCCGCAATCAAGGCAACAAAAAAACCCCGTGCGATTTCTGAGGGCGCACGGGGCTGATGTGATTTGAGTAGTTCTTGAACTATCTCTTCGTGGTCACGTCTCCCGCTACCGTTGGCTTGCCCGATACGCCTTACAATCCCCATCACGCAGCGATTCGCCGGTAACTTCAAGCTTTTGAGACGAATGCCCGATTCCGTGCCCTGCCACGGGCAGGCGCTGCACAAAAAAGGGGCCGCCCGGGAAGGCGGCCCCTCTGTTGCTTCAGGATTGCGCTGATCAGTGCGCGCGGGCCGGGCTTTCGCCGGCCTTGGCAGCGGCCGCGCGGGCGGCGGCGGCTGCCTCCTCGGCCTCCTCATCCCACTGGATGGGCTCCGGCATGCGCACCAGCGCGTGCTTCAAGACCTCGTCCATGCGGGTGACGGGGATGATCTCAAGACCCGACTTCACATTGTTCGGGATCTCGGCCAGGTCCTTCACGTTCTCCTCGGGGATCATCACGGTCTTGATCCCGGCGCGGAGAGCCGCGAGCAGCTTTTCCTTGAGACCACCGATCGGCAGCACGCGGCCGCGCAGCGTGATCTCGCCCGTCATGGCCACGTCCCTGCGGACTGCGATGCCCGTCATCACCGAGACGATTGCCGTGACCATGGCGATGCCGGCGGACGGACCATCCTTGGGCGTTGCACCTTCCGGCACGTGCACGTGGATGTCGCGCTTGTCGAACACCGGCGGCTTCACGCCGATGGTCGCCGCCCGGGAGCGGACGTAGGAGGAAGCAGCCGAGATCGACTCCTTCATCACGTCGCGCAGATTGCCCGTCACCGTCATCTTGCCCTTGCCGGGCATCATGAGGGCTTCGATCGTCAGGATCTCGCCGCCGACTTCCGTCCAGGCAAGACCGGTGACCACACCGACCTGGTCCTCGCGCTCCGCCTCGCCATAGCGATACTTCTGCACGCCCAGATACTGGTGCACCACGTCCGGCGTCACCTGGATCTTCTTCTTCTTGGAGGTCATGATCTCCTTCACCGCCTTGCGGGCCAGCGAATTCATCTCACGCTCCAGGCTGCGGACACCGGCTTCCCTCGTGTAGCGGCGGATCACCTCATAGAGGCCTTCCTCCGTCACCTCGAACTCCTTCGCCTGCAGCCCATGGTGCTCCATGGACTTGGGGATCAGGTGGCGCTTGGCGATCTCGAGCTTCTCTTCTTCCGTGTAGCCCGCGATCCGGATGATCTCCATACGGTCGAGAAGGGCTGGCGGAATGTTGAGCGTGTTTGACGTCGTCACGAACATCACATTCGAAAGGTCATATTCGACCTCGAGATAGTGGTCCATGAAGGACGAGTTCTGCTCAGGATCCAAGACCTCAAGCAATGCCGCAGACGGGTCGCCGCGGAAGTCCATGCCCATCTTGTCGATCTCGTCCAGGAGGAAGAGCGGGTTGGACTTCTTCGCCTTCTTCATCGACTGGATGACCTTGCCGGGCATCGAGCCGATGTAGGTGCGGCGGTGACCGCGGATCTCGGCCTCATCACGCACGCCACCAAGCGACATGCGGATGAACTCGCGCCCCGTCGCCTTGGCAATCGACTTGCCAAGCGAGGTCTTGCCGACGCCGGGCGGGCCTACGAGGCACAGGATGGGCCCGCGCAGCTTGTTGGTCCGGGTCTGCACCGCGAGATATTCGAGGATGCGCTCCTTCACCTTGTCGAGGCCGAAGTGATCGGCATCGAGCACGTTTTCGGCGAACTTGAGGTCGTGCTTGACCTTGCTCTTCTGGCCCCAGGGAATGCCCAGCAGCCAGTCGAGATAGTTGCGCACAACGGTTGCTTCCGCACTCATCGGGCTCATCTGGCGGAGCTTCTTGATCTCCGCATCCGCGCGCTCCTTGGCTTCCTTGGAGAGCTTGGTCTTCTTGATGCGCGCTTCGAGCTCGTCGATCTCGTTCTTCTCGTCGCCGTCGCCCAGCTCCTTCTGAATGGCCTTCATCTGCTCATTCAGATAATACTCGCGCTGCGTCTTCTCCATCTGACGCTTGACGCGCGAACGGATGCGCTTCTCGACCTGAAGAACCGAGATCTCGCCTTCCATCAGCGCATAGACCTTCTCGAGGCGCTGCGCGACGGAGGTCATCTCGAGCAGCTCCTGCTTCTCGGAGATCTTGATGGCAAGATGGGCGGCAATCGTGTCCGCCAGCTTCGAATGGTCGGTGATCTGGGCAAGCGAGGCCAAGACCTCCTGCGGCACCTTCTTGTTCAGCTTCACATAGCTGTCGAACTGGGTTGCGGCCGTGCGCGCCAGCGCCTCGGTCTCGGCTGCTGTGCCGAAGTCCGATGCCAGAACCTCGACCTCCGCCTCGAAGAAATCGGTGCGGGACGCAAAGCCGTGCACGCGTGCGCGGTCGGAGCCTTCGACCAGCACCTTCACGGTGCCATCGGGCAGCTTGAGAAGCTGCAGCACCTGGGCGAGTGTTCCCACTTCATAGACGGCATCGGACGCCGGATCATCATCAGCGGGGTTCTTCTGGGCCACCAGCAGAATGCGCTTGTCTTCGCGCATCACTTCTTCAAGCGCCTTGATGGACTTCTCGCGGCCGACGAAGAGGGGCACGATCATGTGCGGGAAGACCACGATGTCGCGGAGCGGCAGCACGGGAATCGTCTCGTGGCTGCCGGCGGGAGTGGCTGTCTTGCTCATATTTCTTCCTTTCATGGGCCGCCTGCCGTCTGGCGCAAGAATGCCACCAAACAAGGGCGCCCGGTTCTGGGCCTGTCAGCCGCAAATCACTGGGTCACATGCATCTTACGCACAAAACCCGCTGGCGTGCAGCATCAGCGTCGCAATGAGATGTGGAGAGTGCATGAGGAAATTTCAATGCAGCCCCGGCCTGTCCATTCTTGGTCCCCCTCCCCACAAGGGGGAGCGGTGAAAAGTAAACGGCCGGGCACTTGGCCCGGCCATTCCGAAAACGCAATCCAGCCCTTCTCAGGCCGAAACGGTCGCCTTACCGTTCTGCTTGTCGGCGTAGATCAGCAACGGCTTGGCCGTGCCGTCCACCACGTCCTTGGAGATCACAACCTCTTCCACGCCGCTCATTGCGGGCAGGTCGAACATGGTATCGAGCAGGATCGACTCCATGATGGAGCGAAGCCCACGCGCACCCGTCTTGCGCTCGATGGCGCGGCGGGCAATCGCATGCAGGGCCTCGTCCGGGAAGGTGAGCTTCACGCCCTCCATCTCGAACAGGCGCTGGTACTGCTTGACGATGGCATTCTTCGGCTCAACCAGGATCTGCATCAGTGCCGGCTCGTCGAGGTCCTCGAGTGTCGCCACCACCGGCAGGCGGCCGACGAATTCGGGGATGAGACCGAACTTGAGAAGATCCTCAGGCTCCAGCTCGCGCAGCACCTGGCCGGTGCGGCGGTCTTCCGACGAGCGCACTTCCGCGCCGAAGCCCAGGCCCGACCCCTTGGATCGCTGGTTGATGATGCGCTCGAGCCCTGCGAAGGCGCCGCCGCAGATGAACAGGATGTTCGTCGTGTCAACCTGCAGGAATTCCTGCTGGGGATGCTTGCGGCCACCCTGCGGCGGCACGGACGCGACGGTTCCTTCCATGATCTTCAAGAGCGCCTGCTGCACGCCCTCGCCCGACACATCGCGTGTGATCGACGGGTTGTCGGACTTGCGGCTGATCTTGTCGACCTCGTCGATGTAGACGATGCCGCGCTGGGCGCGCTCGACGTTGTAGTCGGCCGCCTGCAGGAGCTTCAGGATGATGTTCTCGACGTCTTCGCCCACGTAACCGGCTTCGGTCAGCGTGGTGGCGTCCGCCATGGTGAAAGGAACATCCAGGATGCGCGCCAGCGTCTGGGCCAGCAGCGTCTTGCCGGAGCCCGTGGGCCCAACCAGCATGATGTTCGACTTCGCCAGTTCCACGTCGTTGTTCTTCTGGGCGTGGTTCAGGCGCTTGTAGTGGTTGTGGACCGCCACCGCGAGCACCTTCTTGGCATGCTCCTGGCCGATGACATAGTCGTCCAGAACTTTCCGGATTTCGTGCGGTGTCGGCACGCCGTCCTTGGATTTCGCCAGCGAGGTCTTGTTCTCCTCGCGGATGATGTCCATGCAGAGTTCCACGCATTCATCGCAGATGAACACGGTCGGGCCCGCAATCAGCTTGCGGACCTCATGCTGGCTCTTGCCGCAGAAGGAGCAGTACAAGGTGTTCTTGCTGTCGCTCCCCGTTGCCTTACTCATAATGTCTCCTCGGACGATTGCTGCATCTTACGCATGCAGTCTTTCACGAAACGTCCCCGCCACCGCAGCGGTTCCGTCCATTGAGAATCCGGCGGCACCGGATCCAAATCAGCAATTCAGCATGGGCAGACATGGTTAATCAAGGATTGATTACCCCGCCGCCCCGCCGGGGCAATGCCCGGTGGAAAACCGTAACACTCACTTCCCCTCAGCCGGAACCGGCCGCTTCTCGATCACCTTGTCGATCAGGCCGAAGGCGAGTGCCGCTTCCGCCGTGAAGAAATTGTCGCGCTCGAGGGCATCCTCGATGGTCTGGTAGTCGCGCCCCGTGTGGTGGACATAGATCTCGTTGAGCCGGCGCTTGAGGCTCTCGACCTCCTTGGCATGGATCAGGATGTCGGTGACCTGGCCCTGGTACCCGCCAGACGGCTGGTGAACCATGATACGGGAGTTCGGAAGCGCGAAGCGCAAGCCCTTCTCGCCCGCCGTCAGCAGGAGCGAGCCCATGGAGGCCGCCTGCCCCATCACTGTGGTGGACACCGGGCAGCGGATGAACTGCATGGTGTCGTAGATCGACAGTCCGGAGGTGACGACACCACCCGGGCTGTTGATATACATGGAGATTTCCTTCTTGGGGTTCTCCGCCTCGAGGAACAGCAGCTGCATGCAGATAGACGCCGCGACATTGTCGTCGATCGGCCCCGTGATGAAGATGATGCGCTCGCGCAGCAGCCTGGAGGGAAGGTCATAAACGCGCTCGCCCCGGCTCTCCTGCTGGATGACGGACGGCCAGAAGGCTCCGGTGGTGAGGAATTCGACGGGATCGCGCATGAAGGTCCTTCGGGATGAATCGGTTTGATGGCTTATCCCCTAGATAGGGGACCCGGCGTGAGGATGGAAGAGGCTTCCCCCAGAGCGTTAATCCCCAGTTGCCGCAGTGTCTGCATTTGCCAGAGGCCGCCCGGCTGGCGCAGAGTGAGGCATTGCCCACAACAATCCTGGTCCCATGGACACTATGATATCCACCGACCCGCTGCCCGGCCACCGGCTGAAGCTGGAGAACATCCGCCGCGCGGCGGGCCTCATCGATCCCGTTTTCCTGAACGCGCCCCAGTTCGACTGCGAACCGCTGAACGAGGCCCTCGCCTGCCGCCTCACGCTGAAGCTTGAGACCGCCAACCCCATCCGCTCCTTCAAGGGCCGGGGTGCGGGCTACCTGATCGCATCGCGCGCAGCCGATGGCCACCTCTCAGGCCGCCGCATCGTGGGCGCCAGTGCGGGCAACTGGGGCCAGGCTCTCGCCTATGCCTGCCGCAGCCACGCCATTCCCCTCACCCTCTTCGCCGCCACCTCGGCGAACCCCCTGAAGGTCGCCCGCATGAAGGCGCTGGGGGCGGAGATGGTGCTGACCGGCCATGACTTCGATGCCGCCAAACAGGCCGGAGAAGCCCACGCCCGCGCGACGGGCGGGTTGTGGGTGGCAGACGGCCTTGACGCGGAAGCCGCCGAAGGGGCCGCCACCATCGCCATGGAGCTGTTGGCGGACGGACCGCAGCCGGATGCCATCGTCGTCCCCCTCGGCAACGGCGCCCTCCTCACCGGCATCGCGCGCTGGGCCAAGGCGGTGAACCCGGGGATCGAGATCATCGGCGTGCAGTCCAGCGGTGCCGATGCCATGGAGAGATCCTGGCGCACCGGCACCCTCGTCTTCCCGCCATCGGTCTCCACCATCGCCGACGGCATCGGCGTCCGCGTCCCCATCGCGGAAGCCGTCGAGGACATGAGGGGCATCGTCGACGACGTGCTGCTGGTGGAAGACACCCAGATCATCACCGCCATCCGCCTCCTGTTCCGCACTGCCGGCCTCCTCGCCGAACCCTCAGGCGCAGCAGGCGTGGCGGCGATCTACGCCCATCCCGACAGATTCAGGGGCCGCCGCGTGGCCACCATCCTCTGCGGCAGCAACTTGACAGAGGAGCAGGTGAAGACCTGGCTGGACTGACGAAACGACATTCCCTTCTTCCGTTCGAAGGATGGGAAAAGGGAGCGCTGTTCGATCCGTATTCCCTTCTCCCGCGCGCCAGCGTGGGAGAAGGTGGCCGACAGGCCGGATGAGGGCCTGTGTCAACATCGGGACTCGCGGAGAAAGGCCCTCATCCCCCCTTCGGGGACCTTCTCCCATCCCTTTGGGACGGGAGAAGGGACTGCACGATAGAAAGCGGCCAAACTCTCAGGTCCGCCCGCTTCAAAACTCAACTCAGCCCTTCTGGCCTCGTAAATGGCATGGTTGGCCAACAAAGGCGATCACAGAAAACGCCATGCAATGTGCTTCGCCCGCCTTGTGCAACAGGGCATAAGCGATATAGGCCCCCCTCACGGTCACGTCGCAGGTCCATGCCAAGAGAACGGTCTTCCCCCGAAGGGTTGGCCCCTGTCCAAGTTGCTGGTGGAAGACACTCAGATCATCACCGCCATGCGCCTCCTGGCAGACCCCTCAGGCGCTGCAGGCGTGGCGGCCATCCTCTGCAGCAGCAACTTGACCGCGGAGCAGGTGAAGACCTGGCTGGACTGACCAAAAGACATTCCCTTCTCCCGCGCGCCAGCGTGGGAGAAGGTGGCCGACAGGCCGGATGAGGGCCCCTTTCGGGCGGCAAGACTCGCGGATAGAAGCCCTCATCCCCCCTTCGGGGACCTTCTCCCATCCCTTTGGGACGGGAGAAGGGGACTGCACAATGAAAAACGGCCGGACCCACAGGCCCGGCCGCTTTAATCCTCACTCCCGCCCGATCAGGCTTCCGACGGAACGTCTTCCTCGTCCTGCACCATCGCCTGGAGTTCGTCCTTGGTGACCGTCTTCTCAGACACAGTGGCCTTGGCGACGATGGTGTCCACCACCTTCTGCTCGAAGATCGGGCCGCGGAGTTCCATCATGGCGCCGGGGTTCTTGCGGTAGTAGTCGATGACCATCTTCTCCTGGCCGGGGAACTGGCGCATGCGGCTCATCAGCGCGTTCTGCAGTTCCTGCTCCGTCACGTTGACGCCAGCCTTCTCACCCATGGTGCCGAGCACCAGGCCAAGGCGCACCCGGCGCGCGGCGATGGCGCGGTATTCCTCGCGCGCGGCCTCTTCCGTGGTGTTCTCGTCGGCGAAGCTCTTGCCCGAGCGGTTCATCTCGCCCGTAAGAGCGTTCCAGATGCCGCGGAACTCGGCGTCGACCAGCTTCTCGGGCAGTTCGAAGGTGTATTCCTTGTCGAGCGCATCGAGCACGTCGCGCTTCAGCTTCATGGCGGTCATCTGGCCGAATTCGGCGCCCATGCGCTCCTTCACCATGTCCTTGAGCTTGGCCAGGTCCTCGAAGCCCATCTTCTTGGCGAACTCATCGTCGATCGCCGCGTCCTTCGCACCCTCGACCTTGGTCAGCTTGGTGGCGAATTCGGCGGGCTTGCCGGCGAGTTCGGCGACACCATAGTCGGCCGGGAAGGTCACCTTCACGGTCAGCTCGTCACCCGCCTTGGCACCGGCGAGCTGCTCTTCGAAACCGGGGATGAACTGGCCGGAGCCGAGTTCGAGCGCCACGTCGTCAGCCGTGCCACCATCGAAGGGGGTGCCATCAATGGTGCCGACGAAGTTGATGGTCACGCGGTCGCCCATGGCCGCAGCGCCGTCCTTGTCTTCGAAACCCTTGGACTGCGCGGCAATGCGCTGCAGCGTTTCCGCGATCTGGTCTTCCGCCACCTCGACGACGTGGCGGGTCAGTTCCAGGCCGGAATGATCCTTCACCTCGAAGTCGGGGATGATCTCGAGGGCCACCGAGAAGGACAGGTCGCCCCTGCCGTCCATGATGGCGTCAACCTCGGCCCGGTCTTCCGGCAGCTTCACTTCCGGCTGGTAGGCGGGCTTGAGCTTCTTTTCTTCCAGCAGCGCCTTGGACTTGGCGTCGATGGTGTTCTGCACCACTTCGGCCATGGCGGACTTGCCGTAGATTCGCTTCAGGTGGTGCACCGGCACCTTGCCGGGGCGGAAGCCCTTGATATTGGCGCGCTTCGACAGGTCCACGAGCTTGGCGTTGAGTTCCTGGTCGAGTTCGGCCTGGTTGACCACCACCTTGTATTCGCGCTTGAGGCCAGCGCTGAGCGTTTCGGTAACCTGCATCTCGTTCCTGCTTCCGTCTGATTCAAATGGCGATGTGGCGCGGAACATACTCGGCGCGTGCGTGGTGCGGGCGGAGGGACTTGAACCCCCACGGGTTTCCCCACAGGAACCTAAATCCTGCGTGTCTGCCAATTTCACCACGCCCGCGCACGTGCAAAAGACCCGGGCCGTTGCAATGGGCGCGGTCTATAGCAGACGGGTTTCCGGTATGCCAGTGAAGAAAGCGAAGGATTGCGCTTCTACCGCCTGGCCGCCAGCACCTGTGCCCATGTGGTGAGCGCAATCCCCGTGGCAACGACCGCGATTCCCGCCCATACCAGCGGCGGATAGCGCTCGCCGAGGAAGGCCACGCCCACCCCCACCCCCACGGCGGCCGCCACATAACCGATTTGCGAGAGGTAGGTGGGCCCGCCCACCGCCTGCAGGCGGAAGAAGGTGAGATACATGACGGTCGACGCCGCCAGCTGTGCCGCCACCAGCCACGGCACCGAGAAGAGCGGCGAGAGGCTCACCCCTCCCCACAGCAGCGCGATGAGGACGAGCGGCGGAACGGCGGCGAGGTTGATTACGGCGCCCAGCCGCATCGGCGCAGCACCCCGGGGCCAGGCCATGCTGCGATAGACATTGCCAGTGCCGAGAAAGACCGGGATCAGCGCCGCCAGGAACAGCCACCGGGACTCACCGCCCTCGAAGCCCGCATGGCGCGCGGCAATGATGATCACCGCGCCGGCAAGCCCCACCGCGATCCCCAGCAGCCCGAACAGCCCCGGCGGCCGTACCTTCAGCAGCATCGACAAGAGCGCCGTGGTGACGGGCGATGTCGCCACCAGAATGGCCACCAGCCCGCTGCCGATATGGGGAATGGCCGCGAAGGTGAGAACCAGCGGAATGACATTGGAAATCATGCCCGAGGTCGCGGCATAGCGCGCCATGCCCGGCACTGCGGGCGACGCCTCGAACAGGCTCGCCGCTGCCAGCACGATGAGGCCCGCCCCGAGGCAGATCACCGCGGCCCAGAGCGCGGGGTTGATCCCCGCCTCAGCCGCCAGCTTGGCAAAGGGAAAGTTGCAGCCGAAGGCCAGCCCCGTCACCAGCAGCAGCGGCAGCGGCCTGTTCACAGCACGTCCAGCAGGGAGTCTGCGGTCAGGCCCCTCGCCCCGTGCCGGTTCGCCGCCTCGCCGTGCCGCCACACAGCGGCGGCGGCGGCCTCGAAGCTGGGCATGCCCTGGGCGAGAAGCCCCGTCACGATGCCTGCAAGAACGTCGCCGGAGCCGGCGGTGGCAAGCGAGGGCGGCGCATTGGCATTGATCCGCGCCCGGCCGTCGGGTGCTGCGATTACCGTATCGGCCCCCTTCAGCACCACAACGGCGCCCGAGATTGCGGCAGCCCGGCGGGCCGCTTCAAGCCTTGAAACACTTTCTTCCATTAATCCACTGAAAAGACGTGTAAATTCTCCAGTATGTGGGGTCATCACCACAGGCCGGCCGGGCACCATCGCGACGAGGCGGAACAGGCGCTCGCTCTCACCCGCGTCAGCAAAAGAGGTCAGCGCATCGGCATCGAGCACCGTTGCGGCCCCGCTCATCATGACCGCATCGACCTTGTCGCGGGTCGCCTCGCCTAAGCCCGCTGCAGGCCCGATCAGCACGGCGTTCTTGCGCCGGTCGGACAGCAGCGTGGCGAGATCAGCATCCGAGAGCATGACGGCGGAAAGATGCGCCGCATGAACAGCCAGGGCCTGCGGGCTTCCCGAAAGCGTCACAAGCCCCGCGCCGCTGCGCAGGGCGGCCAAGGCCGCAAGCCGCGCAGCCCCCGTGTTGAGTGGCCCGCCGGACACCACCACCGCATGACCCCGGCCATATTTGTGGCCGGAAACAGCCGGAGGAGAAACAGGAATTTCCGCGTTTAACCAAGTCTTTGGGCCAATCTCCTGCAACACCGGTTCAGGTATTCCGATGTCGGCCACAACCACCTCGCCGCACAGCACCCGGCCGGGCAGCAGCACATGGCCGGGCTTCTTGCGGAAGAAGGTGACCGTCACATCCGCCCGGACCGAGGCGCCACGCGCGCGCCCCGTCAGGCCGTCAAGGCCGGAGGGCACGTCGACCGCCACCACCGGCACGCCAGCGCCGTTGATGGCGCCAGCAAGTTCCGCCGGAAAATCCTTCGAGAGCCCGGCGCCGAACAGGGCATCGACGATAAGGCGTGCGCCCCCAATGAAGGCCCCGCTCTCCACCTCTCCGTCCCAGAGGGCCGCCATGGCAGCCGCGTCTCCTTTCAGACGGCCGGGGCTGCCCATGAGCGAGAGCCGCACCGGCCAGCCCCAGCGCTTCAGCAGGCGCGCCACCACGAAGCCATCGCCGCCGTTGTTGCCGGGCCCGCACAGCACCAGCACGGGCCGCGCGCCGAAGCGCCGGACGATGTCCTCCGCCACCGCGCGCCCGGCATTCTCCATCAGCGTCAGCGAGGAAACACCCGCCGCCACCGCAAGCGCGTCGGCGCGGTACATTTCCTCCGGGGTCAGCAGTTCAAGGCTCATGGGCCAAGGTTATCCCATCGGAGGCCCTTGCGGAACCAACTGCGCAAGGCGGCGTTCTTATGGGCAATTCCCTCTCCAGAGTTGTCCTGCATGGCCAACATCAACGTCATCGGGTTAAGGGCGGGCTCACGCGGCATCGAGGCTGACCTTTGTTCCCGCCCTTGACCTGCGCCCCCGAAAGGCATGACCTCACCCACAGGCCCAAGATGCAGCGGAGGCTTCCACCATGAACCACCCACCGACAGACGCCGTGAAGATGCTTGCCCGGCGCATCCTTGACATTGGCTATGACGATCTCCCCGCACGAGAGCGCCACGTGATCGAACGGGTGGCGAAGCGGCTCGCCGTCTCGCGTGACGTCAGCAGCAGCTTCGAGGAGGCGCGCAGCTTCGGCGAGCGCCTGTCGGACCGCATCGCCGCCTTCGGCGGCTCCTGGACCTTCATCCTGCTGTTCGCGGGCGCCTTCATTGCATGGATCCTGGTGAACACCGTGTTCCTTGCGGGAGCCGGGCGCGAGGCCTTCGATCCATACCCCTTCATCCTGCTCAACCTCTTCCTGTCGCTGGTCGCGGCCATCCAGGCGCCCATCATCATGATGTCGCAGAACCGCCAGGCGGCGAAGGACCGGCTGCAGGCCAGCCACGACTATGAAGTGAACCTCAAGGCCGAGATCGAGATTATGGCCCTGCACGAAAAAATGGACGAGCTGCGCCAGCAGGACCTGCAACAGCTGCTTCGATCCATCCGCGAAGGTTAAATGCCTTTATTTTAGGCGTATGTGATGTTTTTTAATCACTGACTTCCGCCTAAAATCCAGTCACAGCATCCAAGCTATTGATTTGATTGCCGCCATTACTTGGCACGCTGCATGCAAACACCGTGCTACAAACGCGCGAGGCTGTCAGCAGACATGAAAAAGATCGAGGCGATCATCAAGCCCTTCAAACTCGACGAGGTGAAGGAGGCCCTCCAGGAGGTGGGCCTTCAGGGCATCACCGTCACCGAGGCCAAGGGTTTCGGCCGGCAGAAGGGCCACACGGAGCTGTACCGCGGCGCCGAATATGTCGTCGACTTCCTGCCCAAGGTGAAGATCGAGGTCGTCCTCGCGGACGAGTTCGTGGACCGCGCGGTGGAGGCCATCCAGGCCGCTGCCCGCACCGGCCGCATCGGCGACGGCAAGATCTTCATCTCGAACATCGAGCAAGCCATCCGCATCCGCACCGGCGAGGCCGGTCCGGACGCGCTCTAACCCATCCACCACAGCTCAAAGACAA
>NZ_JBIICB010000106.1:0-12798 GCF_044239095.1 Aestuariivirga sp. | reverse complement strand
ATGACCGACAGGGTGGACCAGATGTGGGGCACCGACATGACCCAGACAGTCACGACCGGTGAGGGCCGCGCCTATGTCTTCATCGCCGTCGACCACTGCTCGGGCGAGCTGGTCGGGACTCACGCCTCCTCCAGCGCCAGCCGCTGGGAGGCGCTCGAGCCGATCCGGCAGGGGGTGGCGAAGCACTTCGGTGCGGTGACGGAAAACGTCGCGGCCGGTCTGATCCTTCGCCACGACAACGGTTCCAACTACCTTGCCGATGACTTCCAGGACGAGATCGAATTCCTCGGGATCGAGAGCTCTACCGCCTTTGTGCGCCAGCCAGCGGGCAACGGTGTCGCGGAGAGGGTCATCAGGACGCTGAAGGAACAACTGCTCTGGGTCCGGTACTTCCCCACCGTGGAGGCACTGCGCAAGGGCCTCGCTGAGTTCGCCGATCTCTATAACGCCTCGTGGTTACGGGAGCGCCGTCGGATCGCCGACACCGCCTCGCCCAGACTTCTGGCCTGCCATATCTTCGCAGCTCGGCATGTACTCGGATGCAGGCTGTTGACCTGTACCTGCACAACACCTCTGGCCCTTTTTTCGCCCAACGCCTAGACTCTGATCCAAACCACAATCCCGGCATGTGGGTCTGGCCTGCCGATGGCCGGGCTGCTCTGGAAAGGAGAGGCCCATGACCGTCAGAACCGTCTCACTGGTGACAGGCGCCAGCCGTGGCATTGGCGCGGCGATTGCCCGGGCGCTTGGCCGCAGGGGTGGCGCCGTTGCCGTGCATTACGGCACGCACCGTGAGGCGGCCGACGCCGTCTGTGCGGAAATCCGCGCGGATGGGGGCGAAGCCTTCGCCGTTCAGGCTGATATGGGCAACGAAGCCCAAATTGTCACGATGTTTGAGAAGGCCGATGCCGCCTTCGGGCCGCTGGACTGTCTTGTGAACAATGCCGGCGGAATCATCGCCGTCAAACCGGTCGCGGAGGTCGATGCAGCAACCGTCAGTCGTGTGCTGGCGGTCAATCTGGCTGGCCCCATATACTGCTGCCGGGAGGCCGTACGGCGCATGTCAACCGCGCGTGGTGGCCGTGGCGGCGCCATCCTCAATATATCTTCCATGGCTGCCATTCTCGGTGGACTGCCCCACGAAGTGCATTACGCGGCCAGCAAGGGCGGCCTCGACTCCCTCACCATCGGGCTTGCACGCGAGGTCGCTACCGAGGGTATCCGCGTGAACGCGATCCGTCCCGGAGTCATCGACACGCCGATCCATGCCGCACACCATGGCGCGAGCTTTGCCACGGATTTCGCCGCCAATCTTCCGATGAAGCGGGCGGGCACTGCCGAGGAGATTGCGGAGGCCGCCGTCTGGCTGCTGTCGCCCTCTGCGTCCTATGTCACGGGCGCCATCCTCAACGTCTCGGGCGGGCGCTAGCAACATCTGCCGCGCAGGTGATCGAAGCGTTGACTCCTTGCATGCGTGAACGCAGACTCCTGCTCAAACAGAAAGGGTATGAAGGGCCATGCAACAGCGGCAGATAGTGGCAGTCGGTATGGTGGGTTGTGGATTTTATGCCCAGAACCATTTGCATGCCTGGGCGGATCTGCGTCCGGAGGGCGCCATTCTGGCAGCGGTCTGCGACATGGATCCCGGAAGGGCAAAGGCTGCTGGCGTGAAGTTCGGCGTGCCCCATTTCTCGTGCATCGAGACGATGCTCGAGGCCGTGCCGCTCGATCTTCTCGACATCGCCACGCGGATGGATACGCACCGCCCGCTTGCTGCCATTGCCGCAGAACTTGGTATCGCCGCCATCGTCCAGAAGCCGTTTGCGCCGACATGGGAGGATTGCATCGCCGTAGTGGAAAAGGCCCGTCAGCACAATGCCTGGCTCGCCGTCCATGAGAACTTCCGGTTTTCGACATCCATGAGGGCAGTAAAGAAAGTGCTCGCGCATGGCACGATTGGCACACCACGCTGGGCACGGCTGTCCTGGCGGACCGGCTTCGATGTCTATCGTGGCCAACCCTATCTCGCGGAAGAGGCGAAGCTCGTGATCCAGGATTTGGGCATCCATATCCTGGACCTAGCACGTTTCTTCCTCGGCGAAGTGGAGCGCCTGTCCTGTGAAACACAGAAGCGCAATCCGAAGATCAGGGCTGAAGACACGGCCACCATCATGATGCGCCACACGTCCGGCGCCGTTTCCGTCGTCGAGGCGACCTATGCGGCCAAGCGCGGCGATGATCCATTCCCGGAAACGCTTCTGGAAATCGAGGGCGATGAGGGCTCTCTAATTCTCTCAAAGGGCGAGAAACTGACGGTGACGACCCAGGGCCTGACCTTTGAAGACCATGTCGGCGGGCCGCTGCTGCACTGGACGAGCCGTCCGTGGCACGCCTCGCAGGAGGCCGTGCTGCACACCAATCGCCACATGTTCGAACGCTTCAGGCTCGGTCTGGCGGCCGACACCTCGGGCGAGGACAATCTCAAGACCTATGCCCTCGTCGAAGCCGCCTATGAGGCTGCGGCAAGCCATGCCTCGGTCAAACCCAAGGCACATGTCACCTGACGTGACGCGCCGCGTGGCGCTGCAGTTTTCTCACGAAGCCGGGCTGCGTCATCACCGCCTTGTTGAGAAGACCGGGTGGCTGGCGCCCGGCATGGATGGCCAGCACCGATGCCACATCGGCCGCTCCGATGCCGGCGAAGCACTGGTCAGTCCAACAAAGGGCATGTGGCGTAACGATGACATTGTCGAGCGCGAACAGTGGATGATCGGCGTTCAGCGGTTCGCCCTCGAACACATCGAGGCCCGCACCCGCGATGCCGCGGCGCTGGAGAATGTCCGTCAGCGCGTCCTGATCGATGATCGGCCCCCGTGCGGTGTTGATGATGAAGGATGTCGGCTTCATCAGTGAGAGCAGGTCTGAATTGACGAGGTGATGCGTCTCCTCGGTGAGGGGGCAATTGACGGTGAGAACATCGGACTCCCGGAACAGCGTTTGCCTGTCAACAAGCGTGACGCCCAACTCGTCGGCAACCTCCTTCGATGTGAAGGGGTCATGGGCCAGGAATCGCATCCCGAAGGGCTTCGCGAGCCGGAACATTTCGGCGCCAATGTTTCCGATCCCGATGGATCCGAGTGTGCGCCCCACCAGCCCCACGCCCATGTGATCATCGCGCGCGGCCGCAAAACCTGAAGGCCCCATCCGCGTCATGCGGTCCTTGATCAGTAGCTTTCCGGTGAGCGCCAGCATCATGGTGAGAATGGCCACGGCGACCGGACGGCGAACGCCGTCCGGCGTGATGCAGACTGCAATGTCGTGGGCGGTGCAGGCCTCGACATCGACTGAATCGTAGCCAACGCCAAAGCGCGCGATGACACTGAGCCGGCCCGACGCAGGGATGCTGTCCTTCGTGAATCTGCATCCGAGAAGGATGAGCGCATCCACATTCTCAAGGAGATCTGCACGCACAGGGTCTGACCCGGGCAGGAACCCAACACTCAGGCCCGGCATCCCGCGCAGGGCTGCCAGATCAAAGTCCGGAAACTTCGGTGATCCGTCAGGGTTGATGAAATCACCGGACAGGACAACGCGGAAATCCTCACTTGCCATCGTATGCACTCCGGAGTTCGGAAATTCCCGCCTTCAGCGCCCGCTGATAGAGCGATGTGTCAGTTCCGTAGCAGCAGAAGTCGAAACCGCGTTTGATGTCGGCAATGCCTTCGGCGGGCGTCATGACCAGCCGTCCCAGCGAGCGATTGTGCTTCTTCGCGGCGGCCACGATCTTGTCGAAAGCTGCGACATAGTCCGGGTGGTCGAATTTTCCAGGTATTCCCAGCGATGCGCTGAGATCAAAGTGACCGATCCACAGACAGTCAACTCCCGGTGTTCGGGCGATTTCATCGGCGTTCTCAGCGCCCTCGCGCGTCTCGATGAGAGCGAAGAAGGTCATCCGCTCATTGGACAGTCGCAACCGCTCGTCAACGGGAATATCGCCCGAGAAATAGTTGTCATGGGCGATGCCGAGCGCCACGCCCCGCTTGCCGGCCGGCGGATATTTGAGATGCTGCACCACCATTTCGGCCTCTGCGGCATCCTTGACCATCGGAGCCATGATGCCCTCTGCACCGGCGTCGGCGATGCGGGCGATCATGTCGTAATCCTTGCAGGGCGATCTCACGAGGACCGAAACGCCCCCGGCTTCGAAATACCGGACTGCGCTCTTGAGCGTCTCAAGGCTGAGGCCCGAATGTTCCATGTCAAAGAACACGAAATCGCACCGCGCCGAAGCCACGATATGCCCGATGCCCGGGGTTGCGAACTCGCCCACATAGTGGCCGAACTTCGGAGCACGGGTCTGCGTCATCTTCTTCAAGGAGAACTGGTTCATTCAACGATCCTTTGTGCTCATGCCCCGGCGGATGCTTCACAGACCAACGCGCCCCGCCGGATGCGCCTGCTCTCAAGAAGGTGTTCGGAAGCCGCATGGAAGGTTAGAAAATGCTCGGTCTTCAGATGTGCGGCGAATGCCGCTTCATCATCATAGATTTCGTAGAGAAGGATTTGGGTGTCGCTGTCGTCGGGCAAAACCACATCAAATCGCCGGCATCCGGGCTCGTTCTTCAAGGACAGCTTGGCATTGTCATCCATGAGGCGCCGGAACTCCGGCATCAGCTCGGCAGACCGAACATTCATCTCGACAAGGATCACAAAGGGCAGGCTCATGCTGGCCTGCCCTTGCCCTGTTCGAACTGCTGGGCGACCGTTTTCAGGTGGCGGTCCATGGCGTGCCATGCGGCCTCGGGATTTCTCGCGGCCACGGCTTCGTGAATCTCCTCATGGCTGCGATAGGCGCAGAGGGCGACGCCCGGAACACGCAGGGAGATATGCCGCTGAAGGGCCAGCCATTCGGAAATCGCCGCATGAAGGGCCGAAAACACCGGATTGCCGCCGATCTCTGCCAGGGCCAGATGAAAGGCAATATCGGATCGCTCGAATGCATCCATGTCACCCAGAGCCTCGCGGTTGATCTTCAGATACTCTCCAAGCCGCGCAATGTCCTTGTCGGTTGCAAGCTCGGCGGCGTTTCGCGCGATGGCGGATTCAAAGATCCGGCGGGCATCCTGAAAGGCTTTCTCGCCACCCTCCGACGACAGCAGATATCGCGCCGAGCCTGAAAGCTGCTCCAGAAGGTTGGCCGCCGTCGGCCGCGTCACAACCGTCCGGCCCCCATTCGTGATCCTGATGAAGCCGCTTCTCTGCAGAAGCAGAAGGGCCTCGCGGATCGCCGGACGCCCGACGTCGAAAGCCTCCATCAAGTTCCGCTCGGACGGCAGGCTCGCTCCCTCCGGCAGCAGGCCCGAGAGGATCTGATTCTCGATCTGCTCGGCGACGTCCTGATGGACCTTCCGCCGCTTGATGCTTGTGAACAGCATCTGGCTGCCATCTCGGGTCTGTTGCTGGGCTGGCCTCACGGCGCGCTGGCTTTCTACTGCTGTCTTCCCGGTCATGCCGCGGTGATCCCGGCTGAGGCGCCGCTGCTCCCGTTAGTTTGAGGCCGCAGGCTGCTCGCCCGCTGCGTCGTGGCTGACCTTCTCGAAGGACCGGAAGCGGACGCGCTGAGCGTCGATGAACATCGCCAGCATGATTATCAGGCCCTGGATGACCTTCACCCAGAATACGTTGACGTTCATCAGGTTCAGGCCGCGGTCGATGGTGGACAGGAGCAACACGCCGCCCAGCGCTCCGAGCATGGTGCCGCGACCGCCCTGGAGGCTGATGCCACCGATGACCGCTGCCGCCATAACGGTGAAGATGTATCCTTCGCCAAGATTGGCCTGGATCGATCCTACCCGCCCGGCCAGCATCCAGCCGCCGAGTGCCGCGAGAAGACCGGAGAGCACATAGACCTGGCGGACGCGGGCATCGGCATCGATGCCTGAAGCAATCGCGGCCTGCCGGTTGCCGCCGATGGCATAGAGCTCGCGGCCGAACCGGCGGTGGTTGAGTATGATGTGGCCGATTATGAAGACCGCGGCGGTCGCGACCACGGCCACCGGGATCTTGATCACGCCGGGAATCTCGAAGAGCGCCTTGTGACCGAGCCAGAAATAGGTTTCAGCAGGTGCAAAACCAAGTCCGCTGATCGGTGTCCCCTTGGTGAAGGCCATGATAAGGCCGCGCAGGATCAGCAGCATCGCGAGGGTGACGATGAAGTTGTTCATCTTGCCGATGGTGATCAGAGCGCCGATGATGTAGCCGACGCTGGCGCCCATCAGCAGCAGCACCACTATGGAGATGTAGGGGTTGAGCATGATGCCGCCGCCCCAGTGGGGCGCGGTGGCCGGAACGATCAGGAACATGCCGATGAGACCGGCCAGTCCGAGGGTCGATTCCGTGGAGAGATCGAAATTCCCTGTGATCAGCACGAATGTCTGGCCGACGACGAGAATGCCGAGGATTGCCGCCGCTGTAAGGATGTTGGTGATGTTTGTCGATGACAGGAAAACCGGCGACTGGGTCATGAAGAATATGAACACGGCGACAAGAATCACCCAGATCAGATGATCGAGTAACGCTGGAACATGCTTAGACAGTTGCATCGGCTTTCTCCCCCATCTCGCCTTCGATCGCAGCCAGAAGCCGCGCCGTGGTGATTGTGTCCTGGCCTTTCCGGAACTCGCGGATGATCCTGCCCCTGTAGAACACGACGATCCTGTCGCAGATGTCCATCAGCTCGTTCAATTCATCGGAAACGACGGCAACGGCCACTCCCCGCTGGCTCAGCTGGTCGACGATCCGCAGGAGGTCGACCTTCGCCTGGACGTCAACACCCTGGGTGGGTTCGTCGAGAAACAGAACCCTTGGTTCCGTAGCGGCAAGCTTGGCTACCACCACTTTCTGCTGGTTGCCCCCGCTGAGATTTTCGACCGCGGTATTGATCGAGGGGGTCTTGATGCCGAGCGCCTCGATGTAGTCTTCGGCAAGCTTGCGTTCCCTGCTGCCATCGATGAGGCCCAAGAGGCTTTGCAGGCGCTTCAACACCGAGAGCGAGATGTTGTCGCGCACACTGCGGATCGCGACAATGCCGAGGCCGTGGCGGTCGCGCGGAAGATAGGCGAGCCCCTGCGCCAGCGCCTCGATGGGGCTTGTGGCGCTGTAGGGCTTGCCCTGCAGCCGGATGTCGCCCACGCCCAGCGGCTCCAGGCCGAAGAGGCCACGCGCCAGTTCGCCGGGTCCGCTGCCTTCCAGGCCTGTGATGCCGACCACCTCGCCGGCATGGAGCGTCAGGTCGATGCCGGAATAAATGCCGGGCCGCGCCAGCTTGCTGATTTCCAGAACCGGCTTCCCGATGTTGCCGCCCGCCCTGCGGTAGCGTTCGACATTGGCGCCGCTGATGAGGCGGATCAGTTCCTGCTGGGTGATGTCCCTGACGGCCGATGTACCAGTGACGGCGCCATTGCGCATCACGGTCACATGGTCCGCCACCTCGAAGATTTCCTCGAGGTAGTGCGAGATGTAAATGAAGGACGCGCCACGTTCGCGCTGGCGGCGGACGAATTCGAAGAGTTTGGCGACATCATGCTTGGGCAGCGGCGCGGTGGGCTCGTCGAGAATGATGACGCCTGCGTCGGCAAACAGAGCGCGGGCGATTTCGATCATCTGACGCTCGGCGACGGTCGTGTCTTCCATGAGCCGCGTGACATCGAGATCGAGGCCGAATCGCGACAGCTTCTCATGCGCATCGCGGTTCATCTTCTTCCAGTCAACAAAGCCACTGGCCTTCATCGGCAGCATGCCGCAATAGACGTTCTCGGCGATGCTAAGGCTTGGAATGTATTTGGCATGCTGCGAGACGAGCGCGATGCCAGCCTGTTTGGCACGTGCTGTATTGAGATTTTCATGAACTGTGCCACGGATGCGGATCGTTCCGGAGTCGGGCGCATAGAGCCCAGTCAGCACATGCATCAGCGTGGATTTGCCAGCACCGTTCTTGCCGAGCAGGGCGTGAATCTGTCCGCGGCGGACCGTGAAGGAGACATTGTCCAGCGCGCGCACGCCCGGAAAGACCTTCACGATGTCCAGCATTTCGACGACAGGCGGCTCTAAGGCGCTGTCCATCACCATTCTCCACTCGGCTCTTAAATTGGACCGAAGGCTACGGGGCGCAGTGCGTAAGACCGCCGCGCCCCGCCGTCATTCGGAATTCAGCGGATCAGCCGCCGTTCTTCTTCTCGATGTTGCCCCACAGGCGCTCGTCATTCATATTCGAGGAATTGACAGGCGTGGTGGAGAGGAAGAGCTGCATGCCGACATCAGCCTTCTCGACACGTGCGGGTGACCACAGGGCGCCGTCCTGCTTAACTTCGCCGGGAGCGATTTCCTCGCCCTTCAGCTTCTTCTCGATGTAGTCAGCCGCCAGGACGCCGAAGTCCGGAATGGGCTGATTGGACGCGTGGTCAAACCTGCCCTCGCGCATGAGTTCGAGCGCGGCGAGGCAGGCATCGACGCTGGCCAAGAAGATGTGGCCGTCCTTGCCGGACTGGGCATCCTTGCCGAGCTCCTTGAGCGTCTGGACCGTGCCGGTGGAGTAGACGCAGTCCGAGTGCATGTAGATGCCGTCGAGATCGGCCTGGGCCGAGACAACGTCACGCACGATGTCGACGCCCTTCGATGCGTCCCAGTCACCCACCTTGGACATGACTTCGACTTCGGGATGCTGCTTCATGACGTCGTTGAAGCCGGCGCCGCGCAACTGCGCGACGTTCTGGGCAAGGTTGCCGGTGATTTCGAGAACCTTGCCCTTGACCGACCCATGCCGCGCCTTGAGGAAGGCCACCATGGCTTCGCCGGCCTGCTTGCCAGCAAGGTAGTTGTCCGACAGCACGACCATATCGACTTCACAGCCAGACGGGGCGCGGTCGATGGTGTAGAAGGGGATCTTGGCTTCCTTGGCCGCCGCCACCGCCTGGCAGATGCCGGCGCTGTCATCGGGAACCGCAACGATCGCCGCCACCTTCTGGGCAATCAGGTCGTTGATGTCGTTGAGCTGCTTCTGGGCGTCACCGCCGGACGTCAGGGTGACGACCTCCCAGCCCTTGGCCTTCGCGCCATTCAGCAGGCCGGCTTGTATCTGTCCCTGGCCGCCCAGCAGTGCCGGAGCCGAATAGCCGATGACGACCTTGTCGGCGGCAAGCGCCGAGGTTGATGCCGCAGCGGCAATGATTGCCGCCAGGATCAGGTTGCTTTTGAATAACTTCATGTATTTCCTCCCGTTTTTTCTACTTGGAGCCGATCTCTATGGCTAAATCAGCTCTCGACAAAAAAGCTAACAAGCCGTTTTGGGGCTGTCAATGCGTTAATCATACCATGCAACCTATCATACCAATTTTGATGTTACAGGATGGCGGGTTAGGCTGAAATGGCAGCCACCGGCCGGCCGGCAGTGAGGCTGCTGGCCTTCTGAGCGATACAGGCGGCCGAGATGCCGAAGTCGCGGTAGAGGTCCCCGATCGTGCCGGTCTGCCCGAAATGCTCCACACCCAGCGGAATGGTCCTGTGGCCGTGAACACCGCCAAGCCAGGCAAGCGTCGCCGGATGGCCATCGATCACGGTAACGAGGCTGCAATGCTGTGGCAGCTCCGCAAGCAGGTATTCGACTGTCGAGACGGCATTGTGCTGGCCCCTGGCGCGGGCACGTTGCGCCGCTGTCCACCCGGCATTCAGCCGGTCGGCGGAGGTCACGGCCAGAACCCCGACATCGCGTCTTGCCTCCGCGATCAGACCGGCGGCAGCGATCGCTTCCGGAGCAATGACACCCTGATAGGCGATGACCACCTCACAGCCGGGACCTGGCTTGCGCAGCCAGTATCCGCCATCGATGACGCCTTGACGGAACGCGGCGTCATCGCGGCGCGGAGGCTGGGCCACGGGATTGGTGCTAAGCCGGAGATAGACGGAGCCGCCCGTTTCGTCGCGCAGCCAGTTGCGCTCATCGGGATCGCCCTCGCCGCTGCGCTGCAGATAGTCGAAGGCCCAGCCCATGATCAACGCCAGTTCCTCTGCAAAGGCAGGTTCGAATGCGGCGATCCCGTCCTGCGCCATGCCGATCAGCGGCGAGGCGATCGACTGATGCGCGCCCCCCTCGGGCGCCAGCGTGACGCCCGAGGGCGTTCCCGCAATGATGAAGCGCGCATCCTGATAGCAGGCATAGTTCATCGCATCGAGGCCGCGCGCCACGAAGGGATCATAGACCGTTCCGATAGGGATCAGCCGCTTTCCGAACAGAGTGTGCGCCAGTCCCGCCGCACCGAGGAGCAGGAACAGGTTCATTTCGGCGATGCCCAACTCGATGTGCTGGCCCTCCGGCGAGAAGTCCCACTTCGCCGTCGAGGCAATGTTTTCGAGCCTGAATGTGTCGGCGCGTGCTGCGCGCGCAAACAGTCGGCGCCGGTTCACCCAGGGGCCGAGACTGGTGGTGCCGGTCACATCGGGCGACATGGTCACAATGCGCGCGGCTAGTTCGCTGTTGCCTCTGGCAAGCCCATCGAGAATCTTGCCGAAGGCGGCCTGCGTCGAGATTTCGCGTTCCTGCGGTGCACTGATGCCGGGCACGTGAAGCGCATCGTCCGTGAGCCGCCGTGCGCCAGCCTTGAAGAAGGGCACCACCTTGAGAAATGCTTCGAGCGAGGCCTTGTCCGCAACGCCTGCGAAGCGGTCCCACTCCTGTCCCGCCGGCACGCCCATCCTGATCTGCCAGTCCGCCATCTGGGCGCTGGTCATCAGCCCGCCATGATTGTCCTTGTGTCCGGCAAGGGGCGTGCCCCAGCCCTTGATCGTATAGGCCAAAAAGCAGACAGGCCGCTCGGTTTTCGCGGTCGCAAAAGCCTCGGCCATCGTCGCCACACAGTTGCCCCCCAGATTCTCCATGAGTTCCGCGAGTGCGGCATCACTGCGTCGGGCCAGCAGAGCCGAGACCGGACCCTGATCGCCGAGGTCATTCAGCAGCCGTTCGCGCCAGGCTGCGCCACCCATGTAGATCAAGGCCGAGTAGAGCGGATTGGGACAGTGATCGATCCAGTCCTTCAGCGCATCTCCGCCAGGCTCGGAAAAAGCCTCTCTCTGTAACCGCCCATGCTTAAGGCGCACGACATCCCAGCCAAAGGCATCGAAGATCTTCTCGATGCGGCTACACAGGCCCTCGTGCACGATGCCGTCGAGCGATTGACGATTATAGTCGATGATCCACCAGCAATTGCGCAAATTATTCTTCCAGCCCTCCTGCAGCGCTTCGTAGACATTTCCCTCATCCAGCTCCGCGTCCCCGGCAAGGGCGATCATGCGCCCGGCAGGCGCCACCGGACCCCATGGCTTGGCCCGGATGTAATCCTGGGTCAGTGCAGCAAAAGACGTGATGGCCACACCGAGGCCTACCGAGCCTGTCGAGAAATCGACGTCATCGGTATCCTTTGTCCGGCTCGGGTAACTCTGCACGCCACCGAACCCCCTGAAGTTCTCCATGGCTTCGCGCGTCTGGCGTCCCATCAGATATTGGATAGCATGGAAGACCGGCCCGGCATGGGGCTTCACGGCCACGCGGTCCTGTGGCCGCAGCGCGGAGAAATAGAGCGCTGTCATGATCGACACCATCGACGCCGAGGAGGCCTGATGACCCCCAATCTTGATCGCGTCCTCCCGCGGTCGGATGTGATTGGCATGATGGATCATCCAGTGCGACAGCCAGAGAAGGCGGCGCTCGATGCATGCGAGATGGCGCAGATTCGTGGATTCCATCGTGAAAGCTCCTCCGCTTCCTGACCGAGCTTGGACCGGAACCTCCGGGGGTTTTCACTTTTCTGGCGAACGGAATGAGATATATTGGTGATTATCATGGAAAAACCGAGCTTCATTGATGATTTCCACATCACCAGACAAGACCAGCATTGCGATCCTGCGAATCCTGCAGGAGGACGGGCGCACGACCATCAACGAACTCGCTGACCGCGTGGGGCTCTCGGCCTCTGCCGTGGCACGCCGGGTGCGCCTGCTCGAGGAAGCCCGCATCATCAGCGGCTATGCGGCGCTGATTGACGAGGTTGAACTCGGCTTCGGCTTTTCGGTCTTCGTCTCTGTAAAACTCGATCAGCAGGTCGACAGCGCCCTGGCGAAGTTCGAGGCGGCCATCCGCACCTTTCCGGAGGTCGTTGACTGCTGGCTGATGACCGGAAACCGGGACTATCTCCTGCGGATCTCGACGCGGGGTCTCGCGGAGTTCGAACGCTTTCTGGTGGGCCGCTTCACCAAGGTTCCCGGTGTTGCGTCAATCGAGAGTTCGATCCCGCTGCGCCGCGTGAAGACCGGGCTTGCGAGAATTTCCTGAGCTGCCGCAGTCTCCGATAACGGTGATTGACACTGCCCGCGTCCCTTCCTTCATCTGCATCTTCCGGAGCAGCGAGATCACCAAGCGCAATCGGGAGCCGACCATGGCAGCAAATGTCCTCACCCGTGCCGTCAGGCTGACGGGAACGAATGTGCGGGAGCCGAAGCGGCGCATTCTTTCTGCCGGCCCCATCACCGCCATGTTCGACAATGGCGCGCTGCGCTGCATCCGCCATGGCGACAAGTAATACCAAGGGCTCTTGTGACTGACTCACGGGGGATTCCCCTGAAGCTGGAGTTCTGATTCACTGGGCGCGAGGAGGATTCGCGCCATGCCACCAGCAGTACCCCTACGGACAGATTTCTCGGCTCGTGAGCTTCGCCGGTTGGCGAAGCAGTCTCGAGACAACAATCAGAGCC
>NZ_JBIICB010000373.1:0-3195 GCF_044239095.1 Aestuariivirga sp. | reverse complement strand
CAGACGCTGGAGATCACTGGCGGTATCGATGCCGTGTACTTTGAGGAAGTGCGCCGACATATCGGCACGGACGCGGCACATGTCCACGGTGGTCTGCTCGCCACGCTGACGGCGTGGTGTGAGGCTCAGAGCATCCCTTACAGCGGCGTGCCAGTAGGGACCTGGAAACGCCACGCCTGCGGCAAGGGCAACGCCGACAAGCAGGCGGTGATTGCCGCCATGCGCGCACGCGGCTTCGAGCCAGCTGATGACAACGAGGCCGATGCGATTGCGATCCTCCTCTGGGCCATCGAGACGAATGGAGGCCTGGCATGAGCACTCCTGCGGAAATGTTCCTCAAGCACGTCGCCAACGTTATCGCCGAGCGCAGCACCCAGTACGGCGATGCCCACAGCAACATGACGACTATCGCTGCACGGTGGTCGGCCACGCTGGGAAGCGAAATCACCCCTGCGCAGGTGGTTCTCTGCCTCCTCGATCTGAAGCTCGCACGCCTCGCCCACGACCCCACACACGAAGATTCGGCAGTCGATATCTGCGGCTATGCCGCCCTGCTGCGCGAACTGACCGAAACCTCGAACACGGAAGGACGCTGAACCATGGCACCCGGACGCAAACGGAAACCCGGCAAGCGCTACGCCTGTGGCAAGCGCACACGGCAGGAAACGGAGAGGGACGCCATGAGCGTAGCGATTGACGCCCGACGTCGCCATTTCGGCGTGACGGCGAAGCAGGCGAAGGACGAGAGGCTCGGCACCGCCCTCGGCCGTCTTGCCTTCCGCGAGTTGATCAGCGAGACCCAGTACCAGGCGGGCGTGGCGTTTGCCGAGTTGTCCCGGCAGCACCACGCAGTGTGTGGCCTGCCATCGCCCAGCCCCCGTTCCATCGCAGGGCTGCTCGTCAACGAAGGCATCTTCGGCGCCAGCCCCAGCGAGCCGGTGCAGGAGGTGATCGAGAGGGTCAAGCGGCGGTTCAATGCCGCCACCGACGCACTCGATGCTTGCGACCGCGAACAGCGCATGTCGGGCGGCAGACATCCGACGCTCCTCGTCTATCGTCTCATCTGCGCGGATGAGGATGCCATCAACTGGCCGGAGGAGGATATTGGGAACCTGCGGGTGGCGCTGAATGCGCTGGTGCGGTTATTCCGGATGTAGCCGTTGAAACCATTTGAGCGTATATGTGTGTCCTGCATCGTGACACTAGTTGCGGATTCGCGTGTTGTCCTACAATTGAGATATTTGGCGCTAGTAAGAGGTAATGCCGGGAGGCCGAAACCTTGAGATCTGGCCATTGGCGGATAGATCCGGCGATTGACATATGGAGATGAAATGAAGACTGTAATCACAGCCTTGGTGGCGCTCATAATCGGCGCTGGTGGAACGTATTTCTATCAGCAGGCTTCGGTCAAGCAATTGCAGGCCGCTGCGGCAGCCCTGGAAACCCAGTTCTCCGAGGCAAAGACTGCGGCGGAGGCGGCCACTGGTGAAGTGGTAAAGCTTCAGGAAACGGGAAAAGTCCTTGAAACCCAGCTCTCCGAGGCAAGGACTGCGGCGGAGGCGGCTACTGGTGAAGTGGCAAAGCTTCAGGAAACGGGAAAGGCCCTGGAAACTCAGCTCTCCGAGGCAAGGACTGCGGCGGAGGCGGCCACTGGTGAGGTGGCAAAGCTTCAGGAAGCGGGAAAGGCCCTGGAAACCCAGCTTGCAGAAGTGAGAGCCCAGGCGGAAGGCAGGGCTGCAGAGGTGGCGAAACTGCAGGAGTTGGGCAAGGCACTTGAAGCTGAACTCTCTGATGCAAGGTCCAAGGTGGAGGCCTCTGCTTCGGAAATGGCTAAGGCGATGGATCAGAAGGCACAGGAAGTCGCGGCACTTCAGGCGAAGCTCACTGAACTCGAGGCGGCGCTGACCGCCGCGAAGTCGGCTACGGGTACTGCTCAATAACGGATGAATCCATGCAGATGGAAGCCGAGCGGGTAGGCGCAAGTCCAGCTTCCTGAAAGCTACCGGACGTGACCAATGAAAGCGTAGCGCGAGTTGCTTCCGACGATTGGTATGCAGGCGGGTCTGAAAGCTAACTTACTAAGAAAAATGATATTTAGTTGAAAAAGACTATTGACACGTTCATGCGACGCGGCTAGAAGTTCCGTTATTGGAAGATCAGAAATGCGCCCGGAGACGAGTTCTCCGGGCGTTTTGCGTATCGGAGGGCAGCCATGCAGGTTCGCTTCCTGGAGACCGACGATGTCAGGACCCGCTTCGAAGCGGCCTGTGTCCGTCTTGGCGAGGGCGAGGCCCGCCGAGCCTTCTCGATGGCGCTGAACAAGGAAGGCCGCAAGTCCTTCACCCAGCTGCGCCGGTCGCTCGCCCAGCAGTCGTCCATCCCGCGCGGCGCCGTCAACGCTGCAACGCGGTTCCAGTCGGCAACGCGCAACACGATGGCCACGGTGACCTCAGGCACCGGCCGTCATCTGCCGCTATCCTTCTTCGGTGCGAAGCAGTTCTCCTACGGCGTACGTGCTAAGATCTGGGGCAGGGCGCAGACCTTCCGCTCGGCCTTCGTGGTGAAGCGCTACGGTGGCGGCGTGTTCAAGCGCACCGGCAAGGCGCGGTTTCCCATTGAACAGCTTTGGGGTCCGTCAGTACCGAAGGAGATGCTGCGCGATGAAGCTCACGCCGCATGGCAGGACCAGCATCCGCGCATCCTCATGGAGTCGTCGCGATTGATCGCGCTTATGCTGAGCGGATCAGGGCTCCGTGGTGCCCCGCGCAGGGCACGTCCACCGTGAGGGGTGGGGGGGCGGCTAGGAGCCCCATTTTCAACCTAAGATATGCGCTGGCGCGGCAGCCCGGTTTTCGAGCGTTTTTCTGCTTTTGATTTTTCCGTTTTGTTTTGATTCGGCAGGGCTTAGCGCCCTGAACTCAATAGGTTAGCGCCAGCTGTTGGTGGGGATTCGGATCCGCAACGGGCGTTTTGACTTTCGCCTGATCCAGCTTTCGAGCGCCAACATCCACGAAGAGGTTTCGATGATCGTCACCGACATGGCCGTCGAGACGCTGGTCCCCTATGCCCGGAACCCGCGTAACAACACTGCCGCCATCGATGCGGTGAAGGCGTCCATCGCTGAATTCGGCTTCCGCCAGCCCATCGTGGTGGACGAAAAGATGGTTGTGATCGTTGGCCATACCCGGTTGGAAG
>NZ_JBIICB010000372.1:0-3199 GCF_044239095.1 Aestuariivirga sp. | reverse complement strand
ATGCTTTAGGTTGACGTAGCGCCAGTTTACCGCTTTTGTAGGCGGATTGCGCAACGTCACCTCTGGAGATCATGATCCCCACGCAGCGGCCCTCGGCGGGCAATGTCAGAATGGCCATCCTGATCACAGCCCTGGGCGGTCTGCTGTTCACCCTGGACCTGCCGTTGCTGCGGCTTTCCATGGCCGACCAGTGGACCATGGTGTTCACCCGCGGCATCTTCCTCTTTGCAGCCATTGCGGGGACATGGGCCGTCATGCGCCTGTGGGGCAGGCAGACGGAGCCCTTCATCGCCGGATGGGCAGGGGTTGCGGTGGCGCTGGCCAGCACGGCGGGAAACATCTGCTACATCGGCGCCGTCGCCCACACCGACGCCGCCAATGTGGTGTTCATCATTGCGCTGACGCCCGTCATTGCCGCGGCGATGTCCCATCTCTTTCTGCGCGAAAATGTCCATCCCTTTACCTGGAGCGCAACCGGCGCCGCCTTTCTCGGCGCTGCATTCATTGCATCAGAGGGGCTGAAGACCGGCAACTGGGTGGGAGACAGCCTCGCATTCGCCTCCGCCTTCTGTTCGGCCGCGATCTTCACCATCATCCGCGCCTCGGGCAGGAAGGTGGCAACGAGCCTCGCCACGGGGAGCCTCGCCTCCGCCCTGCTTGCCGCCGTGCTGTTCGGCATCGCTCCGGGCGCGCTGGTGGCCGCCGGGGCCTTCGGCGTTCCGGCCTGGGCATGGCTGGCGCTCAACGGCCTCATCGCCATTCCGCTCGCGACCGTCCTGCTGGCGAGGGGGCCGCGCGTACTGCCCTCGGCCGACGTCAGCATGTTCTTCATGCTGGAGACCGTGCTGACCCCGGTCTGGATCTGGTTCCTCTTCGGCGAGATGCCGGGCTCACGCGTCCTGGTGGGAGGTACGCTTGTGGTGGTGACACTCCTCGCGCACAGCTGGTGGCGGCTCCGGTCATCCCTTCGGAGCCAGCCGGTCCCAGCCTGACCGGCGAGATAAAAATTAAGTTGACGTTACGTACACGTTAATACTACACTTATAATTGTATTTTGCGCCCCTATCGTGGAGTGCCGCGAAGGGAAACCACGACTGGGGTGCACCGTCCGGAGCAGTGGGGTTGTCTGTATGTATGCGTTGAATTTTGGCCTGCAGGGTGTGCAGCCCATCGGAATCGATACTGGCCTGGCGGATCCCTTGCGGACCATCACAGCCATTTCCAACCTGATCCGCCAGGGAACCGACCAAGGCTTTTCCTTTCGCCTGAACACGGACTTCGCGGAACTGGCCCGCCTGCGGCAGGAGCTTCGCAGCAGCGACATTTCACCGATGTTCGATCCGCAGGCCTGCCGCAGCCTTTCGGAGCGGGGCTTCTGGATGTCCGTGGCTGATGCTTCGGGCAAGACGGTGGGTCTGCAGGCCTTCCGTCTTGACGATGCCGATCCCAACCTCGCCGAGTGGGTTCTCGGCTGGATGATGGGCCTCTATGCCCGGCGGCGGGAGATGATCGTGCCGCGTGCGGTGATGCCGCCGGAGCACTCGCTCTCCCACCTTATCCGCGGGAGGATCGTCTATCATGGCGAATTGTGGATCGACAAACAGGTGAAGGGGTGCTTTCCGGTCTTCCCCCGCATCGGCATGCTGCTCGCCATGGTGAAGTGGCAGCCGGAGGCGATCTGGGCACTGACCGGCCAGTCCATGGCCACGCGCGGCCACATGGTGCGCATGGGCTATGGCCATCTCGAACAGAGCTTCCTCACCTGGGAGTGGGAGCCCGAAGGCGCCGAACAGGCCGAATGGATCGGCATCGCATTGCGGCGCCACCTCGAATTCTCGATCGCCGAAATGGTCTCTACAGAGGAGAGATATCTACCTTCGCCAGTTCGGTGACGACCCGCACGGCCTTGCGGTTGCGCCCCATGTTCAGGGGCAGCACCACGCGCTGGTAGGGCACCCACACGACGTCACCATTGGCTGATGCCATGGCGGCATAGATGTGGTCATAGTGCGGCTCTCCGCTGCGGCTCACCTGCGGGTAGGCGCGGCTTACCGCATGGTCGTAGGAGTGGCCAGTCAGGCAAGGGTAGGACACCGGGTTCACACCCCACAGCTTGGCGATCGTGGAGTGCCGGCCCACACGCGCCACGCGGAAGCGCTGCGAGGAGGGATCAAAGGTGCAGTCGATCGAGCACTCCTCATCGGCCACCTTGTCGCGCAGCGCCTGCCGCAGCAGGTCTGGAACGTCGCGGCGGTCCTCGGGCGCGCTGCGGATGTAGACGGTCTGGGAGAGATGCACGTCGCTCTTCTGGATCAGGTGGCGGATGCGCTCCGCCGCGGCATGCGCATGATCAAAGCGCTCGTTGAACCAGCCGGCGGAATAGTACTGGAGGTGGAACGGACCCGTCGCGCCATGCACCCATTCCGCCACGAAGAACAGCGACGACCAGTTGGCCGCGAACATGCTCCAGCGCAGCGTGGTGCCGGCCTCGTTTTCCACGATCTTGACGAAACCCTGACGCTGCAGGGCCTGACGTTCCCCTGCGGGTGACGACACTTCTCCGGGCGCAGGGCAGGTCCGCCCATTGCTGATCCAGTGAACGCCTCTTGCCATGCTTACGTTATCCGCCATCAACTCAACCAGAACGACAGTAACGATCGGGCGTGAACGCAGCCTTAATGCCGCCTCGCCTTCGGGTATCCGCGCAAAGGTCAGGAGCCCGGATCCGGGGGTGGAAGACGTCCGGCCACCGCCATCACGCCGTCACGCCGGATGAGGATGACCCCCTCGCCCGGCCGCGGCGCGATGCCGGTCAAAGCCGAGATGTTCACCTGATGCGTAACGGCGACCAGCACGCCAGGCCCTTGCCATGCGGCGAGAATGCCGCGCGCACGGGCCGATGCGGCCGGTTCCGCGGCGCGGTCGCCGAAGAAGGAATTGAAGCCGGCCTCCTCCTCCACCATGCCCGGAAAGGCCAGTTCCGCGGTCTCCCGCGACCGGCACCACTGGGAAGAGAGCACGCGGCCGACCATGATGCCCCGGCTCCGGAAGGACTGGCCGATGGCGCGTGCCTCGGCCCGCCCCCGGCCGTCCAGGTTGCGCTGGGTGGAACAATCGCCGAGCACGAAGCCAGCCGGATCGCCCGTGCCAGGCGCATTCGCGTGGCGGAAAAGAACGATGGCGCCGGGCTCTCCCAGAA
>NZ_JBIICB010000371.1:0-3224 GCF_044239095.1 Aestuariivirga sp. | reverse complement strand
CGCCGCTGCTTGGGCTTCCTGTCGACGTAGGGTTGGGCAAGACCTCCGCTACGCGTGAAGCCATCACCCGCCTCATTGCCTCCCGCGCCCTTGGCGGCCGCAAGGTGGTGTTTGCCGTCCCCCGGCACGATCTTGGCGCCGAACAGGTGGCGGCGTTCCGGGAGATGGGCGTCAGCGCCATGTTGTGGAAGGGGCGCACCGCGCCGGATCCCGCGCCGCACAATCCCGAACAGCTCATGTGCCTCGACCCGGGCGCACCCTTCGATGCCCTCGAGGTCGAGCATCCCGTGGAGCAGAGCTGCTGCAAGCTCAGGCAGGATGGCGTCACGCTGCTCTGTCCGCTTTACGGCAAGTGCGGCTATCAGCGCCAGAAGCCGCTGGCGATGGACTCCGAAGTCATCGTCTGCGCCCATGACAGCCTTTTCCACATGAAGGCCGAGGCAATCGGCACGGTGGGTCTCCTCGTCATCGACGAGGGTTTCTGGCAGGCCGGTCTCCGGGGACTCGATGGCAAGGCGAAGCTTACCCTCGACGGGCTGGAACCGGTCCGCTGCTCGCCCGCTTGCTACGATGGCAAGAACAAACTCCACATAGCCAATACCGCTGATCTCGTGGCCGCCCGCATGAAGCTCTGGAAGGCGCTTCACGTGTCGGAGCCTGGCGTCCTGCGCCATGGGCTCCTGGCGGCGACCGGGCTGACCGTAGAGGAGTGCCGGACGGCTGCTGCCCTCGAGCGTCGCCGCCTTCGGGATGCCGGGCTGCTTCCCGGCATGGACCCGGCGGAACGCCGCGCCCGGATCGCGAAGATCATGCCGCCGGATGGCATGCCATGGGCGCCGCCAGGGCGCTGCGCGATCCTTTGGCTCATTATCGCAGAAGCTCTGGAAAGCGGCAACGATGCCGCGGGCGTCGAACTGTTCCATGAGCGCACCGAAGCGGGTTCGGTCAAGTCGCTGCGTCTGCGCTGGCGCTCCCGGCTGCGGAGCGGCTGGGCCGCCGGTGTGCCGATCCTCCACCTCGATGCCACGCTGCGATCTGAACTCGTCGAACCTTATCTGCCTCACATTGAGATCGGGGCGCTCGTGGCAGCGCGGCAGCCTCATGTGCGGGTGCGCCAGGTTACCCAGAGCCCCACCTCCGCCAAAGCCCTGACGCCCCCCGCAGAAGCCCCTGCGCGTGATCAGAAGGCTGCGGCCAATCATCTTCGCGATCTCATGGCCTGGATCCGGCTTCGCGCCCGGCAGTGCCGCCGGCTGGACACTGACATGGATGTGCTGGTCATCGGCCAGAAGGCGGCCATCGGCGCCCTGCGCGCCAAAGGCTTGCCCCCGAACGTGGACGCCGTCCACTTCAACGGACTGAGCGGCCTCGACCGCTGGGGTGGCGTCCGATGCCTCATCGTGCTGGGGCGCACCCTGCCTGCACCGATCACCGCCGAATGGAGCGCTGTGGCGATCAATGGCCGCGTTCCTCTACGAAACCCGGAAGACGCGGGCTGGTGGTATCCGCTGACGGAGAGGCGCATCAGGCTGGCGAGCGGCAGGACACTTCCCCTCATGGTGGAAACCCATGCCGATCCCATCGCCGAGGCCATTCGCTGGTCGATATGCGAGGGCGAGCTCATTCAGGCCATCGGGCGCGGCAGGGGCGTCAACCGCACGGCCGAAACACCGCTCGATATCGATCTCCTCACCGACGCCGTCCTGCCCCTCACCATCCACGAAGTGGTCCCCTGGCAGCAGATTAGCCCATCCCGCCATGACCTGATGGCACTAGACGGTGTCGTGCTCGAGAACGCAGCGGACATGGCCAGATGCTTTCCCGATCTCTGGCCAAGCCGCGACGCAGCGAAGAAGGACAGCCAGAGGAGGGGGACAAATTGCTATTATAAGGATCTCTATAATAGCAAATTGTCCCCATCCTCCGCGTGGGTGACTTACCAGCCCGAGGGCGCCGGGCAGCGTGCCCGCACCGCGCTGTTCGATACCAGCATCATTCCCGGCCCGGAAAACTGGGTTGCCAAAAGCCTCGGCCCGCTCGCGCGCTTTGAGGTCACTCAGCGTGCTGAACATGTGGATGCGGCTGATGGCGAGGTCAAGGCCCCTGTCCATTCCGACACCCACATCAATGAACCCGAAGGCGCATCGAATACGCCGGACAAGGATCCCGCCGTAGGTGAGCAGGCCGGTGTGCCGCCCCATGCGCGTGATGTTCCAATCCCCCCCTAAAACTCAGGAGATCTCGTCATGACTGACAATCCGTTCAATACGCTGCGCGTCTATCGGAGTAGGATGTTCCAGAATGTTCCCCTTCGTGGTGTCTCACGTCATAGGCAGCACCTGTACCGCTCCAACGTCCGAGCACTCTGTTCTCCACCCTTCGGAGGGCATGTTCCAGTCGGGAACATGCCCCAATGGCGAGAAACGAACAGCAATCGACGATTTCGCGCCACCTCGACGAGCCCCGCGCACGTTTTCTCTAAACATAGCTCCACCTGCGCCACCCTGCTGCGCGAGGTGACGTCATGAAGTGGCTCCCCCGCGGCTATGGCGGCGAGCGCCGGTCGCCCGAGTGCGTGAAGCGTGAGGGATGGCGTGAGCAGGGACTGCTCGCCGTCACGATTGATGACCAGCGGCTGACCTGGGTCGAGCGTGAACTGGTCAAGCAACTGGGCGAAAAGCTCTACGGCAAGCGGCCTCTTCTAAAGGAGGTGCGGTGATGGCCCCCGGACGCAAGAGGAAACCCGGCAAGCGCTACGCCTGTGGCAAGCGCACACGGCAGGAAACGGAGAGGGACGCAATGAGCGTGGCCATCGATGCACGGCGCCGCCATTTCGGCGTCACCGCGAAGCAGGCGAAGGACGAGAGGCTTGGCAGCGCGCTGGGGCGGTTGGCCTTCCGCGAGTTGATCAGCGAAACACAGTACCAGGCAGGCGTGGCGTTTGCCGAGTTGTACCGGCAGCACCACGCAGTGTGTGGCCTGCCTTCGCCCAGCCCACGGTCGATCGCAGGGCTGCTCGTCAACGAAGGCATCTTCGGGGCCAGCCCCAGCGAGCCGGTGCTGGAGGTCATCGAGAAGCTCAAGCGGCGTTTCAAGTCCGCCACCGACGCACTCGATGCTTGCGACCGTGAACATCGAATGTCGCAGGGCCGCCGCCCGACGTTGCTGGTCTACCGTATCATCTGCACCGATGAGGATGCCATGAACTGGCCGGAGGAGGATAT
>NZ_JBIICB010000370.1:0-3225 GCF_044239095.1 Aestuariivirga sp. | reverse complement strand
CGGCACGTGGAACGGTGCTGGAGATCGGCTGTGGAACAGGGGAGCATGCGGTGTGCTTCGCCGCGGCGATGCCCACACTCACCTGGCTGCCCACCGATCCCGATCCCCTCTCTCGCGTCAGCACCGCCAGCTGGATCGGGCTCAGGGGTTTGAGCAATGTCCTGGCACCGATCGGCGTCGATGCGAGCTCACCATCGGGAATACGCTGGACGTTCAGCGAATACCCCAGGAAACGAAGGGGCTGGCAAGCCCGCTGGCCCAGAAGCTGATCACCGCATTGTCAGGGGGCTCGCCCCGGACTTCTCCTTCCTCTACCCATTGTCCCGGGGCGACATAAAGCCCCCGGGCATTCATCTCCTGCTTGTCGGCATCCTGGTGCAGCCCACCGCAATGGGGACATTCCAGCTGGGCCGCCTTCCCAGCTTCCGCCGGCGTGGCGTTCTCCGGCCAGCGCATCTGCTCGAAGCGCGGTACGAAGTATTTGTCGCAGTGCAGGCACGGCCAGCAGAAATGATGCCGAGTGCCCGACTGCCAGAGTCTCCAGATGGCGCTTTCGACCGCTTCGGGTACAGCGACCTTCCAGAAGCGGAGCCCGCTTCGCTCATCCAGCTCGGTTTCGATCAGGCCGCGCGACGGCGTGGACGTGATGGCGGTGACGAAGTCCGCATAGGTTTCGCCACGGGCTTCGACCAGGCCGAGCGGATCGCCCTGCCCCTTCACATTGGCCAGCATCTCGTCGTACTCGTCGACCAGCGCGAGCGCGGCGGGACTGGACTTGAGCGCCGCCGAGGATCCCGCATGCGCTAGGCGCACCGGCACCCCGGCCACGATCTTCAGCGTCTTCTTCATGCGCTTGCCGCGCACGACCTTGGCCGACAGCGTCTCCGCCTCGTCCAGCAGGCTCATGAGGCGCGGCTCGAACTGGTCGGTCAGGAAGTCCCTAATCGGACCCACGTACAATATGGGCGCTGGGCGCTGGTCGAGGCGCGCGCCCATGATATCGAGCAGCCCATCCGTGTTGTGCGTCGGCACCATGCGATAGCCGGCAAGGTAGAGATGCGAAGGGCTATCGACTCCAATGCACCGTACCGGAACCGACGGAACTGGAACAATGTCGCGGATGTAACGCAACTCGGCGAGGTACGGTCGGCTGCGGGCGTGGTGAACCGAACCAAGTTTGACTGTCTTGCGCGGCAGATGAAACGGGGAGCGCTCCTGGTAGGCGAGAAAGTGAACGCAATAGAATGGCGTCTTGTACTTCGCAGAGAAGCGGTTGCGTACCCTCGGCTTGAACCCGAGGCTCACAGCCAGGTCGAAGACCTGAAGCGCAAGCGCCTCGTACTTCGAACAGAATTCGGCTTTTCCATTCGATACGCCGCCGTCCGTGTCCATGAGGCCACGAAGCAATTCCAGTCGCTGCGCGGCGGACGCTCGAAGATAGAGTGCCGGGATGTGCTTGTTCTTGATGACGCCCAGCCGCCGCAGGCGCTGCTTCAAACCATCAGGCCCCCGGCTTTCAACACCTTTCAATGCCAGTCGGACATCCCACGCGCTACCCGCCGTGTTTCCATACCATTTGGCATGACATTCAACGCCGTGCGACTCGAGCAACCCGGTCATTGCATCGAAATCCGCCTGCCCGATGGTGATCCTTGTCGCCCGGCTATTTCCATCGCCAAGCCATGCGCCGAGAATGTATGGATCGACTGGGAGCTCAACTTTCGGAAGCTGCAGGGCCCCGGCAACCGGAATCGCAAAGCGCGCGGCGCCATTGTGCAGATGGACGCCTCGGTCAATCATCTGCGAAGTGGTTAGCGTCTCCTGCCGCCGGCCTCCGTCACGCGCCCAGCGGTCGGTGGTGACCGTCCAGAGATGATCGGCGTCGGCAATGATTTCCTCGCCGTCATCGAAGACGACGCTATAACAGGTGCGCCCTTGCTGGACCGGGTTGACGATCGTGACCCTGCAGGGCGTACCCCGTTCATCGAACAGGACGTCTCCCGGCTGCACCTCCCCCATGGTCGTCCAGCCTTGCGGCGTGGGCAGCGGCGTATCGAGGGCAAGCGACTTGCCCATCTGCGCGCCGCACACCATGACCACAGCCTCGGCATTTTCAACAGAGTTCGGGACATCCCCTCGGCTCGTACTGGCGCTGGTAGTCGGCGCGTCCCAGCGTGAAGGTGTTCTTGGCCCAGATGATGAAGGTCGACCACTTGCCGCCGGCCGCCTTGAAAGCGCGCTGCAGGGTGTCGAGTTCCGAGGAACTCATGCTGAGATAACAGGCGCCCTTGGTCACCATTAGCAGGTTGACGCATGCGTCGTAGAGGAACTGGTAGAACCCCTCGCCCAGCGCGTCATTGAGGATGCGGCGGTCCTTGCCGCGCATCTTGTCCTTGGCGCTGTTGCCATAGTCGACGTTGTAAGGCGCGTCGCAAAAACTCATGTCCGCGAGCTGGCCGCCCATCAGCTTCTCGACATCCGTCATCACGGTGGAGTCGCCGCAGAGCACACGATGATCGCCAAGGATCCAGAGGTCGCCCGGTTGGCTGACAGCTTCGGCGGGAACCTCGGGTGCCTCGTCCGGGTCAGTCAGACCCTCGATCTGCTCCGCGCCCAGGAGCTTGTCGAGCTCTTCGGAAACGAAGCCGGTCAGCGCAAGGTCAAAATCGTCGAGCTTCAGATCCCCGAACTCAAGCCGCAGGAGTTCATCGTCCCACTCGGCATTTTCGTGCGAGCGGTTGTCCATGATGCGGTAGGCTTTTGCCTGGGCCGGCGTGAGGCCCTCGGCGACATGCACAGGCACCACCTTCAGGCCTAGCTGCTTGGCGGCCTCAAGCCGCGTATGCCCTACGATCACCACCAGCTTCTCGTCCACCACAATAGGCTGGCGGAAGCCGAATTCGGCGATAGAGGCCTTCACGGCATCGATGGCGGCAGTGTTGTTGCGCGGGTTCCGGGCATAGGGCACCAGGCTCTCGACGGCCATGTCGGTGACGATCATCGGAACCTCATCGTGGATGGCGTCGGCATGGCGCCGAAATCAAAACGCCTGTGGCAGGGCCGAAATCAAAATGGCCAAAACCCATCAACTCGGGGGTCATGTCCAATGAATTCAGGGGTTTGGACCCCGCCGAATCAAAACAAAACGGAAAAATCAAAAGCAGAAAAACGCTCGAAAACCGGGCTGCCGCGCCAGCGCATATCTAAGGTTGAAAATGGGGCTCC
>NZ_JBIICB010000105.1:0-12951 GCF_044239095.1 Aestuariivirga sp. | reverse complement strand
CCGATGCCGCCGGAGGAATGCTTGTCCACCACGGGGCCCGGCAGGTCCCATTTGAGCACCGTGCCGGAGTCGCGCATGGCGAGCGTCAGCCCCACCGCCTCCTCCCGGCTCATGCCGCGGAAGAAGACGGCCATGGCGAAGGCCGCGACCTGGCCTTCGGACACGGCACCGGAGGTGAGGCCCGAAATGAAGTCCCTTACCTCGTCAGTGGTGAGCGACGATCCATCGCGCTTCCTCCGGATCACCTCTTGCGGGAGCATATCAGGCGTCCTTCAGGAAGCGGGTGACGAGGGCCTTCATGTTCTCCGCCGCCTTGGCCCCTTCGCGCTTCGTCTCGTCATGGCTTGGCGAGGCACCCTCGATCCCTGCCGCAAGATTGGTGATGACGGAGAGCCCCGCCACCTTGAGGCCGAAGCGGCGAGCGAGGATCGTCTCGGGGGCTGTGGACATGCCGACCGCCGAGCCGCCGATGATCTGGAACATGCGGATTTCGGCAGGCGTCTCGAAGGAGGGGCCGGAGTACCAGCAGTAGACGCCTTCGTGCAGCGCAATCCCCTCGGCCTTCGCAGCGGCATGGAAGCGCTGGCGCAGGGCGGGGTCATAGGCATTGGTCATGGGCACGAAATTCTCGTCGCCATGCTGGCCGATGAGCGGGTTCATGCCGGAGTAATTGATGTGATCGGCGATCAGCATGATGGAGCCGGGGCGCATCTCGGGCTTGAGGCTTCCTGCGGCATTGGTGAGGATGAGCGTCTCGATTCCCGCGCCCTTCAGCATCTCGATGGCCGGGCGCATGACGGCGGCGTTGCCGGACTCATAGGGGTGCGCGCGGCCCGCCAGCACGGCCACCTCCTGCCCGCCGAGCGTCCCCACGAAGAGCTTGCCCGCATGGCCCGAAATCTTCGGCACCGGAAAGCCTGGAAGATCCGTATACGGAATGACGAGAGGGTCTTCCACCGCGTCGGCCAGCGCGCCGAGGCTGGAGCCGAGGATAATGGCGGTCTTCGGGGCACGACTGCCGAGGCGTTGTGCGAGCGCGTTCATGCGAGGTTCTCCGGGCCGAAGGAGAAGGGGAGCAGCTCCTCAAGCGTGAAGGTCTGGATCAACTCGCCTGTTTCCGTGCAGCAGTGGATCTTCACCTCGGCGCTCGCGAATTCGCGGATCTTCTGGCGGCAGCCGCCGCAGGGGGTGCAGAGGGTGGAGCCGTTGCCCATCACGGCGACTTCGGTGATGCGGCGGCTTCCCGCCATGACGAGGGCGGAGATGGCGGAGGGTTCCGCGCACCAGCCCTGCGGGTAGGAAGCGTTCTCGATGTTGCAGCCGCCGTGGATGTGGCCGTGCTCGTCACGCATCGCAGCACCCACGAGGAAGTTGGAATAGGGCGCGTGAGCCCGCAGGCGCGCCTTCATCGCCGCGTCGATCAGGTCGCGCATGTCAGCGGTCCTTTATGTAGGGAATGCCCGACGCCTTGGGCGGCACGGACTTGCCGATGAAGCCCGCGAGCAGCACGACCGTCAGCACATAGGGTAGCATGTTGATGAACTGCACCGGGATCTGCACGCCACCGAAGGACGCCCCTTGCGTGAAGTTGCCCACCGCCTGCAGGAAGCCGAAGAGCAGGCAGGCGCCCAGTGCCGGATAGGCGCGCCAGTTGGCGAAGATCAGCGCGGCAAGCGCCATGAAGCCGCCGCCCGCCGTCATGTCACGCACGAAGCTCGATGACAGCGAGGTCGAGATATAGGCGCCCGAAATGCCGCACAACACGCCTGCGATGATCACCGCGCGGTAACGCAGGCCCGCCACCGAGATGCCCGCCGTGTCCACCGCATGCGGATTCTCGCCCACGGCGCGGAGCCGGAGGCCGAAGCGCGTGCGTGACAGTGCCCAGGCGGTGAGCGGCACCAGCGCGATGGCCGCATAGGCGAGGATCGAATGCGAGAGGAAAATCCGCTCCAGCGGGCCGATAATGGGGATGTCATGCAGGCTCGGGAACTCGAAGGGCAGGAAGCGGCCTTCGGGCGGCAGAGCCGGCGTGCGGCCACCCTGCTTGAACCATTCATTGCCCAGCACCACGGCAAGCCCCGCCGCCAGCATGTTGATGGCGACGCCCGAGACCACCTGATTGCCGCGCTGGTTGATCGAGGCATAGCCATGCACCAGCGCGAAGCTGACAGACGCGGCGATGGCGAGGATGAGCCCGATCCAGGCCGAGCCATAGACGGCGGAGGCCGAGGCCGCGACGAAGGCGGCAATCAGCATCTTGCCTTCAAGCCCGATGTCGACGATGCCTGCCCGCTCCGACCACAGGCCTGCGAGGCAGGCGAGGATCAAGGGCACGCTCATGCGGATGGTGGAGGCGAGGAGCTCGATGTAGAGTTCCATTACTTCTCCTCCGCGCTGAAGAAGAGGGCCGCCACCCATGGCCGGAAGGCATATTCGAGTGCGCCCATGAACAGGATGACGAGACCCTGGATCACCACCACCATGTCACGGTTGATTTCGGGCTTGGCGAAGGAGAGTTCGGAGCCTCCTTGATAGAGCAGCCCGAAGAGCATGGCGGAGAGCACGATGCCAATGGGGTGCGAGCGGCCCATGAGGGCCACCGCGATTCCCACAAACCCCGCACCGCCCACGAAGCCGAGTACGAGCCGGTGCTGCACGCCGAGGATTTCATTCACCGCCATCAACCCCGCCAGCGCGCCCGAGATCGCCATGGTGATGATGATGATGCGATCCGGCCTGATGCCCGCATAGACGGCGGCAGACGGGTTGGCGCCAAGAGCGCGGATCTCATAGCCGAGCTTGGTGCGCCACAGCAGGTACCACACGGCGAAGGCCGCGATGATGGCGAGGAAGACCGAGAAGTTGACCGGCGAGGAGGCGAGCCGGACACCGAAGAACTCGCGCGCCACTTCGCGCGCACTCATGATGTAGGCGCCGGTGATCTCCCGGCTTTCCACTGCCATCTTGCCCACCGGGCGGAACCAGTAGTTGATGAGATAACCCATCAGGCTGGCCGCGATGAAGTTGAACATGATCGTGGTGATGACGATGTGGCTGCCGCGCTTGGCCTGCAACACGCCGGGGATCCAGGCCCAGAAGGCGCCCATCGCCATGGCGGCGAGGATGGCGAGCGGGATGACGATGGGCCATGGCAGGAACTCGAGGCCGAGGCCCACGGCCGCAGCGCCCACACCCGCCATATAGGCCTGACCTTCGCCACCGATGTTGAAGAGCCCGGCATGGAAGGCAACCGCAACGGCAAGCCCCGTGAACACGAAGTTGGTGGCATAATACAGAAGATAGCCCCAGCCCTTGAGCGAGCCAACCGCGCCCTTGAGCATGATCCACATGGCTTCGAGCGGGTTCTCCCCGATGATCAACACCACGAGGCCCGAGACGATCAGCGCCACGGTGAGGTTGATCACGGGGATTAGCCCTACGTCCACCCAGTGCGGAAGCTCGCCGCGTGACGTCATCATTATGCAGCATCCCTGGCGACGCCGGCCATCAGCAGCCCGAGCTCACGCTCGTCAGCGCCCGGCCCGCGCTCGCCCATGATGCGGCCCGCGAACATGACGAGGATGCGGTCGGAGAGCGAACGGATCTCGTCGAGCTCGACGGAGACGAGCAGCACCGCCTTGCCCTCGTCGCGGAGCTGGATGATGCGCTTGTGGATGTATTCGATGGCGCCGATATCGACACCGCGCGTGGGCTGGCCGACGATGAGAAGATCGGGGTTCGACTTGATCTCGCGCGCGATGATGAGCTTCTGCTGGTTGCCGCCGGAGAATTTGGAGGATTTGAGAAGCGGGTCCGGCGGGCGGACGTCGAACTCCTCCATCTCGGCGCGTGCCCTGGCGATTACCTTGTCGCGGTCGAGGCGGAAGCCCTTGCCGAGTGCGGCGTCATGATGCCAGCCGAGGATGATGTTCTCGCTCGCATCGAAGCTGCCGATGAGACCGCGGTGCTGGCGGTCCTCCGGCACATGCGCCAGGCCCTCGGCACGCACATGGCGCGGATTGCCCAGCACGCCGATGTCCTTGCCCTCGAAGATCACCTGGCCAGACGTGGGCCTTGCTATTCCGGCGATCACGTCGAGAAGCTCCGACTGCCCGTTGCCGGAGACGCCGGCGATGCCGACGATCTCGCCCTTCCTCACGCTGAAGGAGACGTTGTCGACGCGGGTGATGCCCTTACGGTCCTTCCAGGTGAGGTTCTTCACCTCCAGCACGGTCTCGCCCGGCCTCGAGGGTCCCTTCTCGACCCGGAGGTTCACATGGCGGCCCACCATGAGCTCGGCCAGTTCCATGACGTCGGTCTCCATCGTCTCATGCGTCGCCACGAGTTCGCCGCGCCGCATGACGGAGACATGATCGGTGATGGCGATGATCTCACGCAGCTTGTGGGTGATGATGATGACAGTCTTGCCCTGGTCCTTCAGCGTGTGGAGGATGCGGAAGAGATGGTCCGCCTCATCGGGCGTCAGCACGCCGGTGGGCTCGTCGAGGATCAGCGTCTCGGCCCCCTTGAACAGCGCCTTGAGGATTTCGACGCGCTGCTGCAGGCCAACGGGGAGTTCGCCCACGATGGCGTCCGGGTCGACGTCCAGTTCATAGTCAGCCGCAAGGCGGGTGAGTTCGGCGCGGGCCTTGGCGAGAGCGGGGCCGATAAGGCGGCCGCCCTCGGCGCCCAGCACCACGTTCTCCAGCACCGTGAAGGGTTCGACCAGCATGAAATGCTGGTGCACCATGCCGATGCCGAGTGCTATGGCATCGGAGGAGGACTTGATCTTGACGGGCTGGCCCTTGACTCGGATCTCGCCCTTGTCGGCCTGGTAGAAGCCGAAGAGGATCGACATCAGCGTGGACTTGCCCGCGCCATTCTCCCCGATGATGCCGTGGATCGAGCCCTGCGCGATGGACAGCGTCACGTCCTTGTTGGCGTGGACGGAGCCGAAGCGCTTGTCGATGCCGATGAGTTCGATGGCCGGAGTCATGCCGTCCCCGTGTCCCATTTCATTTCAATTCCTCTCCCCCCTTGGGGGAGAGGGCAGGGTGAGGGGGCGCCGGCAGCGATCTCGATTGTTCTTTCGAAGCGACCGGTTTCGGCGGGTGAGAGCCCCTCAGACATTTCGCTGGCGGACAGACCCCCTCACCCTTCCCTCTCCCCCGATGGGGGAGAGGGATGTTCGGGGATAAACTGCCTTACTGCACCGGGCAGGTGTTGTCGGTGGTGTAGTCGTGCACCTTGATGGCGCCGGAGATGATGTCAGCCTTGGCCTTCTCGGCGGCGGCCTGCATCTCCGCTGTCACCAGCGGCTTGTTGTTGTCGTCCATGGCATAGCCGACACCATCCTCGGCGAGGCCAAGGGCCTGGATGCCGGGCTTGAAGTTGTCATTGCCGTTCTTCATCACATTGTAGACGGCGACGTCCACGCGCTTCAGCATGGAGGTGAGGACCTTGCCGGGGTGGAGATAGTTCTGGTTGGCATCAACGCCGATCGACAGCGCACCGCCATCGGCCGCGGCCTGCAGCACGCCCAGGCCCGTGGCGCCGGCTGCGGCATAGACCACATCCGCACCCTGGGCCATCTGGCCCTTGGTGATCTCGCCGCCCTTCACGGGATCGTTCCAGGCGGCACCCGTGTCACCCGTCATGTTCTGAAAGATGGTGGCATCGGCCTTGGCGGCCTTCACACCCTGGGCATAGCCGCAGGCGAACTTGCGGATCAGCGGAATGTCCATGCCGCCCACGAAACCGACCTTGCCGGACTTCGATGCCATGCCGGCCAGCAGCCCCACGATGTAGGAGCCCTCATGCTCATTGAACACGATGGACTGGACGTTCGGCAGGTCCACCACCATATCGACGATGGCGAATTTCAGTTCAGGATATTCCTTGGCCACCTTTTCGACAGCAGCGGCCTGGGCGAAGCCCGCGGCGATGATCGGCGAATAGCCCTGGTCGGCGAAGTTGCGGATCGCCTGTTCGCGCTGGGCTTCATTGGCGATCTCGAACTCGCCATAGGCAACGCCGGCTTCGGCCTTGAACTTCTCGGCCCCGTTGAACATGCTTTCGTTGAAGGATTTGTCGAACTTGCCGCCGATGTCGAAGACGATGGCGGGCTTGTTCTCGGCCGCGAAGGCCGAGGACACGGTAAGCGCGAGTGCGGCCACCGCACCAAAAAGCGAACGTCTGAGCATTGTCATCTCCCTGTTCTATGCTGTTCGATGTTACCACAACCCGGAATAGGCTGTCGGCTCTTGGGCGGGGATCAAAACACCGGGGAAGCGCTCCGGTCAAGCTCTGCGGCTTGAATCCGGGGTACAGCTTTCACATATGACGGTGGTCGCTGTGGATGCCGCTTCAGGGTTCCAGCTTCGCTGCTGCTTCACGAGGGCAAATACATGTCGCGTCTTACCGTTTTTTCATCGCCCCTCCTGCTCGGCTTCGACGAGCTGGAACGGATGCTCGACCGGGCATCGAAGACGTCGGGTGATGGCTATCCACCCTACAATATCGAACGCCTGACCCGGGCCGAGGGCGAGGCTGAACGCCTGCGGATCACGCTGGCGGTGGCGGGTTTTGGCCGCGACGAGCTCGACGTGACGGTCGAGGAAAACCAGCTCGTCATCCGCGGCCGCCAGAAGGAAGAGGACGGAAGGGCTTATCTGCACCGCGGCATCGCGGCCCGCCAGTTCACGCGGACCTTCGTGCTGGCGGACGGCATGGACGTGACCGGAGCCCGGCTGGAAAATGGCCTGCTGGAGCTTCACCTCGAACGGCCCGAACCGCGGCGGGTGGTCCGCCGTATCCAGATTGGAGGGTGATTTCATGAACACCAACGACAGCACCAAGAAGACTCTTGACGTGACGCCACAGGATCTTGCCCTGCTGGGCGAGGGCGATCTGGGTTATATCCGGGAAATCGCGGTCCAGGAGGCGGAGCGCCTGCTGGGCAAGAAGGCTGGCGTGGCGCCGAGATCCAGGCTGTTCTGCCTGTACAATGCGGACGGCACGCCGGTGTCGATATCCGGGTCGAGGGAAGCCGCACTGGGCAGCGCCTTCGAGCACGAGATCATGGCGATGAGCGTTCACTGACCAATCAGCCGGGGCCCCCGCAGGTGCCCCGGCTTGTCAGGCCTTGAAGGCCCGGATCCGGGCCACATGGCCAAGCTGGTACCGTTTGAGGCCCATGTCCGCCAGATCGGCATCGGTCAGGGCTTCGGTGGCGGCCCGCAATTGACGGTATGATCTGAGCTTCTGGCCGCGGGCGAGTCTCTCGAAAAAGCCTCTTGGAGACGGGCTCACGAACGTGCGGCCTCGCGTGCCAGGCGCGGAATGTCAGACCGCGCAATGCCAAGATCGGCCAGCTCACGGTTGGACAGGCTCTCGAGCTCCTGCAGCGTGCGCGAATAGCGCTTCCAGGTCGAGTAGCGGGACTTCAGGACTTCGAACATGGTCATTCCCCTTGGATTGACGGCCTATGGTTGCTGTTTGCACCCATAATCTGGGTGCAGTGCAGCATGATTTGAAGTGCGATTTTTGCATGGCTTTCATTCACCATGTGTTTTCAATGGATTAATGATCTGTTCGGATGTCTGATTTCTATTGCACCGCAAGAGAAGCTGGCTCTCGTGCAACAATTGGTGCGCGTTCCGGCCAGGTGGAATCACCTGGTCGGCAAGAACGCGCGCAAGATCAGGCTCTAAAGCCGCCGCATCCAGAACTGCATCGGGTGTGGCGTTTCATCCGGCTGTCCCAATTCCTTCCACGGGAAGTCGGCCACCGCGCCAGCAGCCGGGGCATAGCCCCGCTTGGCCCAGAAGCCGTTGAGCGGGGAATAGGCTTCGGGCTTCAACGGATGTTCAGCCGGGCGGATCACCGAATAGAAGCCCGTGAGGCTGAACCCCTGCGCACGCGCCGCGTCTTCGCGCGCATCGAAGAAGGCATGTCCGATGCCGCGGCCGCGGTACGCTGGAAGAAGGACGGACTCGCCGAAATAGAAAAGCTCCTCCACCGCGACGCCGAGCACGGCAAGGGGCGCGCTGAACGCCTGCTTCTGGGCGCCCAGCGGGGAGGCGGTGGCTGCACCCACCAGCTGCTCACCATCGAGGGCGGCAACAACCACAGAACCCGGCGCCTTCGCGAAGTCCGCGATATACCAGGACTCATACTCGGCATCGCCATCATAGAGATAGGGATAGTCCCGGAAGACCGATATGCGCAGCCGCGCGAGGCCGCCGAGATGACGGTCGAGTGCAGGTCCGGAGAGATGCTCGATACGGATCACGCGCTGACGAGACCAATCCACTGCTTGAGATTGTAGTAGGTGGTGAGCCTCGTGATCTGGCCGGCTTTCACCTCGAGGAAGGTGCCGCCGGGAAGGACATAGCGCTGGCCTAGCGCTTCAGGCAGGCCAGCGTCGGTGGCAATGTATTCGCCGTTCACTACGAATTCGGCGGCGGCGCGGCTGCCGTCGCCATTGCTCATCACGGTGATGCCGGTGAGCGTCTCGCGGTAGCAGCGGTCCATGTGCTGCATGAAGGCCCGGAACCTGTCGTGGCCGATACGGGAGCCCCCCTCGTTTACGTCATGGCGAACGTCCGGGCTGAGGCAAGAGACCATGCCTTCGCGATCGCCTGCATTGAAGCATGTGAAGTAACGCTCGACCAGCTGTTCGGTTTCGGTGCGTGACATTGCTTTCTCCTCTTCGCCCGCGACGCCTTGCGTGTTTGCCAAATCAAAAGGCCCGGAGCAAGCGCCCCGGGCCTTCCGTGAATAACAGCCGTCCGCGTCAGAACAGGCCGGCGATCTGGCCCTTCTCGTCGAGGCCGATGACCTCGGCCGAGGGCACCTTGGGCAGGCCCGGCATGGTCATGATGTCACCGCAGATGACCACGATGAACTCCGCACCGGCCGAAAGGCGGACTTCGCGCACGGGAAGCACGTGGTTGGTGGGCGCGCCCTTGAGGTTCGGGTCGGTCGAGAAGGAGTACTGCGTCTTGGCCATGCAGATCGGGAAATTGCCGTAACCCGCCGCTTCCCAGGCCTTGAGCTGGTCGCGCACCGATTTGTCGGCCACCACATCATCCGCGCGGTAGATCTCGCGGGCAATGGTGCGGACCTTTTCGAACAGCGGCACGCCCTCGTCATAGATCGGCTTGAACTGGGCAGAGCCCTTGTCGGCCAAGGCTGCCACGTGATGGGCCAGCGCCTCGGTGCCCTTGCCGCCCTCGGCCCAGTGGGTGCAGCGGAAGGCCTCCACGCCATGGGTGCGGCAATAGTCGATGACGGCCTGGACCTCGGCATCGGTATCGGAGATGAAGTGGTTGATGGCCACCGCGATCGGCACGCCGAACTTCTTCACGTTCTCGATGTGGCGGCCGAGGTTGGCGAGGCCCTTCTTCAGCACCTCGACGTTCTCGATCTTGAGGTCTTCCTTCGCGGCGCCGCCATGCATCTTCAGTGCGCGGACGGTGGCGACGATGACGGTGGCCGCAGGCGAAAGCCCCGCCTTGCGGCACTTGATGTCGAAGAACTTCTCCGCACCGAGATCGGCGCCGAAGCCCGCTTCGGTGACGACATAATCGGCGAGCTTCAGGGCCGACTGTGTTGCCATGACCGAGTTGCAGCCATGCGCGATGTTGGCGAAGGGGCCGCCATGCACGAAGGCCGGATTGTTCTCCAGCGTCTGGACCAGGTTGGGCTGCAGCGCATCCTTGAGCAGCACCACCATGGCGCCCGGCGCCTTGAGGTCCTTGGCGAGGACGGGCGACTTGTCCTTCTTGTAGCCGACGACGATCTGCCCGATGCGCCGCTCGAGGTCGGCGATCGAGGTCGAGAGGCAGAGGATGGCCATGATCTCGGAGGCGACAGTGATGTCGAAGCCGGCCTCACGCGGATAGCCATTGGCGACACCGCCGAGCGAGCAGACGATCTCGCGCAGCGCGCGGTCGTTCATGTCCATGACACGGCGCCAGGCAACGCGGCGGGTGTCGATCCCCAGCTCGTTGCCCCAATAGATGTGGTTGTCGATCATCGCGGACAGCAGGTTGTGCGCCGAGGTGATGGCGTGGAAGTCACCGGTGAAGTGGAGGTTGATGTCCTCCATCGGCACGATCTGGGCATAGCCGCCGCCCGCCGCGCCACCCTTCATGCCGAAGCACGGGCCGAGCGAGGGTTCGCGCAGCGCCACCATGGCCTTTTTGCCGATGCGGTTGAGGCCGTCGCCGAGGCCGACCGTGGTCGTGGTCTTGCCTTCGCCTGCGGGTGTCGGATTGATGGCGGTGACGAGGATCAGCTTGCCGTCAGGCTTCGACTTCAGGCTGTCGATGTAGCTGAGGCTGACCTTCGCCTTGGTGTGGCCGTAGGGGATCAGCTCCTGCTCGGGGATGCCGAGGGCCGTGCCGATCTGCATGATCGGCTTCATTTTCGCCTCGCGGGCAATTTCGATATCGCTCTTCACCGTGGACATTGCGTATTCCCTCTGGGTGGACTGGTGTATTTCCCAGTAGTAAAAATACATTACCAGCGGGAAATGTCGATCACTTCTTTCGGTGCTGCCTGCCCGCCTGACGGCGGGCGCCCGGCAGTCATGACGCGGAGTGTCTTGCTACAGCGGTGGCGGCCATGCGATGCGTTTTGCGACGCTTCTGGGAGTTTTCTTCCAGCAACCATTGCAGGACCATGACGATGCGCAATTTTGACATGCCCGGACGTTCCGCCGCCTATGGCGCCCGCGGAATGGCGGCAACGTCGGCTCCGCCGGCAACACTCGCCGCCATCGACACGCTTAAGGCCGGAGGCAATGCCGTCGACGCCGCCGTCGTGGCTTCCGCGGTGCTCTGCGTCGCCGAGCCAGCCATGACCGGCATCGGTGGCGACTGCTTCGCCCTCATCGGAACGCCCGATGGCAAGGTTGCGGGCCTCAACGCCAGCGGCCGGGCGGCACAGGCGGCCGATGCCAGCTGGCTGAAGGCCTCGGGGCTCACCACCATTGCGCCCCGCTCCATCCACGCCGTAACAGTGCCGGGCGCCATCGACGGCTGGGACCAGTTGCTGCGGCGCTACGGCACGATGGACCTTGCCGAGGCCCTGAAACCCGCAATCCGCCTTGCGGAAGATGGTGTAGCTGTCACCCCGCGCGTGGCCTTCGACTGGCCAGAGGACACGCCCGATCTCGAGGCGGACGAGGGCGGAAGGCGACACTATCTGAAGGACGGCCGCGCGCCGCGTACTGGCGAAACCATGGCCTATCCGGCGCTGGCGGGGGCCATGCGGCTCATTGCCCGGGAGGGCCGCGATGCCTTCTACCAGGGCGCGATCGCGGAAGACATCATCGCCACCGTCAGGGCCAAGGGCTCGCTGCTGACGCTTGCGGATCTGGCGGCACACCGCTCGGACTGGGTAAAGCCGATCTCGGCCGAATTCATGGGGCGCGAAATCCTCGAGATCCCGCCTTCGGGGCAGGGGCTGACGGCGCTCATCGCCCTCAACATCCTGTCGCATTTCGGCCTTGCCCGGCATGCGCCCTCCTCCGTGGAGCGCCATCATCTCGAGATCGAGGCGATGAAACTCGCCTGGGAACTCCGCAACCGCCACATCGCCGACCCGGATTTCGTGGATGTGCCGGTGGACGAGCTTCTCTCGGACAAGACGTCCCACAAGCTCGCAGGCCTGATCGACATGAACCGGGCGCTCGACATCGAGACGGAGATGCGGCGGTCGGACACGGTCTATCTGACGGTCGTGGACGAGAAGCGGATGGCCTGCTCCTTCATCAATTCCGTCTATTATGGGTTTGGGTCCTGCATCGTGACGCCCCGGACGGGGATCGCGCTGCAGAACCGCGGCGCCTGCTTCGTGACAGACGCAGCCCACCCCAATTGCATCGGACCCGGCAAACGCCCGCTCCACACCATCATCCCCGCCATGGTGCGCCATGAGGGGCGGATCGACATGAGCTATGGCGTGATGGGCGGAGACTACCAGCCCATGGGCCACATGAGCGTCGCGGTGAACCGCTATGCCTATGGCATGGACCCGCAGGAGGCAATCGATCAGCCACGCTATTTCCCGAGCGGCGGAAAGGTTCTGCTGGAAGGTGGCGTGCCGGAGGCCGTGCGGCAGGGCCTTGCAGAAAGGGGCCATGTGCTGGAAGCCGCGCCGTCACCGCTGGGCGGCGGACAGGCCATCGTCGTGGACCATGAGAAGGGAATGCTCATCGGCGGCTCTGACCCGCGCAAGGATGGGCTGGCGCTCGGATTTTGATTCCCGCTCGTTAAGGTTGATTTCACCTCCAGCAGATAGCGTTTCCACCACCGCAGGTAGCTTATCGGGATCTGGCCCCTGACAACGCCCTGCCGGTCCGAAGGGAGACAGCTTGGGCGTGGGGGAAGACACTCCGGCACACGGAGAAGCAGCGGCAGGCGCGCAGGCGGCCGCCGTGACCGGCGCCATGGAGGCGGCAGGCCTTGCCGCCTATTGCTGGAACATGGCGGACGACACGCTCACCTGGTCGCGCAACGCCGGTGAGGTGCTGGCTGCCGCACCGGACATGATCAATTCCGGACGCCGGTATGCCAGCCTCATCGACCCCTCGAGCGGCGCTAACCGCTACGACGCCATCAGGGCGGGCGGCACCGACACGGGTGGTGGCGTGGCCTTCCAGATTGAATACCTCTTCCGTCCGGGCGGCCGTGGCGAGCAGTACAGCCTGTGGCTCGAGGATAGCGGGCGGTGGTTCGCCGGGCCCGACGGGCGGCCGGCACAGATCCTTGGCATGGTCCGGAAACTCGATGAGCGCCACCGCCACCAGCAGCAACTGCGGTTCCTCAGCCTGAGCGATCCCCTGACCGGCATGATGAACCGTCTCGGCATGGTCGAGGCACTCCGGCACGCGATGCAGAGGGCACAGGCCGAGCCATCATCCTGCGCATTCCTCAT
>NZ_JBIICB010000369.1:0-3236 GCF_044239095.1 Aestuariivirga sp. | reverse complement strand
TGGATGAGGGCCTGCTTCAACATCGGGACTCGTGGAGAGATGCCCTCATCCGCCCTTTCGGGCACCTTCTCCCATCGCGTTGCGACGGGAGAAGGGAAAATTATTGAGACCTGCATTCCCTTCTCCCGTCCGAAGGATGGGAGAAGGTGGCCAAAGGCCGGATGAGGGCCTGCTTCAACATCGGGACTCGTGGAGAGATGCCCTCATCCGCCCTGCCGGGCACCTTCTCCCATCGCGTTGCGACGGGAGAAGGGGATAAGCATCTCCCAGCTTTCCCTTCTCCCGTCCGCAGGATGGGAGAAGGTGGCCGAAGGCCGGATGAGGGCCTGCTTCAACATCGGGACCCTTGGAGAGAGGCCCTCATCCGCCCTTTGGGCACCTTCTCCCATCGCGTTGCGACGGGAGAAGGGAAAATTATTGAGACCTGTATTCCCTTCTCCCGTCCGAAGGATGGGAGAAGGTGGCGCGAAGCGACGGATGAGGGCCTGCCTCAACATCGGGACTCGCGGAGAGAGACCCTCATCCGCCCTACCGGGCACCTTCTCCCATCGCGTTGCGACGGGAGAAGGGAAAATTATTGAGACCTGCATTCCCTTCTCCCGTCCGAAGGATGGGAGAAGGTGGCCGAAGGCCGGATGAGGGTCCTCTCCCACTGCACATCCGTTCACTTTCCGTTCGTCTTTCCGCCACTTGTGGGCTAAACAGCGCCGCGATCCAAATCCCCATGATGGAAATGCTATAAGCCCCGAATCATGAGTAAGCACGTTCCCCCGCCGGAAGGCCCGAAAGACATCCAGAAGATCGACCTCAAGGAAGCCCTCGAGGAACGCTACCTGGCATATGCGCTCTCAACCATCATGCACCGGGCGTTGCCTGATGTGCGTGACGGCCTGAAGCCGGTGCATCGCCGGTTGCTGCATGTGATGCAGATGTTGCGGCTCGACCCCAACGCGGCGTTCAAGAAATCGGCCAAGATCGTGGGCGATGTGATGGGCGGCTATCACCCCCATGGCGACCAGTCGATCTATGATGCGCTGGTGCGCCTGGCGCAGGACTTTTCCTCGCGCTATCCGCTCGTGGACGGTCAAGGCAACTTCGGCAACATCGACGGCGACTCGGCTGCGGCCTACCGCTACACCGAAGCGCGCCTGACGGAGGTTGCCAAGCTGCTGCTTGAAGGCCTGGACGAGGAGACAGTCGACTTCCGCCCCAACTACGATGGCTCGCTGCAGGAGCCCGTGGTGCTTCCGGGCGCCTTTCCGAACCTTCTCGCCAATGGCTCTTCGGGCATTGCGGTCGGCATGGCGACATCCATTCCGCCGCACAATGCAGCGGAGCTCTGCGAGGCGGCACTGCACCTGATCAAGAGGCCCAACGCCACGGACGAAAAGATCGCCCAGCTCGTGCAGGGCCCGGACTTCCCGACGGGCGGCATCATCATCGACGACCGCGCCTCGATCGCCGAGGCCTACAGGACGGGCCGCGGCGGGTTCCGCGTGCGCGCGCGCTGGACGCAGGAAGAGCTGCCGCGCGGCGCGTGGCAGATCGTCGTCACTGAGATTCCCTATCTCGTTCAGAAGAGCCGGCTCATCGAGAAGATCGCGGAGCTGCTCACCGCAAAGAAACTGCCGCTCTTGGCCGATGTGCGCGATGAATCGGCGGAAGATGTCCGCGTCGTGCTCGAGCCCAAGAGCCGCACGGTCGACCCGACGCTGATGATGGAGCAGCTGTTCCGCAACACCGAGCTTGAGGCGCGCATTCCGCTCAACATGAACGTGCTGAGCCACGGCAAGGTGCCGAAGGTGATGAGCCTCAAGCAGGTGCTGCGCGAGTGGCTGGACCACCGCAAGGAGGTGCTGGTCCGCCGCACCAACTTCCGGCTGGCTGAAATCGCGCGCCGCCTCGAGATCCTCGAGGGCTATCTCGTTGCCTACCTCAACCTCGACGAGGTGATCCGCATCATCCGCGAGGAGGATGAGCCCAAGGCCACGCTGATGGCGCGCTTCTCGCTCACCGACAACCAGGCCGAGGCCATCCTCAACATGCGTCTGCGCGCCTTGCGCAAGCTGGAGGAGATGGAGATCCGCGGCGAGCACCAGAAGCTCGTGAAAGAGCAGAAGGGTTTGAAGGCGCTCCTGAACTCCGAGGACGACCAGTGGTCGCGGATTGCGGAGGAGATCAAGGGCGTGAAGGAGAAATACGCCAAGAAGACGCCACTCGGCCGCCGCCGCACGGATTTCTCCGAAGCGCCGGAGATCGACCCCGATCTCGAACAGTCGATGATCGAGAAGGAGCCCGTCACCGTGGTCTGCTCCGAGAAGGGCTGGATCCGCACCATGAAGGGCCACATGGAGGATGTCTCGGGCCTCACCTACAAGGACGGGGACAAGGGCCAGTATACATTCCACGCCATGTCGACGGACCGGGTGATGGTGTTCTCGTCATCCGGCAAGTTCTTCACGCTCGACGTGGCCAAGCTGCCGGGCGGACGCGGGCACGGCGAGCCGGTGCGCCTGATGTGCGATCTCGATGCGGCGGACTCAATCGTCTCGCTCTTCGTGCACCAGCCGGGCACCAAGCGGCTGCTTGCCTCAACCGAAGGCGATGGCTTCGTCGTCTCCGAGGACGAGTGTGTGGCAACGACCCGCAAGGGCAAGCAGGTGCTGAACGTGAAGGCCCCGGTGGAGGCCTGCGTCTGCGTGCCGGTTCCGGAAGATGCAACCCACGTGGCCTCGATCGGCGAGAACCGCAAGATGATCATCTTCAAGCTCTCCGAGGTTCCCGAAATGGCGCGCGGCAAGGGTGTGCGCCTGCAGCGCTTCAAGGACGGGACCTTGAGCGATGTGCGGGCGTTCAAGTTGAAGGACGGCCTGTCCTGGACCGATAGCTCGGGCCGCAACTTCGTGGTGACCGACCTGCGGGACTGGATCGGCGAGCGCGCGCAGGCTGGCCGGCAGCCGCCGACGGGCTTCCCGAAGCGCAACAAGTTCAGCTGAACCACTGCGGGCCGGGCACGTAGAAAGCGGCATGATGAGACGCCGCACCCTCCTGCTTCTGCCCCTTTGTGCCTGCTTCTCCACCGCGCATGCGGAGGAAGATCCCTGGCGGATTCTGGGAGAGCCCGGCGCCATCGTTCTTTTCCGCCACGCGAATGCGCCTGGCACGGGCGATCCGGCTGGCTTCGTGCTCGGCGATTGTTCCACCCAGCGCAACCTGGACGGCCGGGGGCGGGCCGA
>NZ_JBIICB010000368.1:0-3277 GCF_044239095.1 Aestuariivirga sp. | reverse complement strand
GCCATTGCCGTAGGTGATGCTGCGCCAAGCGTTATCGGCCGCCGAGGTGCGGCTCGTCCATGTGATGCCGTCCGGGCTGGTCATCACTCGGTTGCCGGTGCCGCTGCTGCTGACCGCCACGAACAGCCTGTTGCCATAGGTGACGCTGTTCCAGTTGTTGTCGGCAGCTGAGGTGCGGATCGTCCATGTGATGCCGTCCGGGCTGGTCATCACCCGGTTGCCAGTGCCGGAGTCGGTGACCGCCACGAACAGCCCGTTGCCATAGGCGACGCTGTTCCAGCTATCGCCCCCAGCCCCACTTCCGGCTGTCCAGTCGATGCCGGTTGCTGCCGAGGCCGGTTGCAGTGGAAGCAGGCAGGCGAAGGCCATGGCCACCAGCGCAAGGATTAGCCGCATCAGGCGGCGAGCCATGGGCAGCGCCGCTGCTGACGTTCGTAAGAAGGACCGCTGGCTCATACTTAAAGTTCCATTTTAGCGCGAATTAGGTTTTCTCGTCCGCAATAACACCAGCCTGCGAACATGGCTTTTGGTCCTGCGAACTAGGATCTTGGTACTGCCGTTATCAAGACCGGGCCGTTCCACCGCTCAGGAATGGTCTTATAGACGAATTGCTCGACGGACTTCGATAGTTCGGGAGCTAAGCATGTTCAGTCTCGCCACTCCTCTCAAGTAACTGACTGAACTCATATAGTTGGGTTAGCTTGAAAGGGGGGTCGTCTATTGTTCAGTTGTTTCCGGCCCCGGGCTGGCGATCGTTGCTGAAGCAGAGTGTTACTTGCTGCAACGTCTGCCCCTTTGAGGGCGCCAATTTGAGCCCGCAGAAGAACCGGGGTGTGGAACGCGGCAAGAGGGGAGCCCCCGGCTGAGGCGACCCCGATCAATGTCATCAATGTCCTACATCAGAGCCCTGCTAGCGACGGCCTGCCCGTCGAGGAGAAGCGCCTTCGCGCGTGATTGCAGTCATGATGCATTACGCATCCGCATCTTCAACGGCGAGTCTTTTTGGGCATGCGTCCTTTTGGAACCGTCCCCATCAGCGCAGCGTTTGAGGTCGAAATTTGTAATCGAGTCCAAGATCGCACGATGAGCGTGGCCGTTCGGATGAATACTTCAGAAATGGCAGGCTGGGCTGACATCGGGCGTCCACGCTGTTCACTCTCGCGCAGGCGGGAATTCCAATGTAAGCTATTGATTATTGACGCTGTAATTCCTCTTCAAGGAACTTCGCCTGCGCGATGTTCCGCTTTTCCCTCAGCTTGACGTCGGTCTTCGTTGCTCTTACCGATACCGCATAGGGTCACGGCGGGCCCAGGTATACACCCTAAGGTCGTATTTTATAGCCAATCATCCAGGAACTTCACTCAAAAATGTCCATTCGCCGCGAAGCAGAACTACGCAAGAAGGAGAAAACAGTTGCGACGATCGTTGAAGCCACTGAACTTCTCGTGAGCGATGGTTCGGATTCTCTTCCAACGGCCCGCGAGATCGCCAAGAAATCGGGATACTCGATTGGATCGCTCTATAGCAACTTCACCTCGGTTGGAGACATCGTCGCCCAGATCGTTGCCCGCCGGCAAGTTGCCACCGCCACAGCGGTTGAAGCTTTACTTGTCCAGCACGCCGCGGACGATGGCGTTGATGTTTTCTGCAGCAAGCTGACGGTGTTGTTGTTTTCATTGGCTCAGGCCTTCAACCCGAAAGTGGTCCGCTTTGTATTCAACGTAGCCCTGGATCATTCACGACGCACCGACATCCTTAACATCGCGGCCGACCGTATGGTCAGCCCATTGATGGCTGCTATTGCTCGTGACAGGAGTGGGACGTTCAAGAAATTGTCCGAGAAGGAACTTCGCCCTGTTGTCACGTGGCACCGTGTTCATGGTCCGCTCTCCACTTCTTGAAGGCAACTCGTTCTTCGGAACGCCGGAACACAAGGCGATGGTCAGCAATTACATGCTGAAGGGCTTGCAGGCAGAACCTTCGTGAGTGGTGTCGCTCGGAGGTAGGCGGGCTACTCATCAAGCCGCGAGCCAATTGCCCACGACCATATGACTTGACCCTGTACCCCAAAAGAATTCCAAAAACATGCGCGACCGTTCAAGCTGCAGTGGTCCGCCCCCATTGAAGTGGTCCGACTTGAAGTATGCCTTAAGGCATCAAGGAGGATCGGAACATGCCAAGGAAGAAGCAAACACCTGAAGAGGTCGTCGCCAAACCGCGGCACGCCTATGTCTTTCTTCCTCAAGGATCTCCGGTGGCCGGCGCTGTGCGGCAGACCCCGCGGGGCCGGGACGACGAGGAGCAGCTGACGGACGACCTTGTGACTCTGGTCCGGGAGCATGGCATGCTGGGCTACCGGAAGATGGCGGCCCTCCTGCGCAGCACGTCGGGCTGGGTGGTCAACGACAAGCGGGAGGAGCGGATCTGACGGCAGGAGGGCCTGAAGGTCGCACCCCGGCAGCCAAAGCGCAGCTGGATCTGGCCGAGCGACGGTTCCTGTAGCCGGCTTCGGGCTGAAAGGCCAAACCATGTTTGGTCCCATGACTTCGTGGAGGATCGCACCCATGACGGGTTGAAGTATCGCATACTGAAAGTGGTGGACGAGTTCACGCGAGAATGCCTGTCGATCAGGATCAACCGGAAGCCTGAATGGCGAGATATTCTAAACCCTCGCCGAGGCGCGCGTCGTGATCGAGATCTGGAGGCGCTTCTACAACATCCGTCGGCCACCCGGATCACTAGGCTACCGGCACCCGGCACCAGAGGTCCTCATTCCGCAGTCCGCGCGTGCGGCTGCGCTACCCCAACCGGCTTCGCCGCCCGCGCTGGCGCCCAGGCCGCACATGCAATAACATTCAACTCGGACAATTCGTTGGGGGGACGATCAGTCTTTTCGCCCGGATCTCCCTGCATCGGCCTCACGGTCCACAGCGGCCAGTCAACCTCCAGCCTCCTGTGGGCGCGGCTGACTGGCCGCTGTCCCTCTTGCCGGCGCCTTTCTTAGCGGGCGAGGTCGTCGATTTTGGGCCGTCACCGTCTGGGCCGGAACGGGAGCGTGGCCCCGGGCCCATTTTTGACTAGCAATTTGAAACTGAATAATGTGGAGAGGAACAATGGTTTTGTCACGATTGAGAGCATTCGAATGCTTGCATCCGCTACGCGTCCCTCGCTCCGTGCCTGTCAACGCCGGAGTAAAATTGGGCCATGCGGCGGCGTAAAAGTCGACCACCTGGCCCATGGGGAAAGGTGCCGGCAAGAGGGACAGCGGCCAGTCAGC
>NZ_JBIICB010000104.1:0-13165 GCF_044239095.1 Aestuariivirga sp. | reverse complement strand
GATGGGAGAAGGGGCCCGGCAGGGCGGATGAGGGCCTCTCTCCGCGAGTCCCGGTATTGAAGCAGGCCCTCATCCGGCCTTCGGCCACCTTCTCCCATCCTTCGGACGGGAGAAGGGAAAATTGGGAGAATGCGGCGTCACAGCTGGGTGACGGATACCTTCACGATCGGTTTCTTGCCCCAGGTCACGTCCGCCGCACGGCGCACGGCGGTGCGGATTGTTTCGGACAGCGCGTTGACGTCTTTCCGCCGCGGCTTGGGCGTTGCGCCAAGAGCCCTCTCGGCGGCCTGCAGGAGTTCATCCTCGAGGCCCACCGGCAATCCGTCGGTGATCAGCTCGATGCTGGCGGCAAGCTCGCTCTTGGCGTTGATGACGAGGCTGACGAAGACGATGCCGGCGAAGGCGAGCTTGCGGCGCTGCTTGGCGGGGCCGTCCTCGCCCGGGACGATCAGCCGTCCGTCGACATGCAGGCGGCCACAGGGTGCCTCGTCGATGTCTTCGATGGGACCGGGGGCGAGGCGCGCGATGTGGCCGTCGCGCGGGATCAGCACATTGCGGATGCCTTGGGCCTGCGCAAATTCCCGGTGGGCGCGCAGGTGGCGCGGCTCGCCGTGCATGGGGATGAGCGCCCGGGGCTTCACCCACTCATAGAGCATCGCCAATTCACCCTGGCGCGGATGGCCGGAGGAATGCACGAGGTCGTCCTCGCTGGTGACGACGTCGATCTCGAGCCTGGCCAGGTTGTTGAGGACCCGCCCCACTTCCTTCTCATTGCCGGGAATGGTCTTGGAGGAGAAGATCACGAGGTCGCCCTCATCCAGCGCCACATGCGGGTGCTGGTCCTCGGCAATGCGGGCGATCGCGGCCCGCGGCTCACCCTGGCTGCCCGTGCACAGGAGCATCACCTTGTCAGGCGGAAGATAGCCGAATTCTTCCTCGTCCAGCAGGCGGCCTGAATCATTCAGCATGCCGCAGGCGCGGGCCGCCTCGATGGTGTTGCGCATGGCGCGACCCGCGATCACCACCTCGCGCCCGCAGGCGCGCGCCGCGCGGATCGATGTCGCGATGCGGTCGAGATGGGAGGCAAAGGTGGTGACGGCGACACGCCCGCTGGCCTGCTTGACGATGGCTGCGATCCGCGCTGCCACCTCGGCTTCGGATGGCGAGAAGCCCTCACGCAAGACATTGGTTGAATCGCATATGAGCACGTCCACGCCCTTTGCCCCGATCTCGCGCAGGCGCTTCTCGTCCATGCCCTGGCCCAGCACCGGCGTACGGTCGATCTTCCAGTCGCCCGAATGCAGCACGCGGCCTTCCGGAGTCTCGATCAGCAGGGCGGTTGGCTCAGGAATGGAATGGGTGACGGAGACGAACTCCAGCCCGAAGGGCCCGAGCGTGAAGCGGGAGCCGACCGGCATCACCTTCACCGGCACCTGCTCGTCGAGGCCTGCCTCCTTGAGCTTCAGCACCAGGATCTGCGCGGCGAAGGGCGTGCAGTAGACGGGGCATTCAAGTTGCGGCCATAGCCAGGCGACAGCCCCGAGGTGATCCTCATGCGCATGCGTCAGAACGATGCCGTGCAGGCGCGATTTCTCCGCACTGATGAAGCCAACGTCGGGCAGGACCACGTCGATGCCGGGGTCCGTCTCCTCACCGAACTTGACGCCCAGATCGACCATCAGCCAATGCCGGTCATCAGCCGGGCCGGAGCCGTAGCAATAGCAGTTCATGCCGATCTCTCCCGTGCCCCCTAAGGGCAGGAACACGAGTTCGGGGGGCAGTTGGGCGCGGCGCCTGGCGTTCATGATGTCTTCCGTCTCAAGGCTTCGAGTTCGGCGAAGCTCACTTCACCAGCGTGAATTGCAGTCAGTGTTCCATCGGCCTCGCACAGGATCAGCGCGCCGTCCGCGGCCAGACCCTGGAAGGTTCCGGTCACGCGCCTCGTTCCGGCAGTTGCGGACACCCCGCCGCCGAGCCCCAGGGCGCGCGCGGCCCAGTCCTGCCGGATGGCGGAAAAGCCCCGCCCTTCATCCCACTGCGCAAGGCGATGCGTGAGGTGCTGGTCGAGCACCGCCAGCACCTGCGCCACGGTGAGCCCATGCCCAAGCGCCGTCACCGGATAGGGCGTGCCCTCCGGCGCATGGGCGATGTTGACACCGCAGCCGATGGCGATCCGCACAGGATCGGCGCCGACCACCTCCGGCAGCACGCCGCAGAATTTCGACCCGCCGATCAGAACGTCATTCGGCCACTTGATGCGCGGCTCCAGACCGGGGCGTAGCTCCACCACCGAGTCGTGGACGGCAAGTGCTGCGACGAAGCTCACCTGTGCTGCGGCCTGCGGGCCTTCCGCAATGGCAAACAGGAAGGTGGCGTAGAGATTGCCAGGCTCACTCACCCAGTTCCGGCCTAAGCGGCCCCGGCCGCCCGTCTGCTCGTCTGCCAGCAGCCAGAGAGGCCCGCATTCACCGAGATCAGCGAGCCTGCGCGCCTCGAGATTGGTCGAATCGATCCGGTCAAAGTGCCTGACCGGATGTCCGGTATCGAGGATCAATAGAGCGACTTCGCCGCCGCCGCCGCCACCGCGATGATGGGGCTCGCGATCCACGGAAGGACGAACAGCAGCGTGAACGCGCCGGACGCATAGGCCACCAGTTTCACCTCACCATCCATGGCATCGAAGCTCCCCTTCGGCTCATCGAAGTAGATGATCTTGACGATGCGGAGATAGTAATACGCGCCCACCACCGACGTGACGACGCCGATGACCGCCAGGGTATAAAGCCCCGCGTTCACCGCGGCCAGGAACACGAAATACTTGGCAAAGAAGCCAGCGAGCGGCGGAATGCCGGCCAGCGAGAACATCAGCATGGCGAACACGAATGCCAGGCCCTTGTTGTGGCGCGCAAGCCCCGCGAGATCGCTGATCTCCTCCACCATGTGGCCGTTCCGCCGCATGGCCAGCACGCAGGCAAAGGTGCCGAGCGTCATGATCATGTAGATGATCATGTAGACCACCACGCCGGTGACCCCTTGCTCCGTTCCCGCAGCGAGACCCACCAGCGCATAACCCATGTTACCGATCGAGGAGTAGGCAAGCAGGCGCTTGATGTTGCTCTGGCCGATCGCCGCGAAGGCGCCAAGCGCCATCGAGGCAATCGACACGAAGACGATGATCTGCTGCCAATCCGGCACGATGGCGCCGAAGGGCTCGATCATCGTCCGGGTGATGAGTGCAACCGCGGCCACTTTCGGTGCTGCCGCGAAGAAGGCCGTCACCGGGGTCGGGGCGCCCTCATAGACATCGGGCGTCCACATGTGGAAGGGCACGGCGGAGATCTTGAAGGCCAGACCGGCGATCACGAACACGAGACCGAAAATCACGCCGAGGCCGGCCTCATGTGCCTGGAGGTGCTCAGCGATGTGCGCGAAGGACGTCGAGCCCGTGAAGCCGTAGATGAGGGACGCGCCATAGAGCAGCATTCCAGAGGAGAGTGCGCCGAGCACGAAGTACTTCAGCCCCGCCTCGGAGGCCCGCGCGGAGTCCCGGTTGATCGCGGCCAGAACGTAAAGCGACAGCGACTGCAGTTCGAGGCCCATATAGAGCGCGATGAGGTTGTTGGCCGAGATCATCATCATCATGCCGACGGTGGCCAGCAGGATGAGAACCGGATACTCGAAGCGCTGGGAGCCGTCGCGCTTCATGAAGCTGTCAGACAGAACAATCGCCACCGCGGAGCCGAACAGCGCCAGCACCTTCATTACACGCGCGAAAGTGTCCACCACAAAGGCGCCCTTGAAGGCCTCCGCCCGGGGTTCACCCGTCCAGACCACAAGCGCGGCGGCGAGCGCCAGCGAGATGACGGCAAGCAGGTTGACCACCCCCGATGGATCGGACTTGCGGAAAACGCCGAACATGAGCAGCGCCATGGCGAGGATGGCGAGAACCACCTCGGGGAGTGCTGCAGCGGCATCGGCCTGTTCGAGAAGCCACATGGATGATCGTCCTTAATGGAGCGAAGCAGACGCCAGCGCCTGGGCGGCGGCGGCTGCCTCGTTCAATGGCTTGATGAGGGTTTCGACCGTGGGGCCGAAGATATCGAGGATGGGCGCTGGATAGGCGCCGAAGAAGATGGTGAGCACGATGAGCGGCGCAAGCGTCGCCAGTTCGCGCGGCGTCATGTCCGGCAGGTGCATCAGCGCGGGCTTGGTGAGATCGCCGAACACCACGCGGCGGTAGAGCCACAGCGCATAGGCCGCCGAGAGGATAACGCCCAGCGTCGCGAAGAAGGCCACCCATGTGTTCGCCTTGAAGGCGCCCATGAGCGACAGGAACTCGCCCACGAAACCCGACGTGCCGGGCAGGCCCACATTCGCCATGGTGAAGACCATGAAGGTGAAGGCGTAGAGCGGCATGGTCTTGACGAGGCCGCCATAGGCCTTGATCTCACGCGTGTGCATGCGGTCATAGACGACGCCGACGCAGAGGAACAGCGCGCCCGAGACCAGCCCGTGGCTGATCATCTGGAACATTGCGCCGTCGATGCCCTGACGGTTGAGCGAGAAGATGCCCATGGTCACGAAGCCCATGTGGGCGACGGAGGAATAGGCGATCAGCTTCTTCATGTCCTCCTGCATCAGCGCCACCAGCGAGGTGTAGACGATGGCGATGACGGAGAGCACGAAGACGAAATCCTGGAAATAGACGCTCGCATCCGGGAACATCGGAAGCGAGAAGCGCAGGAAGCCATAGCCGCCCATCTTCAGCAGGATGGCCGCCAGGATGACAGAGCCTGCCGTTGGCGCTTCAACGTGCGCATCAGGCAACCAGGTGTGCACGGGCCACATCGGCATCTTCACCGCGAAGGAGGCGAAGAAGGCCAGCCACAGCCACTTCTGGGCTTCCGGCGTGAAGCCGGGGTTGGCCAGAAGTGCCGCGATGTCCGTCGTGCCGCTCGCCCAGTACATGTAGATGATGGCAAGCAGCATGAGCACCGAGCCCAGCAGCGTGTAGAGGAAGAACTTGAAGCTGGCATAGACGCGGCGCGGACCGCCCCAGATGCCGATGATGAGGAACATCGGAATCAGGCCCGCTTCGAAGAACAGGTAGAACAGCACGATGTCCAGCGCGCAGAACACGCCGATCATCAGCGTTTCCAGCACGAGGAAGGCGATCATGTATTCCTTCACGCGCTTCGTCACATGCCAGGAGGCGAGGATGCAGATCGGCATCAGGAAGGTGGTGAGGATCACGAAGGGCATCGAGATGCCGTCGACGCCCATCTTGTAGGAGGCCGCCCCGCCCAGCCATGCCTGCTGCTCCACGAACTGGAAGCCCGCGGCATTGGAATCGAAGCCCGCCCAGATGAGAAGCGACAGCAGGAAGGTGACGATCGTCGTCCACAGCGCAGCCCAGCGGATGTTGCGCAGCGCCGTGGCATCCTCACCCCGCACAAACAGGATGAACAAGACGCCCAGCAGCGGCAGGAAGGTGACGACCGAGAGAATGGGCCAGCCCGACATTTAGTGTGCGCCCCCGAACATGAACCAGGAAATCAACGCCGCGATGCCGATCATCATGGCGAAGGCATAGTGATAGAGATAGCCCGTCTGCAGCCGGACGACACCGCGCGTGACGTCGTTGACGACGGAGGACACGCCATCCGGCCCGAAGCCGTCGATCACGTAGCCGTCGCCCTTCTTCCACAGGAAGCGGCCGAGCCACATGGCCGGGCGCACGAAAATGACGTCATAGAGTTCGTCGATGTACCACTTGTTGAGCAAGAACTTGTAGAGCGGCTCATGCTGCGCGGCGAGCGCCTTGGGCAGCGCTGTGTTGCGGATGTAGAACAGGAAGGCCAGCGCGAAGCCAAGGACCATGGCGACGAAGGGCGACCACACGACCCACTTCGGCACGTCGTGGAACAGATGCATGATCTCGTTATCGGCCAGCGAACTGCCCCAGAACTCCTTGTAATGGTGGCCGATGAAGTAGTCCTTGAACACGAAGCCCGCCGCAATCGCGCCGATCGCCAGCACAAAGAGCGGGATCAGCATCACCTTGGGGCTCTCATGCACATGCTCCAGCGTCTCGCGGTCAGCACGCGGCGCGCCGTGGAACGTCATGAAGGCAAGCCGCCAGGAATAGAAGGACGTGCAGAATGCAGCGGCGACGAGCAACCAGAAGGCAAAACCCCACTGCGCTGCGTAGGCGCTCTCGATCACCGCGTCCTTCGAGAAATAGCCAGCCGTGAGGGGGAAGCCGGTGAGCGCCAGGTTTCCGATGACCATCATCACCCAGGTCACGCGAATCATCGGTGCGAGGCCGCCCATCTTGCGCATGTCCTGCTCGCCCGACATCGCATGGATGACGGAACCCGAGCCTAGGAACAGCAGCGCCTTGAAGAAGGCGTGCGTGAAGAGATGGAACACCGCAACCCCATAGGCGCCAACACCCAGCGCCACGAACATGAAGCCCAACTGCGAACAGGTGGAATAGGCAATGACGCGCTTGATGTCGTTCTGCACGAGACCCACGGTCGCCGCAAAAATGGCGGTGATGGCGCCAATGACCACCACGACGCTCTTCGCATCGGGTGCCAGTTCGAACATGGGCGACAGGCGCGCGACCATGAAGACGCCGGCCGTCACCATGGTGGCGGCATGGATCAGGGCAGACACGGGGGTTGGGCCCTCCATGGCATCAGGCAGCCACGTGTGCAGCAGAAACTGCGCGGACTTGCCCATGGCGCCCATGAACAACAGCAGGCACAGCACCGTCAGCGTGTCGAACTCCCATGACAGGAAATGCATCGGCTTGCCGGCAGCACCGGGGGCTGCCGCGAAGATCGTATCGAAGTCGACCGACTGGAACACCAGGAAGCAACCGAAGATGCCAAGCGCGAAGCCGAAGTCGCCCACGCGGTTCACGACGAAGGCCTTGATCGCCGCGGCGTTGGCGCTCTCCCGCTTGTACCAGAAGCCGATGAGCAGATAGGACGCGAGGCCAACGCCTTCCCAGCCGAAGAACATCTGCACAAGGTTGTCAGCCGTCACCAGCATCAGCATGGCGAAGGTGAAAAGCGACAGATAGGCGAAGAAGCGCGGCTGATGCTCGTCATGGCTCATGTAGCCAAGCGAATAGATGTGAACGAGGGCGGAGACGGTATTCACCACCACCAGCATCACCGCCGTCAGCGTATCCACGCGGATCGTCCAGTTGGCCACGAGCGTGCCGGAATTGATCCAGCGCAGCAACTCGACCTTCTCCGCATGGGGCTCATGCAGGAAGCCCGCGAAGACGTACCACGACAGGATGGCGGCAATGGTGAGAAGTGCCGTCGTCAGATACATCGGCCACATCGGGCCATCATAATGGCCATGGTGGCCGTGGCCGTCATGGCCGTGGTGGCCATCGCCGCCGGCATGCGCATGGGCGTGGTGTTCGCCATAGACATCGGCGTCACGGCCCAGGCCCTTGAAGACTTTCGTGCCGAACAGCCCGGCGATGAGCGCGCCGAGAAGCGGCAGGAAGACGATGGCGGTTAAGACGGTGTGCATGATGGTTCCCGTCAGCCCTTCATGAGATTGATGTCTTCAACCGCGATGGAGCCGCGGTTGCGGAAATAGGTGACGAGGATGGCAAGACCGATCGCCGCTTCGCCCGCGGCAACCGTCAGCACCAGCAGCGCGAAAACCTGGCCGACCAGATCGCCCAGGAAGCTCGAGAACGCCACCAGGTTGATGTTGACGGCAAGCAGGATCAGTTCAACCGACATCAGGATGACGATGACGTTCTTACGGTTGAGGAAGATGCCGAAGATTCCGACCGTGAACAGGATGGCCGCCACGGTGAGATAGTGAGAGAGGCCGATTTCCATGGCTCAGATCCCCTGCCCCGGCTTGACCTTGATGACCTCGATGGCCGTGGCGGGGGTGCGCGCCACCTGGTCCGAGATGTTCTGGCGCTTGACGCCTTCCTTGTGGCGCAGCGTCAGCACGATGGCGCCCACCATGGCGACCAGCAGCACCAGGCCCGCTGCCTGGAAATAGAAGATGAAATCCGTATAGAGGATACGGCCCAGCGCTTCCGTGTTGGTGATGCCGGTTGGCGTCGGAGCACCCCGCGCCTGCACGCTGGCCGGGTCGATCACCCAGCTTCCCACGACAAGCGCCAGTTCAACCAGCACGATGAAGCCGATGGTGGCGCCCACGGGCAGGTAGTTCAGCATCCCCTCGCGCAGCTCAACGAAGTCCACGTCCAGCATCATGACGACGAAGAGGAAGAGCACGGCGACCGCGCCCACATAGACGACGACAAGGATCATCGCCAGGAACTCCGCCCCCAGCAGCACGAAGAGGCCCGCCGCGTTGAAGAAGCAGAGGATGAGGAACAGCACGGAGTGCACCGGGTTCCTGGCCGTGATCACCATCACCGCCGAGGCGACGGTGACGGCGGCGAAGAGATAGAAGAACAATGCGGCGACCATGTCGGCTCCTTCAGCGGTAGTCCGCGTCCATCGCGATGTTGCGCGCGATCTCGCGTTCCCAGCGGTCACCGTTGGCAAGCAGCCGCTCCTTGTTGAAGAGCAGCTCCTCGCGGGTTTCGGTGGCGAATTCGAAATTGGGGCCCAACACGATAGCATCGACCGGGCAGGCCTCCTGGCAGAAGCCGCAATAGATGCACTTCACCATGTCGATGTCATAGCGGGTCGTGCGGCGCGTGCCGTCGTTGCGGCGCGGGCCCGCCTCGATGGTGATGCAGACGGCGGGGCACACCGCCTCGCACAGCTTACAGGCGATGCAGCGTTCTTCCCCGTTGGGATAGCGGCGCAGCGCATGCTCTCCGCGGAAGCGGGGCGACTGCGGGCCCTTCTCATTGGGATAGTTGATTGTCGCCTTGGGCGCGAAGAAGTAGCGCATCGCCAGGATGGTGGCGTCCACGAACTCCTTCAGGAACAGCGAGCGGGCAGCTTGTGCAACTCTCATCTTGGTTTCACCCGGATGTGGACATGCGGTCACCGATCACAAGACCGATGAACGGGAGGAGAATGAGGCTCTGGACTTTCACCAGCGCCATGATGGTGGACGGCGCCAGGCCCTGCTGTTGCGTCACCTTTGCCTTCTCGTAGCGCCAGCGCAGCGCGGGGTAGACGGACCGGTTGACGAAAGCTAGCTCGGCAAGGCCGATGACCAGAAAGACAAGCGCGCCGACGAGGCCAGCAAAGCTCATGGCGCCCATCCGAAGGCCACGAGCACGCCCGCCGTCAGCACCACGTAGAACAGCGAGATCGGCAGGAACACCTTCCAGCCCAGCCGCATCAGCTGGTCATAGCGGTAACGCGGCACGATGGCCTTCACCATGGCGAACATGAAGAAGACGAAGACGAGCTTGATCAGGAACCAGATGATGCCGGGAATCCAGTTCAAGGGCGGAATGTCGATGATCGGCAGCCAGCCGCCGAGGAACAGGATGGTCGTCATCGCGCACATCAGCACGATCGCCACATATTCACCCAGCATGAACAGCAGGTAGGGTGTGGAGGAATACTCCACCATGAAGCCCGCCACGAGTTCCGATTCCGCCTCGACGAGGTCAAAGGGCGGGCGGTTCGTTTCCGCCAGTGCGGAGATAAAGAAGATGATGAACATCGGGAACAGCGGCAGCAGGTACCAGTCGAGGAATGACCCCGGCAGGCCCAGCATGGTGCCGAACCCTGTGGACTGCGAGCGCACGATCTCGGTGAGGTTCAGCGAGCCCGCACAGAGCAGAACCGTGACGATGACGAAGCCGATCGAGACTTCATAGGACACCATCTGCGCAGCCGAGCGGAGTGCGGAGAGGAACGGATACTTCGAGTTCGACGCCCAGCCGCCCATGATGACGCCATAGACGCCAAGCGATGAGAGCGCGAAGAGATAGAGGATGCCGACATTGATGTCGGCCACCACCCACTTGCCTTCGGTGAGGCCGAAGAAGGACCCCTCAGAAACCGGCACCACGGCCCATGCCGCAAGCGACAGCGTGGCGGTGACGAGCGGCGCGATGATGAACACGCCCTTGTTCGCGCCGTCGGGGATGACCACTTCCTTCAGCGCGAATTTGATCAAGTCGGCGAAGGACTGGAACAGGCCCCAAGGGCCCACCACATTGGGCCCGCGGCGCATCTGCACGGCGGCCCAGATCTTGCGGTCGGCCCACAGCAGATAGGCGACGATGATCAACAGGCCCGACATGAAGCCGAAGCTGACGACCACGAAGAACAGGAGTGTGAGGAGAATTTCTGACATGGGCCTACTCCGCAGCCTCCAGCTTGCGCACATTCTTCAGGGCTGAGCATTCGGCCATGGTCTTCGATGCGCGGGCAATCGGGTTGGTCATATAGAAATCCGTGATGGGCGAGCGGAACGGCTCGGACGACATCGGCCCTTCCACCTTCGCAAGATCGGCGAGTTCGGCGGTGGACGCCGGCGTCAGCTGGTCGATGCGCATCAGCTGCGGGGCCACCTTGTACATCTGCGTGCGCAGTTCATCGATGGTGTTCCACGGCAGCGTCGCGCCAATGGCCTCGGATAGCGCGCGGAAAATCGCCCAGTCCTCCCGCGCCTCACCCGGCGGGAAGGAGGCGCGCTGCGTCATCTGGGGGCGGCCCTCGGTGTTGACGTAAGTGACCTGCTTTTCGACATAGGCAGCACCCGCGAGGATCACATCCGCGCGGTGCGCGCCGGCATCGCCATGGGTTCCGGCATAAACGACGAAGGTGGAGCCCAGCGCCGTGGTGTCGATCTCGTCCGCCCCGATCAGGAAGAGCATGTCGAGATTGCCGGAATTCGCGGCATCCAGCATCTGGCGCGTCGTCATGCCGCCGCCGGTTGACGGCAAGGCGCACACATCGAGCGCGCCGGCACGTCCCGCTGCCGTGTGCAGCACATTGAAGCCGTTCCATCCGTCCTTGACGGCGCCGAGCTTCTCGGCCGCCTTCCAGGCCGCAGCCAGCACCTGCGCGCCATCGGCACGGGCGAGTGCGCCCTGCCCCACGATCACCATGGGCTTAGCCACGGACGCTTGCTCCGAGCCGAGGAACTGGCTGAGCGTGTCAGGACCCGCACCGAGATAGGTATAGGGATAGGTGAGGTCAGCCTTCTCGCCGATCACGCTGATCTTGCAGCCGCCGCGCACCAGGCGCTTCCTGATGCGCGCATTGAGCACCGGCGCCTCGAGGCGCGGATTGGCGCCGATGAGGAGGATCGAATCCGCCTCCTCGATACCGGCGATGCTGGTGTTGAACAGATAGCCCGCACGGCCACCGAGGCTTCCGAGCGGAGAGCCGTCCTGGCGGCAGTCGATGTTCTTGATGCCCAGCTGATCCGCCAGCTGGCGCAGCGAGAAGGCCTCTTCCGCCGCCACGAGATCGCCAAGGATGATGCCGATGCGCTCCGGCTTCGCAGCCTTCAGGCGCTGGGCGATGTGAAGGAAGGCTTCCTGCCAGCCCGCCGCGCGCAGCTTGCCGGATTCGCGCACATAAGGCCGGTCGAGGCGCTGGGACTTGAGCCCATCCCACACGAAGCGCGTCTTGTCGGAGATCCACTCCTCGTTCACCCCTTCATGGGTGCGGGGAAGAATGCGCATCACCTCGCGCCCGCGCGCATCAACGCGGATGTTGGAGCCGACCGCATCCATTGCATCAATGGTCTCGGTCTTGCGCAGTTCCCACGGCCGCGCCTTGAATTCATAAGGGCGGGATGTCAACGCGCCGACGGGGCAGAGATCGATGATGTTGCCCTGCAACTCAGACGAGATCGCCTTGTCGAGATAGGTGGTGATTTCCATGTCCTCGCCACGGCCGGTGGCGCCCATCTCCTCGATGCCACCAACTTCGGTGGTGAAGCGGACGCAACGCGTGCACTGGATGCAGCGGGTCATCTCGGTCTTGACGAGCGGGCCCAGATTCTTATCCGCGACGGCCCGCTTGTTCTCGTGGAAGCGGTTCTTGTCGATGCCATAGGCCATGGCCTGGTCTTGCAGGTCGCATTCACCACCCTGGTCGCAGATCGGGCAGTCGAGCGGATGGTTGATGAGCAGGAACTCCATCACCCCTTCGCGCGCCTTCTTCACCATCGGCGTCTTGGTGAAGACTTCCGGCGGCTCGCCATTGGGTCCGGGGCGCAGGTCGTTGACCGATATGGCGCAGGAGGCCTGCGGCTTCGGCGGCCCGCCCTTCACTTCCACCAGGCACATGCGGCAGTTGCCGGCAATCGACAGCCGCTCATGGTAGCAGAAGCGCGGCACCTCAGCGCCCGCCATCTCGCAGGCCTGCAGCAGGGTCAGGCCGTTTTCGACCTCGATCTCGGTGCCGTCGATTTTAAGTTTGGGCATCAGCGAGCTTCCTTTGCTCAATAAAGGCAAAATCGAAAGCCTCTTCCGTAGCACCGTTCTTGCGGAGTTGCTCCAGTCGCGCGAGGCCTTCGCTCAGCTTAAGGATGTGACCGGCCGGGATGGGCCAGATCACATATGTTTTGGTATCGAGCGGCTTGAACCAGCTCTCCCGGCGTTTCAGGAAACCGCCGTGAATCGTGCGATGCACGAAGGCATCGAAGTCTTCAAGCGTTTCCCACACTGACATCGTGAAGGTCGCCCGCGGATCGCCGCCGAAGAAATCTATTCCTTCGGAGCTGATTGCTTCGGCTTCATCCACACACCGCCAGACAAAACCCTTGGAACGCTCCGCAAGTGCATTGACCCGCGGAACGTTATTCACGAATCCGGCAGACTTCTCATGGTCGCGTGGATAGTTGAGCACGCCAACGTTCAACTGAGCGATATGTGTGGACTGCCCCATGCCTCACTCCGCCGCAATCTTGGCGGCAGCGCCGTCATGGTCAGGGTTGGCCGCATACTGGTCGATGCGCTCCTCGATCACATGGCGGAAGTGAGTGATGAGCCCCTGGATCGGCCAGGCCGCGGCGTCGCCCAGCGCGCAGATGGTGTGGCCTTCGATCTGCTTGGTGACATCCAGCAGCATGTCGATCTCGCGCTTCTCCGCGCGGCCTTCGGCCATGCGCGTCATCACGCGCCACATCCAGCCCGTGCCTTCGCGGCAGGGCGTGCACTGGCCGCAGGATTCGTGCTTGTAGAAGTAAGCAAGCCTGGCGATGGCCTTGATGA
>NZ_JBIICB010000103.1:0-13201 GCF_044239095.1 Aestuariivirga sp. | reverse complement strand
GGCGTCCCGCCCGCCGCCCACAAGCTCGGCACGGTGCGAGGGGATCGCGAGCGGATGATTGCGGTCTTCTCCTACTTCAACAGGCCTGGCCGCATGACCTTAATGCCGTCATCCCGGCGAAGGCCGGGATCCAGCTTCCTTCGGGCGCCAAAGCTGGACCCCGGCCTCCGCCGGGGTGACGCCAATTGAGGGGGATTACGTCTTCACATCCGCCACTGTCGCGCCCGGCATCTTCACCAGCTTCTCGAACCCGATTTCGAACACCGCATTCGGCGTCCCGCCCGCCGCCCACAAGCTCGGCACGGTGCGAGGGGATCGCGAACGGATGATTGCGGTCTTCTCCTGCTTCGACAGGCCGGGCCGCATGACCTTAATGCCGTCATCCCGGCGAAGGCCGGGATCCAGCTTCCTTTGGGCGCCAAAGCTGGACCCCGGCCTTCGCCGGGGTGACGCCAATTGAGGGGGATTACGTCTTCACATCAGCCACTGTCGCGATCTCCCTCAGCCTCGCATCCGCTTGCCTTCCGGGTCGAAGGGCGGCTCGGTGATGATGGTGGCCTTGCGGTTCTCGCCGATGATCTCGATCTCGAAGGCGCCGGCACCTGTTTCGCCCGCGAGTTCAACGGGCACGTAGCCCTGGGCCATCGACTTGTCGACGTAATGCGCATAGCCGCCCGAAGTGACCCAGCCCACGACCTTGCCCTTGTGCCAGATCGGCTCGTCGCCCAGCACATCCGCATCCGCCGCGTCGACGATCATGGAGACGCGGCGCAGCTTGCCGCCTGTGCGCTTCTCCTCCATCGCCGCCTCGCGCCCGATGAAGTCATTCTTGGTCAAGTCGATGAAGCGATCCATGCCGCCCTCGAATCCGCCGTAGATGGGGCGGAGTTCGCGGAACCAGGTAGGGAAGTTCTTCTCAAGCCGCATGCACAGCAGTGCCCGCATGCCGAAGTTGACGATGCCATGAGCGGCACCTGCGCGCATGATCTCCTGGTAGAGGCGGCGCTGGTACTCGGGCGTCATCCAGATTTCATAGCCTAAGTCACCGGTATAGGTGACGCGGTTGATGAGGGCGGGGCAGTGCGCCACCTCCATCGACCGGTGGTCCATGAATTTGAAGGCGGCGTTGGAGACGTCCTCGTCCACAAGCTGCTGAAGAACGTCACGCGACTTGGGGCCGGCGATGGAGAGGCCCACAAGGCCCATGTCATAGCGGTGGATGTGAACCGAGCCATCGGCAGGCAGGTGCTGCTCGAACCAGCGCATGTGATATTTCTGCGCCTGGCTCGATCCCCACATATAGAAGCAGTCATCCGCCGCCTTGGCGATGGTGAAGTCGCCGATCAGCTTGCCTGCGGGATTGAGCATGGGGGTAAGGTTGAGGCGGCCCGTCTTCGGCATCTTGTTGGTCATCAGCCGCGAGAGGAAGGCCTCCGCACCCGCGCCCGTGAAGCGGTACTTGGCGAAGTTGGCGATCTCGGTCACGCCCACGCCATTGCGGGTTGCCAGCACCTCGGCCTTCACATGCTTGAAGTCGTTGGAACGGCGGAAGGACACGATGTCCTTCGGCTCCACGCCCTTGGGCGCGAACCACAGCGGTGTTTCAAGGCCCCATGAGTCGCCCATCACGGCACCCTGGGAAATCATGATGTCATAAAGCGCAGTGGTCTGCTGCGGCCTTGCAGCGGGAAGCTCCTCGTTGGGGAAGCGGATGGAGAAGCGGCGGGAATAGTTCTCGCGCACCTTTTCGTTGGTGTAGGTGCGGGTGGCCCATTCGCCGAAGCGGGCGCAGTCCATGGCCCAGACGTCGAAGCCGGGGTCGCCGTTCACCATCCACTGCGAGAGGGCGAGGCCAACACCGCCACCCTGGCTGAAGCCCGCCATGACGCCGCAGGCGAGCCAGAAATTGCGGACACCCTGCACGGGGCCGACGATCGGGTTGCCATCGGGCGTGAAGGTGAAGGGCCCGTTGATGACGCGCTTGATGCCGGCAGTGGCAAGGGCGGGGAAGTGCTTGTAACCAAGTTCCAGGTTTGGCTCGATCCGGTCAAGGTCAGGCTGCAGCAATTCGCGGCCGAAAGCCCACGGCGTGTTCTTGGGGCTCCACGGCACGCAGGCGCGCTCATAGGTGCCGAGCACCATGCCGCTCCGCTCCTGGCGCATGTAGATCTCGGACTTGAAGTCGATGATGTGGGGCAGCTCGTGGCCGCGCTCCTTGTTATAGGCCACGACCTCCGGCATCTCGTCGGTCACGAGATACATGTGCTCCATGGCGAGCACGGGGAGCTCGATCCCCACCATGCGGCCAACCTCGCGCGCCCAGAGGCCGCCGCAGTTGACGACATGTTCGGCGTGAATGTTGCCCTTGTTGGTGATGACGTCCCACGTGCCGTCGGCACGGTGCTTCAGCTCCTCGACCTTGGTGTCCTGGTAGATCTCAGCCCCGCCGATGCGGGCGGACTTGGCATAGGCATGCGTCGTGCCCTCGGGGTCGAGGTTGCCGTCGGCGGCGTCGATCATGGCGCCGACGAAGTGCTTCTCCTCCAGCAGCGGATGCATCTTCTTGGCTTCCGCCATGGAGATGATTTCGGTCTCGAGGCCGAGATAGCGCGCGCGGGCGTGCGCCATCTTCAGCCATTCCATGCGCTCCGGCGTGTCCGCCAGGATCAGTCCGCCCGAGCGGTGCAGGCCGCAGGCCTGCCCTGAGATCTGCTCCAGCTCATTGTAGAGCGCGATGGTGTAGCCCTGCAGCTTGGCGACGTTCGGGTCGCCGTTCAGCGTATGGAAACCGCCGGCGGCATGCCAGGTGGAGCCCGAGGTGAGGATGTCGCGCTCGACCAGCACCACGTCCTTCCAGCCGGCCTTGGTGAGATGATAGAGCACCGAGCAGCCGACGACACCGCCGCCGATCACCACGACACGAGCCTGGGTTTTCATGGAATAATCCTTATGGAATGGAGCTTTCGCCAGCGGTTTTAGCCCGCGGCGATGGTGCCTGCAATCAGCGTGGGCGGTGAAAAGAATTCATCCGCACAAAAGAAATGGCCCCGCCGCAAGGCAGGGCCACTTCAAGAGAAAAGGGTGAGGCGCTTAGATCGCGTCCTTGACTTCCTTGGCGGCGCGGAAGGCCAGCTTCTTGGAGGCCTTGATCTTGATGGCTTCGCCCGTGGCGGGGTTGCGGCCCATGCGGGCGGGGCGCTTCTTGACCTGGAAGATGCCGAGACCGGTGACGCGCACCTTGTGGCCCTTCTTCAGGTTCTTGACGGTGAGTTCGACGAAGGCGCTCAGGAACTCGCCCGCTGCCTTCTTCGACATCTCGTGCTTCTCAGCCAGCTCGGCGGCGATCTTCGAAAGGGCAATCGTCTGGATCTTGTCGTCAGCCATGATTTCTCTCCTTATTGGGGTTGGCTGGCCGTGAGCGTTAACAAAGCTTTCGATTCGGGAAAACCCTTATTTTTCGCGGGTTTTGAGAAGCGTGATCGGGAAAACCCTTGAGAACCGGGGCTGATTGGCTGACGGGCCCACGAGAAAGCAATAAAAAGTGTTATATATCATGCGCTTAAGATGACGCCTCAGGAGGCTTTCCCGGGGCTTGCGTGGCGATGTCGAGGTGGTTCTTGAGGGGGATGGGGGCAAGCTGGTGCTTTGTGGAAAACGCTTTCAGATTGTCCCGCCTCTGTGCCTCGAGCGAATCGCCGGACATGTTGCGGGCATGGACCCTGATCGCGACGACCGCGCTCGGGATGCGTGTCAGTTCATGGCCGGCCCGCGCGACGCGGAGATACCAGTCCCAGTCCCAGTAGAAGGGAAGCGTCTCGTCGAAGGGCCCGAGCTCCGCATGCAGGCTGCGCCGGTACATGACGCCGGAGATCAGGATTGTGTTGTCACGCGTCAGCGTGTCCGCATCGGCATGGAAGGCGAAGGGCAGGCTGTCCCGCCCATCCTCGAAGGCCATGATGCCGTCAGCGTAGCAAAAGGCGGCGCCGCGGTCGAAGGCCTGAGCCGCCTTGTCGAAATAGGTCTCGTCGGTGAACCAGTCATCATCGTCCAGAAAGCAGATCACCTCGCCCGAGGCGTGAGCCACACCCATGTTGCGCGCCGGAACGGGGCCGCGCTCGCGGTTGTCGAGAACGGTGATTGACGGGTGCATGTGGCTAACCGCCTCTGCTGCCCCCACGCCGTCGTCGACGACGATGATCTCCCTCGGTGCATGGGTCTGCGCCAGTACGCTGGCAATCGCCTGTTTCAGGAAATGGGGGCGGCCACGGGTGGGAATGACGACGGAAATGCTGCTCATGTGTGGATGACAATTCGGTGCGAGGCGAGGATCGCTTGTTGACGTTCAGCGATGCTATAGCATGTTCCCATGATTGCCGCTCTGCAGATGTATGACTGGCCGGAAACACGGGCTGCCACGGACCGCTGGTGGGCGGGCCTGTCCCGGCATCTGGGTGTTGATGAGCCGCTGTCGCGCCCCAATGATTACACGTCTCCCTGGTTCGATGACGGGCTCGTCTTCGCGCAGACCTGCGGCTATCCCTTCACCCATGCGCTGAAGGGCAAGGTGCAGATCATCGCCACGCCGCATTACGCAGCGGATGGCTGCGAGGGGCCCAATTACTGCAGCGTCGTCTTCGCGCGGGATCAGCGGCGGCTGGAGGATTTCCGGGGAACTCGCGCCGCTCTGAACTCCAGCGACTCGATGTCCGGCATGCTGGCGCTGAAGCTGGTCTTCGCGCCCTTCGCCGAACATGGCCGCTTCTTCTCAGATGCCATTGAAAGCGGCGGCCACCTCCGGTCGCTGGCGGCCGTGCGCGAGGGCCGCGCCGATGTCTGCGCCATTGACAGCGTCTGCGTGGCGCTTGCGCGCCGCTACCGCCCGCAGGACCTCGACGGCCTCGTCGAAATCGCCCGCTCGCCCTCCGTTCCAGGCCTGCCCTGGATCACGCGGGCGGGCGACCCCAACCTTCTCCGCGCGGGCCTCGCAAATGCCTTCGCCGATCCTTCTCTGGTGGAGGCGCGGGAGGCGCTGCTGATGTCTGGCTATTCGGTGCTTGAGGCCAGTGCCTATGACCGTATCACTGCGCTCGAGGCGGAGATGGAAAAGGCCGGAGGGCTGGCGCTGCTCTAGGCTGGAGCCCATCTCATGTTGATCGCCCTAAGTCGCGTCATCCCGGCGAAGGCCGGGATCCAGCTTCTTCTGTCGGCGCGTGCTGATGCAAAGCTGGATCCCGGCCTTCGCCGGGATGACGCCACTTAAGGGATGATACACCCTTAAAGACGGTCACTTCCGCGCGCCAGCTGAGCTTTCCTCCGGCGATGGCCGCGCCTTCACGAAATCTTCCTTGGTTTCGCAATGCAGCGCCAGGGCGTGCAGCTTCGGGAACTTGTCATTGGGGAACACGTCCGGCAGGCGCAGCTTCATGAAGCCCGCCATGCAGCCGATGGTCACGTCGGCCTGCGTGAACTTGTCGTCGAAGAACCACGGCGCGCCGCAGTCATGTTCCAGCCGGTCAAGCCCCGCGCGGATCTGGGACAGCACGCGCTTCTCCAGGTCGCGGTTGATGTGCTTGTCGATGTGGAACAACCGCTCATAGAACAGGGCAACCGCCTTGTCCGTCGTGCCCAGCGCCATCACCACCGCCTGCAGCACCTTGCGCCGCTGCGGCCCATGGGCCGGTGTCAGGGCCCGCGCGGGGCCGGCCATCTCGTCCAGATGGTCGATGATGGCGGAGGAATCGATCAGCGTCTCACCGCTTTCGAGGATCAGGCATGGCACACGGATCAGCGGGTTGATCTTCTGAAGCTCCGGAATGTTCCGGAACACCGAGATCGCATTGCGCGTGAAGGGCATGTGGTAGTGGTTCAGCGTCACCGCCACCCGCCGCACGAAGGGAGAGTCGAACTGGCCCACGAGGATCATGGGTGTATTATTGGCTTTCATGGCCGTCGTGTCGAGTGCTTCTGAAGCCCAGAAGTTCGAACTACGACCGGATACCCACTACGTGACGGAACTGATTCAGAAGTGATAGTCCACTTGAAGTAAGCCTGACGAATTTCTGACGCCTGTCCGATGGAAGTTCGTCTGTTTCAACCAGATTAAGTCCTGGCTCACCAGGACGCTCAAATTCACCCAAGTAACGAAGATGGCGAGAAACGGTCGTGTAAGGAATGCCTATCTGTTTTGACAGTTGTTGAATTGAAAGTGGAGTATCGTTCTTCCGTCCGTCAGGACTATGTGTTGCGACTCCTAAAAGGGTTATAAGGATAGAAATCGGCATTTCAGGCGATCGGCTCTTTATCAGGTCGAGGCCCAGCAACAGATCACCAAGACGCACGCTACCAGCCATGAAACTCCTCCACTGTTGATGGGGATCATCCTAAGGTAGTGAAAATCTCAAGAAAAGAGGGCGCGCGTCTCAGTTGGCCATCAACCTTTCAAGCACTCTCTCCCGGCCGATGAGCGGAAGGAGCTGGGCCAGTTCCGGGCCATGGTCGAGCCCCGTGAGCGCAAGGCGGAGCGGCATGAACAGGGCCTTGCCCTTGCGGCCGGTTGCGGCCTTCACGGCCTCGGTCCAGTTTTTCCAGGTTGTGCCGTCCCATGGCGAGGCGGGCAAGAGGCCTCGCGCTTCCGAGATGAAGCCATGGTCCTCCGGGGCGATGACCGGGGCAACGGGGCCGAGAACGACCTTCTCCCAGTCTGCCGCTTCCGCCAGTTTCGCAATGTTGCCGCGTATTGCGAGCCAGAATTCCTCTGAAGCCGAGGGCAGCCTGTCCTTCACCGCGTCCCACGGCAAATGGTGCAGCAGCTTGGCGTTGAGCTGCGACAGCTCTGCCTCGTCGAAGCGGGCGGGTGCGCGGGACAGCTTGTCGAGATCGAAGCCCTCGACGAGTTCGGCATAATCCGCGCACGGATGGATGTTGTCGGAGGTGCCGAGCAGGGCGGCATGGCTCACCACCGCCATCGGCTCCAGCCCGCCTTCGCGCATGGAGGCGATGGAGAGCGAGCCCAGCCGCTTCGACAGGCCCTTGCCGTCAGCACCCGTGAGAAGGCTGTGGTGCGCATAGTTGGGAACATTCCCGCCCAGCGCTTGCGTGATCTCGATCTGCACCGCGGTGTTCACCACATGGTCCTCGCCGCGGATGACGTGGGTGATCGCGAAGTCGATGTCGTCGATGACGGAGGGCAGCGTGTAGAGATAGCTTCCGTCCTCGCGCACCAGAACGGGGTCGGAGAGGCCCGTGGTGTCGATCGCCTGGGCCCCACGGATCAGGTCGTTCCACTGCACCATGCGGCCATCAAGCTTGAAGCGCCAATGCGGCTTGCGGCCCTCTGTTTCGAGCGCGCGCTTCTCGTCATCCGTCAGCTTCAGCGCGGCGCGGTCATAGACGGGGGGAGCCCCGCGCGCCATCTGCCGCTTGCGGCGGCGGTCGAGCTCGTCAGCGGTTTCATAGCAGGGGTAAAGGCGGCCTGCGGCGCGCAGGCGGTTTGACACCTCGTCATAATGAGCGAAGCGCTTCGATTGCCATTCGATGCGGTGCGGATTGATGCCCAGCCAGTCGAGATCGGTGGCGATGCCCTCGGCGAAGGCCTGCGTCGAGCGCGCCGTATCGGTGTCGTCATAGCGCAGCACGAACTGCCCGCCGGTCTTGCAGGCCATCAGCCAGTTGAGGATGGCGGTGCGCGCATTGCCGATGTGGATGCGTCCCGTGGGCGAGGGTGCGAAGCGGACGATCGTCATGTTCACTGCCCGTCCCGGAAGCCGTTGGTGATCGGGTAGCGCCGGTCACGCCCGAAATTGCGCCGGGTGATCTTGACGCCTGGCGCTGCCTGGCGCCGCTTGTATTCGGCCACATAGAGCATGTGCTGCACGCGCCTCACCAGGGCCTCGTCGTAGCCGGTGGCGGCGATGATGTCGGCCACGGGGATCTCGTTCTCCACCAGGGCTTCGAGGATCGTGTCGAGCACGCCATAGGGCGGCAGCGAATCCTGGTCGGTCTGGTTCTCGCGCAGTTCGGCCGTCGGCGCCTTGGTGATGATGCGTTCGGGGATAACGTAGCCGCGCCCGTTGCGCCAGGAGGCCAGGCGGTAGACCTCCGTCTTGTAGACGTCCTTGATCGGATTGTAGCCGCCGTTCATGTCGCCGTAGAGCGTCGCATAGCCGACCGACATCTCGGACTTGTTGCCGGTGGTCAGAACCATCGATCCGAACTTGTTGGAAATCGCCATCAGGATCACGCCGCGGGTGCGCGACTGGAGGTTTTCCTCCGTGATGCCGGGAGTGGTGCCTTCGAACATGGGGCCGAGTGCAGAAAGGAAGCCCTCGACCGGCTGCTTGATCGGCACCACGTCATAGCGCACGCCGAGCAGCTTTGCGCATTCCTCGGCATCGGCGAGGCTGTCCTTGCTGGTATAGGCATAGGGCAGCATCACGCAATGCACCTTGTCAGCGCCCAGCGCGTCGACCGCCATTGCAGCGACGACGGCGGAATCGATGCCGCCGGAGAGGCCCAGCACCACGCCGGGAAAGCGGTTCTTCAGCACATAGTCGCGTAAGCCCAGCACGCAGGCCTGCCAGGTTTCGTGCTCCTTCTCTGGAAGGGTCACGATCTCGCCCGGCACGCAGCGCCAGCCCTCCGCTTCGCGGCGCCACTCGGTAAGCGCCAGCTGTTCCTCGAACATCGGCATCTGCCAGGCGATGGTGCGGTCGGCATTGAGCACGAAGGAGGCGCCGTCAAAGACGAGCTCGTCCTGCCCGCCCACCTGGTTGAGATAGGCCATGGGCAGTCCCGTTTCGGTGACGCGCGCGACGACGAGGTTCAGGCGAACGTCGTCCTTGTTGCGCTCGAAGGGCGAGCCGTTCGGAACGAGGAGGATTTCCGCCCCCGTCTCGGCCAGTGTCTCGCAGGTTTCCTCCGTCCAGATGTCCTCGCAGACCGGAACGCCGAGCCGGACACCCTTGAAGGCGATGGGGCCAGGTGCGGGGCCTGCGTCGAACACCCGTTTCTCGTCGAAGACCCCGTAATTTGGCAGGTCGAACTTGTGGCGCACCGCCTCGATGCGTCCGTTGGCGAGGAGGGCAACCGAGTTGTAGAGATGCGGGCCCTCGCGCCAGGGAAGTCCCATCAGCATGGCGGGGCCTGTCGCCGTGTCCTTCGCCAGATCCTCCACCGCCGCCCGGCAGGCCGCGACAAAGGAGGGCCGCAGCACCAGGTCCTCCGGCGGATAGCCGCAGATGAAGAGTTCCGGGAACAGGATGAGGTCCGCCTCCTGCGCCTGCGCGCGCGCCTTGCGGGCGCGGGCGAGATTGGCGTTGATCGCCCCGAGCGTGGGGTTGAGCTGGGCCAGCGCGATGATGAGTCTGTCGGTCATGTCTGGGGGTCTTAGCGGATGCAGGCCAGCCCTTCAATTGCGTGGCGTTGACGGCGGGCGCGCAAATGCGCATGACTGCCCGCATGATCCTGAAAAGCCTTATCGATGCCCGCCCTCCGGGCGATGCCGCCATCTCCGCCTCCGGACGCACCGGTCTGGCCTATGGCCTGTTTGCCTCCCTGTGCGAGGAAACTCTCCTGGCGCTCCGGGCCCTGGGCCTTCAGCGCAACGACAGGCTGGCGATGGTGCTGCCCAACGGGCCAGATATGGCGGCAAGTTTCGTGGCCGCGGCAAGTGCTGTCACCGCCGCGCCGCTCAACCCGGCATACCGGGAGGATGAGTTCCACTTCTACATGGAGGACCTGAAGGCCAGGGCCCTGCTGGTGGAGGAGGCCAGCACATCGCCCGCCATCGCCGCCGCGCAGAGGCTGGGCATTCCGGTCTTGACGCTTCGCCCCGCGCGTGAGGCCGGCGCCTTCACGCTTTCGGGGGACGCGGCAGGCCCCGCCGTCAGGCAGGGAGCGGCCGAGAGTGCTGACGTGGCGCTGGTGCTCCACACCTCCGGCACCACCTCAAGGCCCAAGATCGTGCCGCTGACGCATGCTAACCTGCTGGCGTCCGCCAACAACATCCGTGGCACGCTCCGCCTCACGGAGGCTGACCGCTGCCTCAGCATCATGCCGCTGTTTCACATCCACGGTCTGGTCGCCGCAGTGCTCGCGACCTTTGCCGCGGGCGGATCGGTTTTCGCCACGCAAGGCTTCAATGCGCTGAAATTCTTCGCGCAAATGGAGGAGGCGAAGCCGAGCTGGTACACGGCGGTGCCCACCATGCACCAGGCGATCCTGGCGCGCGCCGGACGCAACGAGGACATCATCAAGGCCCATCCGCTGCGCTTCATCCGCTCGAGTTCGGCCTCGCTTCCCGTGCCGGTGTTCCATGCGCTCGAAGCGGCCTTCGGCTGCCCGGTCATCGAGGCCTATGCGATGACCGAGAACGCCCACCAGATGACCTCCAACCAGCTGCCGCCGGGCAGGCGCAAGCCGGGTTTCGTGGGCTGCGCGGCGGGCCCGGAGGTTCAGGTGATGTCGCCTGATGGCAGGCTGCTCGGCCCCGGTGAGGAAGGCGAGGTTGTCACGCGCGGGCCCAACGTCACGCCCGGTTATGAAGGCAATCCGTTGGCCAACGAGGCAGGCTTCGCCTTCGGCTGGTTCCACACGGGCGACCAGGGCTTCATGGACGAGGACGGCTTCCTCAAGATCACGGGGCGTCTCAAGGAGATCATCAATCGCGGCGGCGAGAAGGTGGCGCCGATGGAGGTGGACGAGGTGCTGATGGAGCATGTTGCAGTGGCGCAGGCCGTCACCTTCGCCATGCCGCATGACAAGCTCGGCGAGGAGGTTGCGGCTGCCGTCGTGCTGCGCGAGGGCGCCTCCGCCGGCGAGCGGGAGTTGCAGGACTTCGCCAACCAGCGGCTCGCCGCCTTCAAGGTGCCGAAGCGCATCGTGATCCTCGAGGAGATCCCCAAGGGCGCCACCGGCAAGCTGCAGCGCATCGGGCTTGCCCAGAATCTGGGGCTGGCATGACGAAAATCTGCGTTTTCGGCGCGGGCGCCATCGGCGGCTATATCGGTGCGCGGCTGGCGATGAAGGGCGAGGCGGAGGTTTCGCTCGTCGCGCGCGGGGCGCATCTGGCGGCGATGCAGGCCAACGGCCTCACCCTGCGGCAGGCGGGCGAAACCCAGCTCGTGCGGCCGCGCGTGACGGATGACCCGCGCACGCTTGGACCACAGGACTTCATCATCCTGGCGATCAAGGCGCATGGCGTGCAGGGCATCATCGGCGATCTCATGCCGCTCATCGGCAGCGATACGGCGATCCTCTTTGCGCAGAACGGGCTGCCCTGGTGGTACTTCCACGGCATCGGCGGCCCGCTCGAGGGAACAAGGCTTGAGAGCGTCGATCCGGGCGGCGAGATCTGGAACCGGCTGGGGCCGGAGCGCGCCATCGGTTCCGTGGTCTGGCAGGCCGCCGAGCTCGAGGCGCCGGGCGTCGTTGCGCACCACTACGGTGACCGCATGCCCATCGGCGAGCCGACGGGTGAGAAGTCAGCGCGCGCCAGCCTGCTGAGCGGCCTTCTCACTGCAGCCGGCATCAAGAGCCCGGTTCGGCCCAATCTCCGGAACGAGATCTGGCTCAAGCTGTGGGGCAACCTCAGCTTCAACCCTGTCAGCGTGCTGACGGGCGGAACGCTCGTGGACCTCGCCACCGATCCCGGCACCCGCCGGGTGATCCGCGTCATGATGGAGGAGGCCCGCGCCGTGGCGATGGCGCTCGGCGTCAGCTTCGCCGTGGATGCGGAGGAGCGCATGGAGATGGCGGCGAAAGTGGGCGCACACCGCACCTCCATGTTGCAGGACGTGGAGGCAGGCCGCCCCACCGAACTCGAAGCCCTGCTCGGGGTGGTCATCGAACTCGCCGGGATCGTAAAAATCGGCACGCCGAGCTTGCAATTGGTCTATGATCTCTGCAAATTCCGGTGCCGGAGGGCCTGAGAAGGGCCGCCGCAGTTCAAGGACAGTCTCACATGCGCCTCGACAATGAAAAGCCCGACTATGACAGCATCGAGGACCGGCGCGGCCAGGGTGGCGGCTTCGGATTTCCCGGCGGCGGGCGCGGCGGTCGCATCAACATCCCGATGGGTGGCGGGCGCGCGGGCGGATTCAGCCTCAAGACGATCCTGTTCATGGTTGCGATGTATTTTATTCTGAAGCTGTTCGGCATCGATCTGCTCCAGGTCGTGAACCAGGGCGGAATGCCTGTGCCCAGCGGCACGGAGAGCCAGATCACGATCCCTGACGCAAAGACAGACATCACGGACAACAGTGGCGTTCCAGCACCCGGCAACACCACGGCGAGCGCCACATCGGATGCCGGCAAGGAATTCGTGGCGCGCGTGCTCGGCTCCACCAGCCGTGTCTGGGACCAGATCTTCACGCAGCTTGGGCAGCCCTATGAAAAGCCCAAGCTCGTGCTGTTCGAGGGCTTCGTCCAGTCGGCCTGCGGCATGGGGCAGTCGGCGATGGGGCCCTTCTACTGCCCGGGAGACAAGAAGGTCTACATCGACCTGAGCTTCTATCAGGACATGAAGAACAAGCTCGGCGCGCCTGGCGATTTCGCGCAGGCCTATGTGATCGCGCATGAGGTGGGCCACCATGTGCAGAACCTGCTCGGCATCGCGGGCAAGGTCACGGCACGCCGCATGCGCGTGTCGCAGGAAGAGGGCAACGCGCTTTCCGTGCGGATGGAACTGCAGGCCGACTGCTTCGCCGGCATCTGGGCCCAGGAGGCGAATGCCTCCGCCAACATCCTCGAGGACGGCGACATCGAGGAGGGCCTCAACGCCGCCGCCGCCATTGGCGACGACCGCCTGCAGAAGAAGTCCCAGGGCTACGTCGTGCCCGAGTCCTTCACGCACGGCTCATCCGAGCAGCGTGTGCGCTGGTTCAAGCGCGGCTTCCAGGCGACCAGCCTGCGCGACTGCGATACCTTCGCGACGGATAACCTCTAGCGCGCGTTCCGGCCAGGTGGAATCACCTGGTCGAAAAGAACGCGCGCAAGATCATGCTCTAAAGCGGCGGGCGGTCAGTTGAGATCAGCTTGCCCAGCGTCCTCTCCCGCAACGCGGGAGAGGAAGGGGACCCAACGAAGTTGGGGGAGGTGAGGGAATGCGGGGCTCCGAATTGTATGCAGCGCCCTTGTTCCCTCATCTCCCCGTTGCGTTCCGCAACGGGTCCCTTCTTCTCCCGCTGAAGGAGCGGGAGAAGAC
>NZ_JBIICB010000367.1:0-3312 GCF_044239095.1 Aestuariivirga sp. | reverse complement strand
GCGCCGCCGCTCAATCCCGCCATTGACCAGGGTGGCGACGCCGGAGGAATCATAACCGCGGTATTCCAGCCTGCGCAGCGCTTCGACGATGCTGTCCGCCACTGGCTTATTGCCGAGGATGCCGACGATTCCACACATGTTACCCTGCCTTACTGTTTGTGTCTTGCGGCCTTGCGCGCCGCCTTCATGTTCCGGAAGCGCGCCGCCCAGCCTTGCTGCAATTCGAGGCTTGGCCGGGCAATCGCCAGCGCATCCGCAGGAACGTTTCGAGTCACCACCGTTCCCGCCGCGATCGAGGCGCCGTCACCCACCTTCACCGGGGCGACAAGTGCCGTGTTCGAGCCGACGAAGACATTGGCACCGATGTCCGTCAGGTGCTTGTCGTAGCCATCATAGTTGCAGGTGATGGTGCCAGCACCGATATTGGTTCCCGGCCCGACGCGCGCATCACCGATATAAGAGAGGTGATTGGCCTTGGCGCCCGCGCCGATCGTTGCCTTCTTCACCTCGACGAAATTGCCGATGTGAGCGCCAGATCCGATCTCCGCACCCGGCCGCAGCCGGGCATAGGGGCCGATCCGCGCCCCTGCTCCCACATGCGCGCCCTCGAGGTGGCAAAAGGCATGGATCTCCGCCCCATCCTCCACCCGGACGCCTGCCCCGAACACCACGTGAGGGCCGATCACAACATCCTGTCCGATGACCGTATCAGCCGAGAAAAATACGGTTTCGGGGGCCGTCAGCGTGGCGCCGGCCAGCATGTGGCGGCGGCGGTAGATCCCTTGAAGGCTCGACTCGATACCAGAAAGCTGGATGCGGTCATTCACGCCCGCCAGTTCGGCCTCCGGGCAGATCGCAAGTGCTGCGGGTGATCCCGCCGCTGCGGCAAGGGCAACGACATCGGTCAGGTAATACTCGCCCTTCGCATTGGCGTTGCCAACCCGCTCAAGAAGCGGCCAGAGCAGATCGGAAGATGCGGCAATGATTCCAGAATTACAGAGGGTTACGGATTTTTCTTCAGAAGAGGCGTCAAGCTCCTCCCGAATGGCGGCGACGCGGCCTTCAGCATCGCGGAGCAGCCTGCCATAGCCATGCGGATCCTGCGCCTGGAACCCCAAGACGGCGATGCCGGACTGGTCTGCGAGCCGGGCCAGTTGCGCGAGGCTTTCCGGGGTGATCAGCGGCACATCCCCATAGAGAATGAGAATCGTGCCCGTGAACCCGGCCAGGGCAGGCTTCGCCATCAGCACGGCATGGCCCGTGCCGAGGCGCTCCTCCTGCAGGGCGGCACGCGCGTCCGGGAAGACGCTCCGCGCTTCGGCAGCGACCGCCTCCATGCCAGGGCCCACAACGACGACGGATTGAGCCGGCGACAATTGCCTTGCCGCATGGAGCACGTGCCCCAGCAGGCTGCGCCCCGCCGCACGGTGCAGGACCTTCGGCATAGCGGATTTCATCCGCGTTCCCTTGCCTGCAGCCAGGACGATGATGGCGATGTCCGTCATTTCAATTCCGCGTTCCACTGCGACTCTTACGCCCTCCGCTAGCATTTCCTGAGCGCGGGCTCCACTATTGACCCGACCATGCCCCCCGACTATGGTCCGCCCGCAATCAGGCCGGCATCCGCCGGCCGTGGGCCCGTAGCTCAGCGGTAGAGCATCTGACTTTTAATCAGAGGGTCCCGGGATCGTACCCCGGCGGGCTCACCAATCAAATCAAATGGTTAGAACAATTTTGAAGGCTGCAAAACCCTCCGCGCGAAAGGCCTTTCTAACCACGTTCTAACGTCCGCAGAAAAGCCGGAGCAGTCGCCCGCCCCGGCCTGTGCATAAGTCTGCCGCTTGGTTCAGGCCTTGGCCTGCATTTCCCTCATCACGTCGGCAGCGCCCGCCATGAAGTCGATGAACGGATCGCCTCCATTCGTGTTCAGGCAATGCTGCACCAGCAACTTGCTGCGGATGGCCTCGTCACTGCCACCGCCGGAGCATGTGCGCTCTCGCGCCTCCTTTGCGATGGCGTTACAGAAGTGGTCGATGCGGAAGACCTCCTGATCGATGAAGTCTTCAAGGGCTGCAGGAAAGTTCTGCTGGCAATAGAACCTGTTGTTCAGCGCCGCGATATCGTGGAAAAAGTCATACGCTGCGCTCAGCTCTGCCAGGCTGAGACCTGAGAGATCAGGTGTGTCGGGCAATGCCCTTTCGGATTCGAACGCATTTGCGGTATCTCGGGAAGTAGCCATTGTGGCCTCCTATCAAGGTTGCAGTGGTAGGGCCGGGCGGGAGGTTTCAGCTTCCGTTCGGCCCGCTCGACGGTGCCACACAGGGGCGGAAGTTTCAACCTCTGAGAAGCCTGCTCTCGTAATCCGGCCCTTGCCCAATGCAATCGTTACAAATCGCGGGGCGGTCCCTTATCGACGCGCGCGAAGACAATCCAGAACACCAACTCAGCCGCCGCAATGGCGAGCCATGGCCACCCGAGCATATGGACGGCTTGCAGCAGCGCGGCCCATAGATCGCCCTGCACTGGCCTTTCACGTCCTTCGCGGCATGATCCGGGCTCCGTAGCGGCCACCCATCACGCGGGCAGCCCTGCCCCCGCCCAGCGTATCGATCACCTCGTCCTGAACCAATGCGCGGATGTTGATTGAGCCGTCCGGCATTTCCTGGGTCTGCGTCGTGACCTTCGCGGCGCTGTTGTTGATGATCTGGACCTTCACGCCACCACCCGCGCGGTCCATCGGTGTCACCCTTGCCGGACCGTGGATGATCTCAGGGCCCGCCTCGCCAGCGATGCCCCACTTGCCAGCGCCGAGCGTGCCGCCGTTGGCGTAGAAGCCGCCGAAGTTGCCGAGCCCTTGCGCGCCGAGCAGGCCGCCGCCCGGCACCAGCCCGCCGAGCAGCATGTTGAGGCCGCTGTTGAGCAGCTGTTCCGCGATACTCTGCAGCGCATTCATGGCCGACTGCCTGAGACCTTCAAATGCATCACCGGCGGAATGCGCAGAGAATGCGATGCCGGTAAGCGATGATGCGAGGCCAGAGGCCAAGCCGTCAGTAAGCCCCAAGGTGACCGACGTGGATTGCTGCACCTGGCCCGAGAAGGACTGCAGGGCGTCGCCAGCGCCGTAAATGTCATCGATGGTGCCAGGGGGAAAGATCGGCGGAAGTTGAGAATTCTGCAGCGGGCTGGACGAGGTTGAACCATTGCCAGCTTTCCCGCCACCGCCTCCACCCGTCTTGGCACCGCTTCCGCCACCGGCGGAGTTCAGCAGCGCGTCAAGGTCGGCCTGTGACGCCTGCAGATTGACCTTGCCGC
>NZ_JBIICB010000102.1:0-13281 GCF_044239095.1 Aestuariivirga sp. | reverse complement strand
TGCCAGCGGACAGGTTACCTGCGAGCGCATCACAGCACTTCTCAACGACATGGGCGTGAACATCTCGAAGCGGCAGGTCGTTCGCCTCCTCACGGCGAAGCTCGAGACATTCCGGGCGGAAGACGAGGCGGTGCTGAAAGCCGGTCTCTCCGGCGCCTATGTCACGGTGGATGACACGGGTGCGCGCCACGCAGGCCGGAATTGCTATACCACGCAGATCGGCTCCCCCCGCTTCACCACCTTCCGCACTGGCCCGTCCAAGTCGCGGCTGAGCTTTTTGTACCGTCTTCTTGGGAACACTTCGTTGTGGGTCATCAACAATGCTGCCCTCGCATACATGAAGGGGCGCCACCTGCCGCAAGAACTGATCAACAGCTTTGCCGCTCATCAGAATCGTATCTTCGATAACCCGGCTGACTGGGCCCGGCATGTCGAAGCATTGACAGCCCGCGAGACAGCCGTGACGCCCGATCCTGTCCTGATCGCCAATGAAGCCGGCGTGTGGGGCGCCATCAAGCATCTGGGCCTGTTACAGAAGACGGTGATCGTCTCCGACGATGCAGGCCAGTTCCGTGTCGGCCAGCACGCGTTGTGCTGGGTGCATGCAGAGCGTCTCGTCCACAAGCTCATCCCGGTCAATGACAAGCAGCGCAACGCCGTGAATATCGCGAAGCGCATGATCTGGTGGTTCTATGGCCGTCTCAAGGACTACAAGCTCTTCCCCTCTCCCGAGAAAGCCGAAACCCTGCGCGCTCAGTTCAGCCGGATCTTCAAGCGCGGCCGGTCTGGTTATTCCACACTCGATGGCTTGCTGCGGCGGATCCACCGCCACAAGGATGAACTGCTTCTGGTTCTCGAGCGTCCTGACATCCCGCTGAATACGAACGGTTCTGAGAACGACATCCGCGCCTTCGTCACAAAGCGGAAGATCTCCGGCGGGACCGTCAGCGAAAACGGACGGGAAGCTCGCGATGTGATGCTCGGGCTTTCCAAGACATGCAGAAGGCTCAAGGTGTCCTTCTACGATTTCCTTGGCGACCGCCTCGGTATTCCAGGACCCAAGATACCGAGCCTTGCAGGTCTGGTGGCCGCACCCGAATAAGCTTCGGCGGCAACCCGCAAACGCCCCGGAATCTGCCCCAGTTACCTCGCGGTCTATAGAAAACCGCAGATCATTTCGAGAACAGTGCTGCTGCATTGGTGGAGTACCGCGCGACCTTCTGCGAGTCGAGCTCAACACCGATGCCGGGCTTCATCGGAATCTCGAGATAACCATCTGAGTCGAGATTGAACGGCTGCGTCAGGATGCCATCGACATAGGCGCTGCCTCCGATGAACTCGACGATATCAGCGTGCGGCAATGCGGCGGCAATCTGCAGGTCCCCGGCCACGCCGATCGCAGTGTTCCAACCATGGCCGATGTACTTGACGCCGAACTCCTCGGCCATCCATGCGATGCGCCGTTGCTCGGAGATGCCGCCAACCTTCGTGGCGTCGGGCTGGACGATGTCGAAGGCGCCGCGCTGCAGGAACGGCAGGAAGCTTTGCCGACGGGTCAGAACCTCGCCGCCGGCGATCGGCACGGGACTTTGGCGGCGGAGTTCGCAGAAGTCGTCGATGGCATCGGGCTTCAGGGCCTCCTCGAACCACCCGGCATCGTAGTCGCGGAGCATCTGTGCGGTATTCAGTGCCCATTTCAACCCGTTGGGCCAATAGGCATCGCTTGCGCCTGCGTCGATGAAGAGTTGGCTGTCCGCGCCGACGGTCTCGCGGGCGGCTCGAACGATCTCCTCGTCCAGCCTGGCGTTGCCGCGCCGCCCGAAGGGTCCCCACCCGATTTTGAACGCCCGGAAGCCTTGCTCGACGAAGGGCTCCAACGCCGCCTTCATCTGATCGGGCTCCTCCATGAGAAGCGAACAATATGGCCTGACCTTCGTGCGGTAGATGCCGCCGAGGAGCCTGCCGACGGGTTGGCCCAGCGCCTTGCCCAGAATGTCCCAGAGCGCGATGTCGATGCCGCTGATCGTGTGGGTCAGCGTCCCGCCGCGTCCCATCCAGAAGCTGTTCTGGTTGAGCTTCTCGGCCACTCGCTCGGGCTCAAGGGCGTTCTCGCCCTTGTATAGCGGCTCGAGTACCGTCAATGCGGCCTCGACCAATCCGCCATTGGTGAAGACGCTACCATATCCGGTGATGCCTTCTTCGGTATGCACTGCGATCAGGGCATGCACGGAATCGTCGGGCCGAATCTCGGCGGACCAGCCGCCCTTGGGACTGTCTCCCATGAGCGGTGCTGCAACGATGGAACGGATGCGCAGTTTATCGAGTGTCATTGCATGTCCTCAGAATGTTGCCGATGCGCCGCCATCGACGCTCAGGATCTGGCCGGTCACATAGCGGGCATCGTCGGAGCAGAGAAAGAAGATGGGTCCGGCCATGTCAGCAGGATTGCCGAATCGCCGCAAGGGTATGCGGCCATACTTGACATAAATATCGCGGAACCAGTCGGAGTCGTATTCGTGCGATCCGTCCGGCAGGATCGACATGGGCGTGTCGACGAAGCCCGGGGCGATTGCATTGACCATGATGTTGTCGGGTGCGAGGTCGCAGGCGAGCGCCCGGGTGAAGTTCACGATGGCGCCCTTGGCGGTCGCATATGCAAGTTGGTTTGGCCAGCCGCGCAGGCCCTGGATCGACGCGACATTGACGATACGGCGTCCCTCTCCGGCCTTCCTGATGAGGGGCACGAAGGCCATGGCCATCCGCACCGCGCCATCCTGATTGATGCGGATGATGCGGTGGTAGTCTTCAATCTTCATCGTCGCGATGTGGGTGTCCGCCCCGATTGCCGCGTTGTTGATGAGAATCTCGCAGCGTCCGTGCTTGCGGTCCACGGCCTTCGCCAGTTCTGCCACGGAAGAATCGTCACCGATGTCGACGGACAGGGCCTCGGCCCTGTAGCCCTGACCGGCAAGTCTTTGAGCGGCTTCCGTTGCCACCGCGGTATTCACGTCCGCCAGGATGGTGATGGCGCCTTCCGCCGCTAGCCGTTCGGCGACGCCGAAGCCGATGCCTTGAGCCCCTCCTGTGATCACCGCCACCCGGTCCTTCAGTCTCTTGTCGTTACTCACGTCAGTCCTCCTCGGCCGTTCCCTTAGGTTTCATGCGCCACGCCACGATGACGGCGAGTAGGATGGTGATGAGGAGCACGACCGTCACCAGGGCATTGATTTCGGGCGTGAACCCCACGCGCATCATTGCCCACAAGCGAAGCGGCAGTGTCATCTGGTCGCCAGCAACGAAGGTGCTGATGAGCGTTTCGTCGAAAGAGAGCGTGAGCGCGAGCACGGCGCCGGTCATCACGGCGGATGCGAGATGTGGCATCAACACATGGCGAAAGGTCTGCCAGCGGCTCGCCCCCAGGTCGAACGAGGCCTCCACCAGTGAACGGGGCAGGGCCTGCAGTCGCGTGAGCACCAGCCGGTAAGCGACCGCAAGCACGAAGACCGCATGGCCCAGCACCACGGTTGCGAGGCCGCGGTTCAGGCCCATTTCGGCCGAGGCGACGAGCAGGGCCAATCCGGTCACGATGGGCGGCAGGAGGAAGGGAAGATAGATCGTGAGTTCGAGCGCTCTCCTGCCGATTGCGCCCTCCCATTCCGTGTAGAGGGCCAGAATGACGGCCAACACGGAGGAGGCAGCGACGGAGATGATCGCCACGATGGCGGTGTTCGTCAGGGCATCCGTGACGCTGGTGTTCGACCACAGCGTGACATAGGGGCTGAAGCTCAGCGTATCCCACAGGATCTTGCCCTGCCTGATCTCGACCAGCGAGAACAGCATGCTTATGAACACCGGGGCGTAGAGCAGCACGAATACGATGACCGTCAGTGTTCCCGTCACCCAGACAGCGATCTTGTGTCCCCCGCTCTGCATCTTCATATGCGCTGCCGGCTCATGGCCAATCCGGCGAGGATGATCCCTGCCAGCGAGGTCGCCAGGAGGATAGCCGCCATGGCTGCGCCGAAGGGCCAGTCATAGGCCAGGCCGAATTGCGAGTAGATCACCCGCCCGATGGTGAAACCGGTAGTCCCCCCGACCATCTGCGGCGTGATGAAATCACCAAGCGCCAGGACGAAGGCGAAGAGCGCGCCGCCGATGGTGCCCGGAAGCGAGAGGGGCAGTACGACACGTCGGAACGTGTCCCATGCGTCTGCCCCGAGATCGATCGACGCATTCAGCAGCGATTTCGGGATTCGCTCGAGCGCCAGGAAGATCGGCAGGATGACGAAGGGCAGGTAGATCACCACCATGGTAATCAGCACCGCCCGCTGGTTAAAGAGGAAGATCTGGCTGGGCTTTTCGATCACGCCGACGCCGAGCAGCAACTGGTTCACCAACCCGTTCAATCCGAGCATGGACCGCAGCGTATAGAGCTTCACGATGTAGCTCATGAACAGCGGAACGACGGCGAGCAGGAGGAGGAGATAGCGCCGCGAGCCCCTCTGCTGCCAGATGAACCAGGCAACCGGGTAGCCGAGAATCACCGAGACCACCATCACCTCAAAGCACAGGGCCAGCGTGCCGAGATATGTGCCGGCATAGGTCCAGTTTGAGAAGAAATTCACATAATTGTCGAGTGTCGCATCGCGGACGATCACGCTCTTCTCGGCGCGGAACAGAGACAGAATCATGAAACTGGCGATCGGCGCCACGATGAAGCCCAGAGGCACGATTGCGACGGCGAGAAAGATCAACCATCTGGTGGCCGCGTTCGCCATGTCAGCCACGATCCGGAATGACGACGGCGTCCGCTGGGTCATAGGTGACACTGACCACGTCACCCGATGCCGGCGCCGATCCTCTGTCCGTCCCGGGGATACGCAGGTCGAGGGTCATCGAAGGGTCCAGCGCAGGGCGCAGGAGCAACTTGGTAAGCGCGCCGCCGAAAATGCTTTCGATCACGGTCGTCTGAATGGAAGCAACGCCATTGCCGAGTTTGAGCGACTCCGGCCGAATGCCAAGCAAAACCTTCTCGCCGCGCTGGAGCCCGGAGAGTTGTGCAACAGGCAGACTGCCCAGCGCGGAGTCGATGTGGTTCGAATTCGACACGGTCCCGGAGATCAGGTTGTTGTCGCCAAAGAAACCCGCCACGAAGCGGGTGCGCGGGCTGAAGTAAAGCTCCCTCGGCGTGGCGGCCTGCTCGATGTGACCCAGGTTCATGACGACGATGCGGTCCGACATGGTGATGGCCTCGTCCTGGTCATGCGTGACGAAGACGAAGGTCGTGTCGATGCGGCGCTGGATCTGCTTGAGGAAAACCTGCATCTGCCTGCGCAGCGTCGCATCGAGCGCGGCGAGCGGCTCGTCGAGAAGAATGACCTTGGGCTGGCAGATGATGGCGCGCGCCAGCGCCACCCGCTGTTTCTGGCCCCCTGAGAGTTGCGCCGGATAACGGTCGCGAAGCTCGCTGAGGCCGACGATGTCCAGAGTCTCGTCGATGAGCTTGCGGGTTTTATCGCCTGTCCGGCGCTGCACGAGCGGTCCATAGCCCGCGTTCTGCAGCACGGTCATGTGCGGAAAGAGCGCATAGTCTTGGAACACGGTGTTGAACGGGCGCCGGTTGGCGGGAAGATATGTGATGTTTTCGCCATCGAACACGATCTCGCCTGAGGACGCTTCGGTGAATCCGCCGATAAGCCGCAGCACGGTGGTTTTTCCCGACCCGGAAGGTCCCAGAAGCGTCAGGAATTCGCCGCTTCCAACGGCAAGCGAGACAGGATGCAGCACCTCATGCGTGCCGTATCGCTTTGTCACCTCTCTCAGTTCAAGGCCCATTGCCGCCCACCGGTTCAGGCGACAGTATAGCGCTTGACCACATCCCAATCGACCTCCACGCCGAGGCCGGGCTTGACCGGCAGGGGGATGGTGCCATCGGCATTCAGGACCAGTTCCTCATGCGCCAGTTCCCTGCGGAGGCGCTCGTGGCAGAGCTGTGGCGGCAGATACTCGATGAAAGCGCAGTGGTTGGTGACGAAGGCCAGGTGCGCCGTGCCCGAGATGGAGATGCCCGTTTTCCAGCAATGGGGCACGATGGTGCGGCCGCGGGCCTTGGCCATGTCGCAGACGATCTTCGCCTCGCCGATACCGCCAACGCGGCCCACATCCGGCTGGGCCACCTGCACTTTGCCGATGTCCATGAGTTCCTCGAACTCGAAACGCGTGGCAAGCCACTCGCCGAAGGCAATCGGCATGGGCGCATGCTCCACTAGCTTCGCCATTTCGCGCACATTGTCGGACCACAGCGGCGTCTCGAGGAAATAGGTGTTGAACTCGCCCCAGTCCCTGATCACCGAAAGGCAGGTCTCGGCATCCTCCCACAGGTACTGCACGTCCACCATGAGCGTGATGTCGGGGCCGATCGTCTTGCGGACGGCGGCGAGCACTTCCGTGTGCCGGTCGTATGTTTCGCGCATGCCACTGTGGGCATAGGGGCCGTTCATGGTGACTTCGGTCTTCATCGCCTTGAAGCCCAAGGCTTTGGCGCGTTCAGCGGACAGGCAAAGCGCGTCGCGATACTCCTCGAAGCGCCCGCCGGCCGGTTGAAGCGACGCATAGGGCGTGATGGACTTGCGCGTGGCGCCGCCCAGAAGTGCGTGCACGGGTTGCCCCACGGCCTTGCCGCAGAGGTCCCAGAGCGCCATTTCGACGGCGCTCAGCGCATGAATGACCATGCCGCGCCGGCCGTTCATCGCCGTTCCGATGTATATTTTCCGCCAAAGCTCGCCGATCTCGAAGGGATTGGCCCCGATCAGCATGTCCCTGATCGAAAGGCCCATCGTGTGGGTGCCGGGCGCTTCGATACAGGCCTTTGCCATCCACGGATTGGCGTCGCACTCGCCGACGCCGCTGACGCCGCCATCGGTGTAAATGACGACCACGAGACTGTCCTGTGCTGACGACGTAAAGGTCACGTCGAAGTCGGGCGCCAGCAGCACGTGGCACTTGATGTCGGTGATTTTTAGACGCGGCGGGGCGGTCGTCAGGACGGGTGAGATGGTGTGCAGAGGCATGGAAACTCCAGTGCGCCAGAGATGGGCCGGAGACGCTCTCCGGCCTTCCGTTCATCGGTCAGGCTGAGGGATCAGCCGGCCTTGATCTCGTTCCAGACGGCGACCCGCTTCTCGTAGTTTTCCGCCGTCTCGAGCCAGGAGAGCCTGTCGCCATATGTCAGGCCCGCTGTCTTGTTCACGTCGACATTGGTCGTGTTTCCGTAGCCGTTCTTCTCGGTCAGCACTTTCCCGACGGCGCTGTCCATGCAGGCATTAATCCAAGCATAGGCGAGATCGAGATCCTTTGCACCTGCCGACAATTCCCAGCAGTCGAGCCATCCGACAGCCTTTTCCTTAGGAATGGTGAGTGCTGCGGCGATGCCTTTCTTGACCAGAGCCGGAACCTGCGGCTCTCCCATGGAGAACATCAGCTTGATGGCGTTCTGCGCGAAGAGATTCACGCCGTCGTCGAAGCCCGCATAGTAGCTGAGAGACAGCTTCTTCTGAGCGATAAGCTTGTCCTTGATCTTGGCGAAATCCTCATCCGTCAGTTGATAGGGATTGGCGGCGCCGACGATGAGCGCCGCGAGCGTGATGGAGTTGTTCGCGTCATCCATCCACAGCATCTGCTGGGCGTACTGCTCGTCCCACATCACTTCCCAGGACTCAGGAGCTGTCGGGAACGCCGCCGTGTCGTAGACCAGCGGCAGCGAGCCCCACGCGAAAGGCAGGCCATAGCGGTCATCTCCCCGCATGACGGCTTTGACGCCTGCAAATTCGGGGGCGATGTTCTTGATGTTGGGGATCTTCGACGGATCCATGGGCTGTATCAGCTTTGCGTCGATGTAGCGTGGGAAGAGCGAGGTGTCGAATGACAAGATGTCGAAGTCGGCCGCTTGCGAGCCTTGCATCTTCGCGAACATCTCGTCGGCAGATCCCGCATAGACGATGTTCACCGTGGCTCCTGTATCGGACTTGAACTTGTCGAGCCACTCGGGGCCGGCGTATCCCTCCCATGTCAGAATACGAAGCTCGCGGTCGGCTGCGCGCACGATGGCGGGAGCAGCAATACTGGCACCGGCAGCGGCGGCGGTTCCCTTCAGAAAATGCCGGCGGTTGATCTGCGATAGGCTCTTCATGACTTGGTCTCCCTGGTTTCTGTGGTCGTTCCGGTTCAACTTCAGTTCGTCCCTGGAAAGTTCAGCACCATGCGATTTACCCGGCCGGTTTCCACCAGCGCGATCGCCTCGTTTATCTTCTCGAAGGGCCAGACCTCGCTTACGAGTCCCTCAAGATCGAGCAGGCCGTGCTTCACCAGTCTCAGCGCCTTGGGAAAGTCGATCATCGGGCGCGTGGACCCGTAGCTTGAGCCGATGATGCGGTTCTCGTCCTGCGCGATCCCGTAGGGCGGAAAGCCGGCCATCGCGTTCTCGGTCGGCTGGCCAATGAGAACAGTAGTGCCAGCGCGCCGCGTGGCCTTGTAGCAAAGCTCGGCCTGTTCGACATTGCCAGTCGCCTCGAAGGTGAAGTCTGCCCCACCTGCGGTGATGTCGCGGATCGCGGCAACGGGATCGGTCGAGGACGCATTGACGAAATGTGTTGCGCCGAAGCGCCTTGCCTCCGCTTCCTTTTCCGCGCGCACATCGACCGCGATGATCGGGAGCGCATTGCAGAGCTTCGCGCCCTGGATCACGCTGAGGCCCACGCCGCCGCACCCGAACACCGCGACGCTGTCGCCCGGGCGCAGTTGCGCCGTATTGACGGCCGCTCCAATGCCGGCCATCGCCCCGCATCCCAGCAGACATGCCTGGTCGGAAGGAGTCTCCTGCGGAATGCGAATGGCGCCATTGTGCGGTACCACGGTGTACTCGCAGAATGAAGACACGAGGCTAAGGTGATGGAGAGGCCTGCCGTCCATGTCGAAAAAGCGGGTGGTATTGTCCCACATGGTGCCAAGTGCAGCCGCGCGCGCCACCTCCTCGCAGAGCACTACCCGTCCTTCTACGCAGAATCGGCAATGGCCGCAGGACGGGGTAAACGTCAGGACCACCTTCTCGCCGATTCGTGATTTCGGCACGCCGGGCCCAACCGACTCGATGATGCCGCATCCCTCATGGCCGAGGATGACCGGCTTCGGGTGAGCCCAGACGCCGCGCAGATAGTGGATGTCGGACCGGCAGATTCCTGTGGTCTCGAGCTTCACGCGCACTTCCATTTCATGAGGATCATCCACGCGCACTCGGCGCAGGTCGAGAACGTCGCCCTCGCCCGGTTCGCAGCAGATTGCCGCCAGCATTTCGATCTGTGCCATGCGTCCATCTCCTCAGATCATTGTCATCCCGCCATCGACCGGCAAGATGGCACCCGTGATGAAACCAGCCTGATCAGAGGACAGGAACAGAACGGTGGCTGCGACTTCGTCCGGCGTGGCATAGCGTCCTATCGGATGGAGCCCCGAGAGCACTTTCATACCGGCCTCTTCGCCCCCCTCCATGCCGGACGCATAGCCGCGCGTGAGCGGGGTATCGATCACGCCGGGAGCGATCGCATTGGCCCTCAAGCCCTGCTTGGCGTAATCGGCAGCGATGCAGCGGGCAAGGTGATGCAAGCCGGCCTTCGCAACGTTGTAGGCAACATCACCTTCCCACGCGACGAGCCCTGCCACGGAGCCGACGAAGGTGACCGATGGACGTTCACCGTGGAGTAGAGCTGGCAACAGCCGCTTGGAAAGGCGGAAGGCCGCCGTCAAGTGGATGGACAGCATCTGGTCCCATGTCTCGTCCGGCGTGGCATGGGTCGGATTGGTCTGGGTTACGTCAATACCGGCGCAGTGTACGAAGATGTCGAGGCCGCCCAGTTCCCGCAGCACCTCGTCTGCGGCGCGATCGGTCTCTGCGCGGTTCGCGAGATTGGCCTTCACGACGACGGCGCGCCAGCCTTGCGAGCGAAGTGCCGCGGCAGCAGCTTCGGCCTGGTCAGCGCGCCGCGACGCGCCGATTGCCACGTGGGCGCCCTCCGCGGCCATGGCCGCGGCGACTGCAGCGCCGATTCCGCTTGATCCGCCAGTAACATAGACGCGGCGCTTATCAAACTTGCCCACCATGGCCATCTCCCTGCGTGGAGCGCTAGGTCACGTCCGCATTTGGATCTGCCCAGCGCTCAGCTAATATGCTAAATGTATACAAGAATGGATCGGGTGCAAGTAGTTTTGGAGGCAGCGGCATGACTACTGAGGCGATTAACAAAGCTGCCAGGCATCGCTTTCGAAGCGTTTGCCCGATTGCGCGGATCGAGGTCATTCCGCTGGTCGTTCCGGAAGTCGACCGGGACGGTCTCGATGGCCTTGCCAGCAATGTCATCGTGAAGATCTTTGACGACGAGGGCCGCTACGGGTTCGGCGAAACCGACGCACCACCCGACATCATCAAGGCCTTCATCGAAACCGCGACGATGCATGGCTGTTGCCGGACCATTCCGGAGACGCTCATCTGTGAGGATCCAAAGCAATTCGGGGTTGCAGTCTTCCAAGGGATTGTTCATATCCGCCGTCCATCCTGACGTCCTCCCTCTGAAAAAGAGAGCCCGAATGCTGAAAAGAGCACAATCCGCCGTCCCTGCCATACCCGCCCTGAGCATGGCGCGGGCCCAGAGCCTGGCGGAGCAGGCAGCAAACGCCATTGTCGCTGGCATTTCGGCTGGCGCGCTGCGGCCAGGGGAGAGGATCATCGAAACGGAACTTGCGAGCCTGTTGAACATGAGCCGCGTTCCTCTTCGCGAAGCCCTCAAGATCCTAGAGGCGCAGGGCATTCTGGAAAGCTTTCCGCACCGCGGCACGCGGGTTGCCACGTTCGACGATGTGCGGGTAAACCAGATCTGCCTAGCGCGTATTGCCCTCGAACGTCTGGCGCTGGTGGACGCCGCGTCTATCTGCAAGCGAGATCCCGCCGTGCTTGCCCGTCTGGATCAGATCATTATCGATATGGAACGCTCAGCCGAGCGGCTGGAGTGGATCGAGGTCAGCAAGGCGGACCTGAGTTTCCATCGGGAGATCTGCCGTCTCTCCGGAAACGCCATTGTCGCGACCTTGTGGGAGGCGCTCGCGCGTCATGTTTTCATCGTCTTCGGCCACGAAATTCGGGATGAACGCGATGCAAAGATCATGGGACCACAACACCGCCGCCTGCGCGATCTCCTGGCCAAAGGAGACGTCGAGAAGCTTCAACGGGAAATTGAGAATCACATTCTCCGTTTGCGGCGGCAACGGCCTGATGCTGTGAGAGCATCGCGATGATCGGGTTCCTGCTTCTCAGACAAGAGGTTCAAGGCTGAGCCAAAACACTTCCTGATTACGCATGAACTTCAGCCAGCTTTAGCAGGCGATACGGCATTGGAGGGGTTCGTACCGCGGCCCAAGAGAGGCGCGGGATCATGGCGGCGAGATCGTATCTGCGGTTGAAGCGGTATTCGAATTCGGCGAGATATCGCGGCACGTGCTTGCTATTGATGGAGCGGTAGGTTCCGGTGATGGCGGCCTTGATGTTGCCAAGTGCGGTGTTGACCCATTTGAAGGCAGGAGTTTGGGCAGCCCGGTACCCGAGTAGCCAGCCGTAGGCACAGGGTCGGCAGGACCGGCGGGGCCACCAGCGCCACCAAGGCCGCCGGCACCGCCAGCGCCATCGGCGATAGCGCCGCTGTTCATCGCCAGTCCACCGGTCATGAGACCAATGCCCCCCGCGCCTCCAGTGCCGCCGATGCCCCCGGTCCCGCCCCGATAGCCCGCGAGATATTTCCCGTTCTCGCCGCCTGCGCCGCGCCCACCCATGCCGCCCGCGCCGCCAGTACCGCCCGCGCCACCTGTCATCACGCCGGTCACCGTGTTGATCAGCGACGACGAGGCGCCAATGGAACCGCCGTAGCCGCCTCCCCCACCTGCGCCGCCCCCGCCGCCCTGGGTACCAATATAAGGATATTGACCTACCTGCGAGGCGAGCAGATGCGAGAAACCCGATCCGCCGCCGCCACCACCACCGCCGGCACCGCCCGTAAGGTTCGCCTGATTCGTGAGCGGCGTGGTGCCCGTGTCGGCTATTCCGTCGGCACCGGCGCCGCCCGCACCGCCGGATCAACCACTGCTCGTGTCCGTCGTGGCATTGCCGCCTCCGCCGCCACCATCGCCGCCCGTCGCCGCTGACGTAATGGTGCTTGCCCCGGCATAGGGCGTGGGCGCGGACGCCGTGCCGCCAGCGCCTCCGTCAGCCCCTGCCGCACCAGCTGTTCCTCCGCCGCCGCCTGTTCCCGCGCCGCCCGCCGTCGCAGCGGTTGATCCGCCGAGATCATAAGCGCCACCCGCTCCGCCTGCACCTGCTCCCGCAGCGCCGCCAGCGCCGCCGGAGGCCGGGGTAAGCGCCTGCGCGAAAGCATCCGGCGCAGTCATCGCGAGAATGGCGATCACCCCGGCGAGCGATACGGAGCGGAGCAAATGGTGGCGCGCAACCGGAACGGCTGCCCGCTGCGTGACGTCCTGCGACACCGCATTCGGATGAGTTGAAGGAAAGCGGCTGCCATGCGTCATCTAGCGAACTCCAAGCTTTGTAAGTCAATCAAATCAGAGCGGCGCCGCCACGATTACGTCGGCGTCGCGCTGACGACGTATAAGGGGATGTCCCGCACTCTGTTGAAATTGCCAAGGCTGGCGTTGCTGGTTGAACGTTATGCGGCATCAGCGAGGCGGTCAACCGCCGGGGTGGCTGATTGAGCGCTACGATGGTTTTGAAGGGCGGCCTTGAGCACCGGCAGATGCTTGTGGGCCTTGAGGCGCCTGAAGCCCTTCTTGGCCTCCAGCATGCCCGCGGCGGTCCAGCGCAATCCCATCTTCGCGTTCCGCCAGCGCTTCACATTCCGGCACACCTGGCGAATGATGCTGTTCATGCTCTCGATGATGTTGGTGCAGGCCAGCGACCGGCGCAGGTCCGGAGGCAGGCCGAGCCGGTTGTCATCGAGATGCATTCCATCGATCTGGATGACCACCAGATCGAGCTTCGAGAGATCGGACGACATCCAGTCGGTGAGTTTCTGCTGGGTCAGTGCGACAAACCGCCGGGAAACCGCCGATTTCGAAAGCCCCGAGCCATCTGTGGCCGGAACCTTCGCATCCGGCAGCCGCACCGCCCGACCAAACTTGCGCATCGCCACATTCATCAGCGTCAGGTTCATTGCCCACTGCTTCAGAAAC
>NZ_JBIICB010000366.1:0-3356 GCF_044239095.1 Aestuariivirga sp. | reverse complement strand
GCGGCGCGGGCCATGGCGATGTCATAGCTCGTGTCACCGATCATGATGGCAGCGGCGGGGTCGAGGCCCGTCTCCGCCAGGGCGGTGACGATCATCGAGGGATGGGGCTTCGAGGGGTGGTCGTCGGAGGTCTGAACCGTCACGAACCAGCCCTGATAGCCATGCTTCTCGATCAGATGGGCGGCGCCGCGGCGTGACTTGCCGGTGGCGATGCCGAGCAGAACATCGTCCCGCGCGCGGAGTTTCGCCAGCAGGTCATGGGCGCCTTCGAACAGCTCCTCGGTGTGGTTGCCCGCGGCGCGCAAGTCCCAGAAAGCCTGCTTGTAGGCGGCCCCCAGACGCTCATGCTTGGCGTGGTCTTCCTCCGGCGCAAGCACCCGCATCGACTCCAAGAGCGAGAGGCCGACGATGGACATCATCGCCGTGCGGTCCGGCGGGGTGAGGCCTTCCGCCGTGAAGGCGCGGGTGAGCGAAGCGGCGATCATGGTGGCGGAGTCGACCAGCGTGCCGTCAACGTCGAAGATGGCGAGCTTCATCCCTCGCCCTCGCTGAAGCGGCTGGCGTCGAAGCCCAGCATGCCAAAGCTCTTCAGCATGTGGTCCGGCAGGGGCGCGGTAATGTCGATCGTGCCCTCGCGCGGATGCGGGAAGATGATGCGGCGGGCGTGGAGGTGCAGCTTGCGGTCCATGCCCTCCGGCAGATCTTCAAGACCGCCATATTTCTCATCGCCCATGATCGGGGTGCCGATATGGGCCATGTGGGCGCGGAGCTGGTGCTGGCGGCCGGTGACGGGCTTCAACGACACCCAGGAGGCCACCGGCGGGGCCTTGTCGATGATGGAATAGAAGGTGACGGCGCGCTGCTCGTCATCCTCCTCACCTTCACGCGAGGCGCGCATGCGGTCTCCCTCCGGGCCCTTGGCCTTGATGAGGGCAACCTCGATGCGGCCCTGGGCGGGCTTCGGGACACCCTTGACGAGGGCCCAGTAGGTTTTCTTCACGGCGCGGGTGACGAAGAGCTTGCCGAGGGCGGACGCAATGGAGCGGCGCTTGGCAATGACGATGACGCCTGACGTATCCCGGTCAAGCCGGTGGACGAGCAAGGGGCGCTCGCCCAGTTCCACGCCCAAGCCCATCAGCAACCCATCGAGGTGGTGATGCGTCTTGGAGCCGCCCTGCACGGCGAAGCCTGAAGGCTTGTTCAGCACGAAGATGTCCCGGTCCTCATGGATCACCATCGAGTCGAACAGGCGGCGCTCCTGCGGGGAGAGCGGCTTCACCTCGCTCTTGGGCAGGTCGGCGGGGCGGGTGTCGAAAGCGAGCGGCGGCACGCGGATTTCCTGCTCGGCCTCGAGCCGCGTATTGGTCTTGGCGCGGGCACCGCCAACACGCACCTGGCCGGTGCGGGTGAGCTTGTTCAAATAGGCGAAGGTCACCTGCGGAAAGTGGACCTTGAACCAGCGGTCCAGCCGCATGCCGGCTTCATCCGCCGTCACCACATGGCGCTTGACCTCATTCATGGCGCGAGCGTGCGCATCAGATGCAGCCCTGCGAAGACGGCCGCAATCGAAAGCAGCACCGAGGCCGCCACATAGGCGCCCGCCGCGAGCATCGCCTTGCGCTCCACAAGAAGCACCACGTCGAGCGAGAAGGCGGAGAAGGTGGTGAAGCCGCCGAGGATGCCGGTGGTGAGGAAGGCCCGCGCCTCCGGGCTCAGGTTCAGCTTCTGCGCCATGAGGCCGGTGAGCAGGCCCATGATGAAGCATCCCACGACGTTGACGATCAGCGTATGCCAGGGAAACTCCGTTCCGAGGACGCGGCCCGACCAGACGTTGACGCCATAGCGTGCCGCAGCACCAATGCCGCCGCCGAGCGCGACCCACAGAACGATCATATGCCTTGCGGCGCCTTTCCCGCTGTCATGGCGCCGGGAGTAACGGCCAGACCTGCCCAAGTCAATGCAGCAAACCCGCCCCTGCCTGCGGGGGCGGGACGGGTTTGCCATGGGCGTGATCGGCAAGGTTGATGCAGTGACTTTACTCACACCCTTTGAGAGATTTTCGCTACAGCCAGCCTTTCCGCTTGAAGTAGAGGAAGGGCAGGATGGCCGAGAAGATCATCAGCACGATCGCGAAGGGATAGCCCAGAACCCATTTGAGCTCCGGCATGACCTCGAAGTTCATGCCGTAGATGGAGGCCACCAGCGTGGGCGGCAGGAAGACGACGGCGGCGACCGAGAAGATCTTGATGATGCCGTTCTGCTCGATGGAGATGAGGCCCAGCACGGCGTCCAGCAGGAAGCTGATCTTGCCATTGAGGAAGGTGGCATGGTCGGTCAGCGAGACGATGTCGCGCTGCAGGGTCTTGATGCGGACCTTGCTCTCCTTCAGCTCCTTGTTGTCGCGCATCTGGTCGGTGATGGCCTGCATGAAGGCGACGATGCGGCCGATGGAAACCAGGCTTTCGCGCATCTTGGAGACGAAGTCCCCCTCCTCGCCGATGTTCTCGATCAGCTCCTGCAGGTTCACCCCGCGGCGCGGGTTCGGCTTGTGGATGCCGGAGAGCTGGCGCTTGGCGCCGAAGGTCTTCTTCGAGGTCTCATCCACGATCTGGCCGGCGCGCTCCAGATGGTCAGCCGCACGATCCACCACCGCTTCGAGAAGGGAAATGAGGATGCCCCAGCCGGTCATGGAGGTGGACTGGGGCTTCATCGCCCGCTTCACATAGGCCGGGAAAGCCTGCGGGTGGTGATAGCGGATGGTGATCAAGGTGTTATCCTTGATGATAAAGGTGACGGGCGAGGATTCGGGCTCGTCATGGTCGCCGCGGCGGATAAGGTTCGCCGTCATGAAGGCCGCGCCATCCTCCTGGTAGAGCCGGGAGGAGGCCTCGATCTCGGCCAGCTCTTCGCGTGTGGGGATGTCGATGCCGAGTGCGGCCTCAACGGCGGCTTCCTCCTCCGCCGTGGGCTCGACGAGATCCAGCCAGACACAGTCGGGCGGGACCGCGGGGGAGGCCGCGGCCTCGAATTCCGTCAGGCAGCCATTGGCCGCTCCATAGGCAGTGAGCATCGGCGGACTCGCGAGGTGGTTACGGGGGTTGCTGGCTTCTCCGTAACCCCGGGGCGCGGGAATGGCAAGGCTGGCAGGACGCGTGCGCTTTTCATTCCTCTCCCCCACCGGGGGAGAGGGAAGGGTGAGGGGGTCTGTCCGCGCGTGGGATCGTTGAAGTGAGGTGCTGGCCGGGCTTTGCATAGTTTCTGGTTCGGGACTCGCTGACGCACCCCCTCACCCCTGCCCTCTCCCCCTGCGGGGGCGAGGGGGTGTTATGTCCAGTCCAGCACCACCTTGCCGCAGC
>NZ_JBIICB010000365.1:0-3357 GCF_044239095.1 Aestuariivirga sp. | reverse complement strand
GCGCTCACGGGAACTGATCCCGGTCGAGGATGCGCTGAACGACATGGCGGAGCTGGCTGGCATGGTGAGGTCGGAGTTGGCAGGGCTTCCCGCCCGGCTGACCCGCATCGTGGCCGAGCGCCAGAAGGTTGAAACGGAGATCGATGGCATTCTGTCGCGCCTTTCCCAGCGAGCCGCAGAAAAGGCGGAAGGTATGGAGGCTGGCAGAAGCCATGCTCTGTCCCGAGGCGAGGCTGCCGATGGGTGAAGCCAATGTCCGTGGTCACGCCAGCGCAATCCCGGCCCGCGGTGGTTACTGAGGCAGGGGTTGCGGTTTTACATTGGCAAGGCCAGTCATCCGGTGATATAACCGAGACAACTGAAACGACGGAGAACCGAACATGGCAAGCGCATCCCAGAAGAAGGCGTCCGCCACGACCCGTCGCCGGGCTGCCGCGCGCGGCCTGGTTCGCGTGGAGGTGCAGGCTGACAGGGCGGATGCAGGCCTGATCCGCGGACTGGCGGAAACGCTGCGCGGTGAGCCGGACCGGGCCAGGATGCTGCGGTCGGTCCTCGAACAGGCACTCGGGGAAAGAGGGAAGCGGACCGCGTTTGATGTCTTCGGTTCCGACCTTCCGGAAGAAGCCTTCGAGGGTGTTTTTGGTCAGCCGCGCCAGAAGGGCTGGCGCGAGGTTGACCTGTGAGGTTCCTCGTCGACACGAATGTGATTTCTGAGATCCGCAAGCGAGACCGGGCCCATCCCAATGTCGCGAAGTGGGTTGCTGCGACGCCGGTGAAGGAGATTGGCACCAGCGTGATTGTCCTCGCGGAGATCAGGCGCGGTATAGAGCTGAAGCGCCGCCACGATCCCGAGCAGGCGAAGGGGCTTGATGGCTGGTTTTCCCACATGCGTGCCGGACTGGCTGACCGGGTGCTGCCCATCACCGAACCGATTGCTGAAATGTGGGCGCTGCTCGGCGTTCCGGATCAGGTGCCGTTCATCGATGGTCTTCTCGCCGCCACGGCCAAGGTTCATGGCCTGACACTGGTGACGCGCAACATTTCCGATGTCGAACGCACTGGCGTCATGCTGCTTGATCCGTTCTCGCCTCTGAAGGACGAAGGTCACCTATCGGCGTAATTGCAACTATTGCGACATGGCTAAAATACTATATCGGCAAATCCTTTCCTTGGCGCGCGGCTAAGGAAAGGTTCGGTGCCCTATGGCGCAGCCATCCTTGCTCCGGGAAAGTGGAGGCGCGCATGTCGCATGATGGACATCTGCTGCCGTGAAGCCGTCCGTTCGTGCCGTGCCCGGCGAACCGCAGAAGAGGGTCAAGGCCTGGAGGCTGGCGGAAGCGATCCTTCGGCCCTCACCGAAGCTGCCGCCTGACGAGTGGGCGCGGCTTCATAGGGTCTATCCAGAGACCTCGGGTCTGCCGGGTCCGCGGGATCCGTGGCTCACGCCCTACATGGTGCCGATGGCGCGGGCGGTGCATGGCGGAGCGTACAAGCGCGTGGTCATGGTGTGTTCTGCGCAAAGTGGCAAAACTGAAAATTTGATCGACCTCATCGGTGCGCGCCTTGATCAACGCCCGGCGCCGATTCTCTACGTCGGCCCCATCAGGGACTTCCTGACCGACCAGTTCGAGCCGCGCCTCATGAGCTTGCTGGACGAGGCGGAGACGCTGTCGGCCAAGGTTGTCCGCGGCAAGCGCATGAAGAAGACGCTCAAGATCGTGGCGGGGGTGCCGGTGCGCCTTGCTCACGCGGGATCCTCTGCCGCGCTCAAGTCGAGCCCCGCGGCGCTCGCGCTGGTCGACGAGTACGACGAGATGCTGGCAAACGTGAAGGGGCAGGGAGATCCGCTTGGGCTGGTGGAGGCACGCGGCGAGACCTATGCCGACTTCGTTACCGCCATCACGTCCACGCCGTCCCGCGGGTTGATCGAAAGCGAGCTTGATGAACGCAACGGCCTCCGGTTCTGGAAGATCGCCGTCCCCGAGGCGGTGGAGAGCGCCATCTGGAAGCTCTGGCAGTCTGGCACCCGGCACCACTTCTGCTGGCCGTGCCTGCACTGCGATAAATACTTCGTGCCGCGCTTCGAGCAGATGCGCTGGCCCGAGAATGCAACGCCGGCGGAAGCCGCCAAGGCGGCCCAGCTGGAATGTCCCCATTGCGGTGGGCTGCACCAGGATGCCGACAAGCAGGAGATGAATGCCCGGGGGCTTTATGTCGCCCCGGGACAATGGGTAGAGGAAGGAGAAGTCCGGGGCGAGCCCCCTGACAATGCGGTGATCAGCTTCTGGGCCAGCGGGCTTGCCAGCCCCTTCGTTTCCTGGGGCATGAGGATCGAGCGCTATGTGCGCGCCCTGGCCTCGGGCGATCCCGACCAGGTGCAGACGGCGCTCAATGCCGGGTTCGGCGAATGCTTCACCCCGGCAGCGGGGCGGGATGCGCTCGACTGGCAGGAAATCTTCCAGCGGCGGCAGCCCTACCGACTAAAGGAAGTTCCCGACGGTGTTCTCCGTCTTGGCATGGGCGTTGATGTCCAGAAGCTGTCGCTCTACTACACGATCCGGGGCTTCGGCGCACGCGGGCGCTCCTGGCTCATCGACCGGGGACAACTCTTCGGCCCCACCGACGATGACGAGGTATGGAACGCTCTTGCCGACCTGATGCTATCGCCGATTGTGGGTCTGCAGATCGAGCGGGTCTTTGTCGACTCAGGGTTCAGGCCCAACAAGCCGGACGCGGGTGACGAGCACAAGGTCTATGAATTTACACGGCGCTACCCGTGGCTGGTCTCTCCCACCAAGGGCCGTTCCACCATGTCACCGCCGTACCGGGTGTCGAAGATCGAGGTGACTGCCAAGGGCAAGAAGGCGTCCTATTCCATAGACCTTGTCTGGCTCTCGACCGACTTCTTCAAGTCGCTGCTGGTCTCGCGCATTCGGACACCTCTCGACCAGCCGGGCTCGTTCATCGTGCCCGACGATATTGATGAGGATTACGCAAAGCAACTCGTATCTGAAGTCCGCGTCGTGGACGGCGCCACCGGCAAGCCGCAGTGGGTCCAGAAATCGCGCGCCAACCACTATCTCGACTGCGAGGCTCCGCGAAGCCTATTACGCGCTGCTCGAGGGCATCCTCAAGGAGGCGGGCCAGACGGCGGGCGTCACGGAGATCGAGATCGACCCGTCGCTGGCCTCTATAAAGCGCAAATACTTCGAGATGCGCGACGAGAGCTTCATCCACATGGGCGAGCGCCTCGCCCGCGAGATCGGCGGCAACTTCCGCATCCAGGGAAACAAGACTATCATGTCGAAGCGCGGCGGCACCTACACTGCGGCGGTCATCGCTGCGTGGGGACGGAAT
>NZ_JBIICB010000004.1:0-47204 GCF_044239095.1 Aestuariivirga sp. | reverse complement strand
CGTAGATGTCGCGCGGCGAGCCCACCTGGAGGATCTTGCCCTTCGACATGACGGCGATCCGGTCCGACATGGTGAGGGCTTCTTCCTGGTCATGGGTGACGAAGATGAAGGTGATGCCCGTTTCATGCTGCAGCCGCTTCAGTTCGATCTGCATGTCCTTGCGGAGCTTGTAGTCAAGCGCCGAGAGCGGCTCGTCGAGGAGCAGCACCTTAGGCGCGGGGGCGAGCGCGCGGGCCAGCGCCACGCGCTGCTGCTGCCCGCCCGAGATCTGGCTGGTCTTGCGGTTCCTGAGTTCTTCCATCTGGACGAGCTTCAGCATCTCGCTGACGCGGGCCTCAATCTCAGCCCTCGGCTTGCCCAGCATCTCAAGGCCGAAACCGATGTTCTGGCCCACCGTCATGTGGGGAAACAGCGCATAGCTCTGGAACACGGTGTTGACCGGCCGCTTGTAGGGCGGCAGCGGCGCGATGTTCTGGCCATGGAGCAGGATGTCGCCTTCGGTCGGGAAGTCGAAACCGGCGATCAGGCGCAGAAGCGTCGTCTTCCCGCAACCGGAAGGCCCCAGCAGCGTGAAGAACTCATTCTCCCGGATTGCGACCGAAACGTCATCGAGGGCCTTGACGGCGTCCTGCCCGGCTCCCTGGAATAGCTTGGTGACGCCCTTCGCCTGGATGGCGGCCTGGCCTGATGACAAGTTCTGCTCCTCCCCGGGCCATTCTGCGGGCCCGTTTCCCGGCATCCTATGCCGAGAAACGCGGCCTTGCCAATGGCTTCCGATAAATGCGGGCTTCGCCCGGAAGAGTGCCTCAGATCGACCAGCCGCCGTCGATCACGAATGTCTGGCCGGTGACGAAGGCTGCCTCATCGCTTGCCAGATAGACCACCAGCATGCCGATTTCGTCAGCACGGGCCATGCGGCCCATCGGCTGGCGGGAGATGAAGGCGCTTCTGGCGGCTTCGAAATCACCCGTGGCCTTGAGCCTGTCCATCAGCGAGGGGCTGTCGACCGTGCCCGGGCAGATGGCATTGACGCGGATGCCCTTCGAGGTGAAATCGGCGGCCAGCGCCTTGGTCATGCCGATGACGGCGGCCTTGGTGGCGCCATAGACGAAGCGGTTGGGGACACCCTTGATGGAGGAGGCCGCGGAGGCCATGTTGATGACAACGCCATGCCCGCGCTGCAGCCAGCCCGGCATGAAGGCCTTTGTCATCCGGTAATGCGCCTTGACGTTGAGGTCGAAGGAAAAGTCCCAGGCCTTGTCGTCCGTCTCCATGATGGTGCCGGCGTGAACGTATCCGGAGCAATTGAACAGGATGTCCGGGGTGCCGACGCGCGATACCGCCGCATCCACCTCTTCCTGCTTCAGCACGTTGAGCGTGAAGGTTTCGATTGCCGGGTGTTCGGCCGCAAGCGCGGCCAGCGCCTCGCTGTTGATGTCGGTGGCCCAGACCTTGGCGCCTTCCCCCGCCATGCAGATGGCGGAGGCGCGGCCAATGCCCTGCCCCGCGGAGGTGACGATCGCTGTTTTTCCGGCAAGCCTTCCAGCCATGGACTTCTCTCCCCTGTTCCTGTTCAACTGGCGCTCTCCCTACCGCTTCGCAACGAGGCTTGTCCATGAGTAACGAGGATCTCTGCTATCTCTCCGCCACTGCTGCCCTGGCGCTTTTCAGGGCGCGGAAGCTCTCTCCGGTGGAGTTGACCCAGGCGCTGGTCGAGAGAACTGAGCGGGTCAATCAGCGAATCAACTGCCTGGCCGACCGCTATTTCGGCGAGGCGCTGGAGCAGGCGAGGCGCGCAGAGGCGCGCTACATGAAGCGCGGCGCGAAGACCGCCCCGCTGGAGGGCATTCCACTGGCCGTGAAGGACGCGCAGCGGGTGGCGGGCCGGCGCACCACGCACGGCTCCCTCATCTTCAAGGATTCAGTGGACGATCATTCCGACCCGATGATCGAGCGCCTGCAGAAGGCGGGCGCCATCATTCTCGCGCGCACCACGACGCCGGAGTTCTGCCTGACCGGAATCACCGAATCCCGGATCTGGGGTGTGACCCGCAATCCGTGGAACACGGACTGGGCGCCGGGCGGCTCGTCGGGCGGTTCGGGTGCGGCCCTTGCCGCGGGCCTTGCCACCCTGGCGACAGGCACCGACATCGGCGGCTCGATCCGCATTCCGGCGGCGGCCTGCGGGGTTGTCGGCTTCAAGCCGCCCCACGGACGCAATCCCGATGGCCCGCCCGCCAACTTCGACCGCTTCAATCACTGCGGCCCGATGACACGGAGCGTGGCGGATGCCGCGCTGATGCAGAACATCACCTCGGGCCCGCACCCCCTCGACCATGATTCGCTCCGCCAGAAGGTGAAACTTCCGGCCGAAGCTGCTTCCATCAAGGGCATGAAGATCGCCTATTCGGTGGACCTGGGCTACGTGCCGGTGGAGCGGGAGGTTCGGGAGAACATGCTCACCGCGCTGGACGTGTTCCGGCAGCTGGGGGCCACGGTCGCGGAGGTGGACATCGGCTGGACCGGGGACGTGGAGGCCAATGGCCTGCACTGGTACAACACCATGCATTTCGGCCGCCAGACCATCTGGCAGCGGACGGAAAACGCCGACCTGATGACCAGCTACGCGCTGAAGTTCGCCGATGCCGCGCGCAAGGCGACCAGCATCGACGATGTGCACAAGGTCTTCGAGCAGGCGCACCGCATGTACCAGACGCTGGGACCGGTTCTCGCCAGCCATGACGTCTTCATCTGCCCGACCAACAACGCCCCGTCGGTCAAGGCCAGCCATGATCCCTTCGACCCGCACTTCACCGTTGCGGGCCGGAAGGTTGATCCCGAGTATGGCTGGGTGATGACGCACCAGTTCAACATGCTGCACAACTGCCCGGTGCTGTCCGTGCCGTCGGGCCATGCCGCGACGGGCGTTCCGACGGCGATCCAGATCGTGGGGCGCAGCTTCGACGATCAACGCGTGTTCAAGGCCGCGCTGGCCTATGAAAAGGCGGCCGGCGGCTGGTACACGGGACGGGAGAAGCGCCCCAAGCTGTGAGGCAGCTGGCATGGGGAGCGCGCATCCAAGCCTAGCGCATGAATATTTTCCTTGACATTTCGGTGAAAGCCGTTATGTTCGTGCCATGGGCTGGTCACTCACCATCGGGCGCATTGCCGGAACCGACATCCGGCTTCACTTCACCTTCCTCCTGTTCCTCGTCTGGATCGGGGTTACGGACTATCTGGTGCGCGGCGCGGCCGCGGCCCTCGACACGGTGGTCTTCATCCTGCTCGTCTTCCTGTGCGTGACGCTGCATGAATTCGGCCACATCGCCATGGCGCGGCGCTTCGGCATCCGCACGCCGCAGGTGATCCTCTCGCCCATCGGCGGCATCGCCAGCCTCGAGCGCATGCCGGAGAAGCCGGTGCAGGAACTGCTGGTGGCGCTGGCAGGTCCGCTCGTCAACGTGGCGATCGCCGGGGTGCTGATGGCGGGCTTCGGACTGGGGACCAGCCAGATGACGGCCATAGATTTCGACAACGCGACGCTTGCCGAGCGGCTGTTGCTGGTCAATGTCATGCTGGTGCTGTTCAACATGGTGCCGGCCTTCCCGATGGACGGCGGGCGCGTGCTGCGCGCGCTGCTGGCCATGAACATGGGCGCCCCCCGCGCCACGGCGCTGGCCGCCCGCATCGGCCAGGGCTTCGCCTTCCTCTTCGTACTGGTGGGGCTGTTCTACAACCCGATCCTGATCTTCGTGGGCGTCTTCATCTATTTTGCCGCCGCCTCGGAGGAGCAGACAGCAGCCTTCACCGGCTTCGCCTCACGGCTCCGGGTGAGGGATGCGATGGAGCCATCGCCGGTGGTGCTCGCAGCGGAGGATCTGTTGTCGGCAGCGGTCGATGCGCTGCTGTCTTCGCCGCAGAAGGAGTTTCCTGTGGTGAGCCAGAATGGCCAAGTCGCAGGCATGCTCGACCGCGACGCCATGATCATCGGCCTGCGCGACCACGGCGCCATGGCTGCCGTTGGCACGCTCATGCGCGCCTCAGAGCCGCTGCTGATCGACCAGCCCCTCGTGGAGGCCTTCGACCAGATCCGGAGAGCGGGCGCCAAGGCGGAAGTTGTGCTCGACACCACGGGCGCCATTGTGGGCATCCTCTCGCAGGAGAACATCGCGGAGATGTTGATGATCGATAACGCCCGGCCGGGATGGCGTTTCAGGCGCGGTTAACGGGAATTACGTTGGACGCCAGAGAGCCTGTTCGCTAGTCTGGCGCCTTTACGAGGAAGGACCAGCCGAACCGACAATGCCGCCTTCAATCTCCGCCGTCATCCCGACCTACCGGCGCCACGCGCAACTGAAGTCCGCAGTCCAGTCAGCCATCAGCCAGAGCTTTGAGGGCGATCTCGACATCATTGTGGTAGACGACAACCCGCCGGACTCGGAGATCTTCGCCCAGAACCGGGCGATGTTGGCGCGTGACTTTCCACAGGTTCGGCATATCGCAAATGACCAGCCGCGCGGTGGCGGCGGCGCCCGCAACTGCGGAATTCTGGCAGCACGGGGTGAATGGATTGCCTTCCTTGACGATGACGATACATGGCTCCCCGGCAAGCTATCACGCCAATGGCAGCTGGCGGCGCGCGTGGCGGAGAATGTTGCCTGCATCGACACCGGCTTCTTCGAGCTTGACGAGGCCTCAGGCACACAGACCGCGGTGCTGCCGAAGCTTCAGGGGGAAATATTTGCTGACCTGCTGGTCAAGCACAATGGCCGGGCGCCCAAGCTGTCGACGCTGATCTGCCGGCGGGATGCATTGATTGCGGTTGGCATGTTCGACAAGGACCTGCCCTCCCGCCAGGACATTGACCTCTACCTGCGGCTGGCCCGTCAGTTCCACTTCGCATCGGTGCCGGAGCCCCTCGCGGTCAAGCACCTTCATGCAGGCGAACGGATCAGCACGAATCCCGGAAAGAAGATCGCGGGATTTGAGATGTTTCTCAAAAAATACGCTGAGGACTTCCGGGCAAGGCCCGATCTTTACCGCATATTCCAGCGCCAGTTCGCCAAGCGCCTGTATCGTGCCGGACGCTATGCCAGCGCCGCGCGCGTCCTGATGAAAAGTCTCATGCGCTTTCCCTGAGGCTCTCGGAACCCGCAACCGCCCTGGCCACCCGCTGCAGTACCTCGGCCGCCATTGCCTCCGGCGCGTCGCTGCCGGAAATCTCGATCACCTGGGTGCGTGCGAGGCGGCTGAAGAGCTCCGTGAGCAGTTCGAAATTCCTTGCCTCGCGCGATAGCTCATCGCGAATGTCATCAGACGGCCGCCCGTCGAAGCGGCTTCTTCCGTGGGTGCGGGCAGCGATGCGCTGCACGGCATCCTCGACCGGCGTCTTTATCCAGACGATAAACTGGGGGGCTACGGGTGCGAGAAATAACACGATGCGTTCAAGCTCACGGCGATCGAAGTCCTGCCGCGAGACCAGGATAGACCAGATCTTCTGCACGACACCCTGATCAAGAACCAGGGGGCGACCAAGATCATTCGTGTAGTAGATGAGTTGATCGGCAAGCCGCCAAAGCTTGCGCATGCCATTGCCATGACGCGGCCGCAACGAAAGGAAAAAACGCCAAGAGGCCCGACAAAGGCCCAAACGCCATGACACCGGCACACGGGCACCCATTACCTGCCCGCGCTGCAACCAGTCCTTGGGAAAGTGTCCGGCCACGGTCGTCTTGCCGGCCCCGGGCAGACCAACGAACTCGACCAGCAATTTGCCGCCCCGCTGACCCGCCATCAGGGTTGCCAATTGAGCATGATGCGCCGTCCGGCGCCCACGCACGCCGTCCACGCATCCCCCAAAACCGGGACCGAACATGGTCCCGCAGACATCAACTTTCTCATTTCCGCTTCTTGCAATCGCTTTCTTTCTGACTTTCGCCAAGGCCGAATACCGCCCATGAAACCCAGACGCATCGGTACCACACTCAAGTCAGAAGCACTCCTTCGGCTGACGCCGAAATACTCGAATATTCTCTTCGTGCCGTCCAGAAGCCTGTGTTTCTTCCCCATACCCAAGAATGCCAACTCCTACCTTAAGTCACTCGTTCTGTACAATGACAAGAGCGGCGGCCCTGCCTTTCATCCGCAGCAGACAACCGCTCTGGCCCATCTCAGATCCACTCAGGACCGATACAAGCTGGATTCGTGGAGCCGCTTGCGCGCGAATGACGTTATCAAATTCGCGGTCCTTCGGAACCCCTATTCACGGCTGGTGAGCTGCTTTGTCGACAAGCTGGTGAAGCCCGCCATCGGGCTGCACGGCGGCGGGCCCGTGTCCTTCGCCGCGCAATCGGGCATCGCCGAGTTGGGCAGCTTCCAGCATTTCGTCGAAACCGTCTGCGCCCAGCCCGATTACCGGCGCGACCGGTATGTGCGGTCGCAGGCGCATTACCTCAATGGATTTCCGGCCGGAAGCTTCAGCCATCTGGGCGCGATAGAACGGCTGGACGTCACACTGCGCTTCCTCGCCGGCCTAGGCTTTCCGGACCTGCCGCCGGACCTGCACAGCGGGGTGGTGAAGCGCACCGCCTATAACCGGGAGGTTCCGCCGGGGGCGAAGCCCGTGGCCGATTTCAGCGAGGCGGATTTCCGCACCTTCGGCATCCCGCCCCGCAAACAATTCGCCGACGCCGCGCTGGAGGCGCTGGTGCGCCGCAGCTTCGGGACGGACTACGCGCTGTGGCAGGCGGCGATAGAGAGTGATTAGAGTGATTAACGTATCGCCGATGGGAATAATCCACAGACACAATCAAAGATCTCGAGCTGATTCTTCGGGGTAGACACGTTCCTCGGCGCGGCGCATACAGGCGCAAAATTCCTCGTATCCTAAATCCGATGAATCCAGACAAAATTGATTCTCCGAACTTCGGACAGCGATACCTGGCGGAAAGGACGGAGAACTGAATGGCCAGAAAGAAACTGACGCGCATGATCGGGCGCGTTGCTCCGGGATCAGGATTACAGAAATTTCTGTTGCGGTATCTGCAGACCGAAAAGAATCTGAAGCCAATCGCGCAGCGGACCTGCAACATCTGCGGCTATCACGGCTGGTTCGGGCATACCGGGCGTCCGCCGCGGCTGGATGCTCGGTGCCCCGGATGCCTGAGCCTCGAAAGACACCGCCTTCTGAAGCTCGCCATCGACGGCGGGCAGATTCCTATTGACGTCTCCGGCAATGACAAGGTTCTCCATTTCGCGCCCGAGCCGATCCTTGAACGGATGTTCCGTCAAATCTGGCCTAACTACACCACGGCCGATCTCTTCAGGAAGGCCGATCTCACGCTGAACATGGAAGCAATCGACCTGCCGGACGCCAGCATGAAGCTGGTGATCGCCAGCCATGTTCTTGAGCATGTGGATGACCGAAAGGCAGGCAAGGAGCTTTACAGAATCCTCGTTCCCGGTGGCGTCCTGATCTGCATGGTGCCGATCGTCGAAGGCTGGAAAACGACCTACGAGAATCCAGACATCACATCGGAGGATGACCGCTGGCTGCATTTCGGACAAGGCGATCACGTGCGGTATTTTGGACGTGACTTCCGGCAGCGGATCGAGCGGAGCGGACTGAAACTGATCATGGAGATCACCGCCGAAGGCGGGGATGTGATCCGCTACGGACTGCTGCGCGGGGAAAAGGTGTTCGTGTTCGCCAAGCCGCTTTGACCTGTGACGGGCATGTCAGCCGCACGACGCCCGCCAATCACGTCAATGCAGGTACGACGAGCCAGTTCGTGAACAGCTGGCCCGTTTCCGGTAGGGTGTTCGGCTCAAAATAGCTTAAACTAGGGTTTATGCAGTCTTATGTTCAGAGGTCTGACGGCAAAGCGGCGGAAGAAGAAGCGCCGCTATATTCCTCGCCGGCTTGGCGTGGAGAGATTTTTCAAGGCCCTCAAGGATGAGAGTATTGATTACGTTGTCCTCCGGTGGTTTGACTCCTTGCCTACATTGGCGCAAGGCGAGGATATCGACCTGCTCGTTGCGGACGAAGATCTGGAACGAATCGAGCGTCATCTGAACGGCAGCCGCCGCAACGGGACACCCGTAGACCTCTACACCGTGTCTGGACTGCCCGGGACGGACTATCGAGGCGTGCCCTATTTCCCCCCGCCTCTGGCGCGCGAGGTTCTCGCCACAGCCGGTTTTCAGTCTAACGGTGTCCGCGTACCTGATACGTGGCACCACCTTTCAACGATGTGCTACCATGCTCTTTTCCATAAGGGATTCGATTGCGGACTTCCCGAAGGGCCGGGCCTCCAGTCCAAGGTTACAAGAGCAGATCATGATTATGCTGCAGCGATAGGCGACTGCGCCCGGAGCACCAATGTCGTTATGGATAATCTCACTCTGGACGGCATTCGCAAATGGCTGGACCAGGTTGGCTGGCAGCCGCCCATGGACACACTGGAGAAGCTTGCGAGAAGGAATGCATGGGTCCGGGAGGCGTTCTTCCCGCAGGAAGACCTCTCTCACAGTGACTGGGACGGATTGGCCGTTTTCGTTGTTCGCGACCGTGGACTGTCCAGCCTGCCGCAAATTCGTGACGCGCTCTGGCGCGAAGGTTTCGATATGCTTGACGAAGGGGCAATCCCGCCGGAACTTCGCGAACAGGCGAAATATCAAATCCGCGGTGGAAACTGGCATCGCGGGCCATGGCCCGAAAGCGGGGGCGATCCCGCTTATATAATCGTCACGTTCGATGTCTTTCCGGTCAATCCAAATCCCAAACTTCAGGCCAGTCATTTTGGCCTGACTAACGAAAGAATTTACAAGGCCAAACGCCGCGCGCGCGACATAATCAACAATGCGTTGCCTTCGACCAATCGCTGCAACGCCATACATTCATCCGACAATTCCAGCCAAGCATTGCACTATCTGAAGGTGGCGTGGAACGATCCTGGCCGGGAGGCTTCGCTTGAGGCCAAGATCGGTGAATTGAAGCAGAAGGTTGATTTCGGACACGAAGTCATCATGCCGTTGTCCCGTTACGCGCGAAGAGCGGCCGCATGGCTCATCCGGTACAATGGAAAGCTCGCAGTCTGCAAAGTCTTCCGGCCTGGCCGTGAGCGGTTCATGCACCGCGAGCGCAAGGCCCGAGAGTTGGCGGGATCGCTGCCCTATATCCTTCCAATCATTGGAGAGGGAGAGCGCTGGCTTATTTTCCCCTATTTGGCCGATCTGGACACAGGCAAAAGATTTCTGACCCGGCGCGAGATGGCCATCGTCCGGGAGATCATCCTGCACTTCAGGAGGGCGGGGTTCGAGTTGATCGACTTCACCCCTGGAAATCTGCTGATCGACACAAGGCAGGGGCTGAGGGCGAATGACTTTGAATTCATGCAGCAGGCCATGCCAAGCGGCAGCCTGAAAGGATGCTATTGCTGGTACCGGGTTCGCGATTCATCGGCACTTGACTTGCCATCGGGAGAGCGGGGGCCGAAGCTCAATTACTATCGTTCATGGTTCCGCCGGACCGGAATTCCGCTTTCCATGGCGACTCGCGATCTACCGGCGCTTGCTACAGCGCCCGTTCAGGCCGTTTCATGTTTGATTTTCTGGGTCCAGTACAATCTGCTTGGAAAGGGCCGCAGACGAGCCGCCGAGAGCACGGCGGCAGCCTCGAGAATCAGAGCGCTGCGCAATGCTCCATGGGGACGCGGCGGACCGCAGTGATCCGGTTCGGCGGGCCATTCTCCCGCCCGGGCGAACTGGCTAAAAGGCCCACTGGCGGCGTTGCCATTCTGCTGAATTCACTGACCACCGGGGCTCAGCGCGCCGAAGATTGCCCAGCGCCTATTCGCCAAAAATCAGTTGCCTTGTGAAGGCTGGGATCTATACCACTCCACGAATAGCCTCACCCCCTCGCGGTAGTCGGTGTCCGGGCGGAAGCCGGTGAGGGTGTGGAGGAGCGCCGTGTCCGCCAGAGTTGCGGGAACATCGCCCGGCTGCATGGGAAGATAGTTCCGGATTGCCTTGCGGCCGAGCGCCTCCTCAAGCGCCTCGACCATGTCCAAGAGCCGGACCATCGACGAATTTCCGATGTTCACCACGCGAAATGGCGCGGCGGGTGACAGGCTGTCCTCCGTAAGGTGGGGTTGGCCCTTGACCGGCGGCACATCGATCAACAGCCGGATGGCTTTCACAAGATCGGTGACATAGGTAAAGTCACGGTAGAGTTCGCCATGATTGTAGACGTCGATCGTGCGGCCGGCGATGATCGCCTCGGTGAACTTGAACAACGCCATGTCCGGCCTGCCCCAGGGCCCATAGACAGTGAAGAAGCGAAATGCCGTGGTGGGAATGTTCCACAGGCTGGCATAAGAATGCGCCATCGCCTCGCCTGCCTTCTTGGTGGCGGCGTAGATGGTGAGCGGCGCGTCGGCGCGCTGCGTCTCACGGAAGGGCATATCGGTGTTTCCGCCATAAACGGATGATGTGGAGGCGAGCAGCAGATGCTGCGCTCCGGACTCGCGCACGCATTCGAGCAGGTTGAAGGTGCCGACGATATTGGCGTCGATGTAAGAGCGCGGATTTTCCAAGCTGTAGCGCACACCAGCCTGGCCCGCGAGATGAACCACGATGTCGGGCTGGAACGCGCGGTATGCACTCCGGAGCCGCTCCATGTCCTCGAGCAGCGCGATCTCCGCCTGGAAGGCATTGCTGCGCGCCAGAATGGCATGGCGGGCCTTCTTCAGGCCAACGTCGTAATAGTCCGTCAGCGCATCATAGCCCTGAACGAGGAAACCTTCCTCCAGCAGAAGCTGCGACAGGTGAAAGCCGATGAACCCTGCCGTGCCTGTGATGAAAACCCTGCGCATCGGATGGATTACCCCGTCAAAGGAAAAAGGCGCGGATCATGGCGGCCGCATTGCAAGGATAGACGCGCAATGTCCTGATGGTCCGCCACAGGCGCCACGCCAGAGACCCGCTCGACTTGTACCACGGCAAGTGGAAGAGCCGCGCCTCGGACTCATTGGCAGACCGGAACAGCAGGCCTCTGAGGGTTCGTATATTGTATTCGGGCGGAATGGCGATAACCTTCACCTCCGGCATCTCCCAGAGCAGCTTTCGCATGATGGGCTGATCCCACTTTGCATTCTCGCGCTTGTACTCCTCTGCCCATCGCTCGAAGAAACGGCGCACGCCATCATTCATGCGATAGTAGAAGACACCGCCGTTGAAGCCGGTGAACCCCGGGTCAACGCTCTCCGCCTTCAGCCGAGACGTGGCGGAGGACACCGGATGGCGATTCTCCACATGGCAGGCGGCGAGGTCATAGCGGCCCAGCAGCCCAAAGGGTTCGATGATGCTGCCGACGACACGCGTATCCGAGTCGAGGTAAAGCGTGTCGCGGAATGGCGTCTCGATGATGCAGTCAAGCTTCGATCGCCGGTGCGGGGTCCTGATCTCGCGCTTGAGGTCAAAGACGGGGTCATGCGAGGGAACATCGCTGAACAGGCAGATGGGGAGTTCAGGGTGCTGGCGCCGGGCGGATCGGGCCGATCTTTCGGCATCCCTGACGAATGATGCCCCGACCGCAATGTAGACGATGCCCCTTTCCTGCTCCACTGCCGATCCTTTCATTCCCGGTTCCGCAAGGGCCACCGCGCCGCTGGGCAAGGCGCATGGCGATGCCCGATAGGGGCCTCAGCCGCGGCCCGCCAGGCCAGATTGGGCTTGCATTCCACGGAAACTCGTCTAACGACCTCTGGGTCTTCGCATGCGCGGAAAACCACGTTCCGGGGCGTTTTAGGCGTCCCTCCGCGGCATTGCAAGCACAGCAGCCATGGGCGATACCCTTGCGCTCGGATTGGTTCGGGGCCTCCTGAATGTTCAAGATCTTCAGATTGTTTTTCGGCGCGGACGGCACGCGCCCCGTGCTGGTGCTGCTGGCCCTCCTGTTGGCTGCGGTTTGCGAAGCCGTTGGGATTTCGGCCATCCTCCCTGCCATTTCGATCGTCTCCGAAACGCAGGAGAACGCCGGACCATCCCCGATCGGGCAGGGCGTCGAGCAGGCGCTCGCGGCCGTCGGCCTTGCGCCCACGCTGGAGTCGTTGCTCGTCCTCATCGCAGTTGCGCTTGTGCTGAAGGCGTTGATCAGCTTCCTCACGCTGACCTATGCCGGCATCGCGGCCGCGAAAGTATCCGTGACGCTCAGGCAACGGCTCATCGATGCGCTCTTCCGCGCCAACTGGCGGTTCTATTCGAGCCAGGCCAGCGGGAAGTTCGCCACGGCGATCAGCGGGGATTCGAACCGGGCGGGGGAGGCCTATCTTCTCTCGGCGCAGTATACCGCCATGGCCATACAGTCGCTCATCTATGTTCTCGTCACGATCCTCATCGACTGGCGCCTTGCCTTGCTGGGAGTGGCCATCGGCGGCTTGATGGCCTACGCGCTGCAATTCTTCGTCACGATGTCGCGCAAGGCCGGACGCAAGCAATCGGACGCGACGAAAGATCTGACGGTGAAGACTGTCGAACTTCTTGCCAACATCAAGCCGCTGAAGACCATGCAGCGCTATCAATCCTTCCAGACGACGATCGGCCAGGCGATGCGGCGGCTGCAGCGCTCGCTGGCACGGCGCGAGATCGCCCGGCAGATCCTGCTGCAGACCGGCGACGTGATCACGGCGCTGGCGCTGATCGCGGTGATTTATGTTGCCTTCACGAACTTCCATGTTTCACTCGGCGCCCTGGTGGTGAGCGGGCTCTTGTTCATGAAGGTCGTCCAGAACTTCACCAAGCTGCAAAAGCTCGAGCAGCAGTTTGCCAATGCCGAGGGCGCCCATGAGCGCGTGACGCAGTTGATCAGCCTGACGGAGGCCAACCGCGAGCCCGCTCACGGCACCGTGCCGCCGGATACCACGGCCGACTTCCGCTTCGAGAATGTGAGTTTCGCCTATGAAGAGGAACCCGTGCTGCGCGAGGTCAGCCTGACCATCGGGGCACGGAAGATCACGGTCATCAAGGGTCTCTCAGGCAGCGGCAAGACCACGCTGATCGACCTGCTCGTCGGTCTCCACCGCGCGCAGTCGGGAAGGGTCACGCTCGGCGGCAAGCCGCTGGCGGAACTGGACATCACGGCGCTGCGCAAGCGCATTGGCTATGTCTCGCAGGACCTGACGCTGCTGCACGCCACGATCCGCGAGAACATCTGCCTGGGGGATTCCTCGCTCGGGGAAGATCAGGTCTCGGAGGCAATCCGGCTTGCGGGTCTCGATGGCTTCATCGCGAGCCTTCCCGCCGGACTTGATACCAGCGTGGGTGAAATGGGCGCGAGGCTTTCGGGCGGCCAGCGCCAGCGCATCGCCCTCGCTCGCGCCCTGGTGACCCATCCCGACATCCTCATTCTGGACGAGGTGACGAGCGCGCTCGACCCTGCGACGGAGGCGGGGATCGTCAGCAATATCCTGAGCCTCTCCAAATCCTTCACCATCATCGTCATCACCCACCGCGAAGCCTGGGTGGGCGTGGCAGAGCGCCTTTACGAGGTGCACGGCGGCAGGGTGACCGAAGTGGAGCGCGCCGCCGCCTGAGGATCAGCTGGCGTAGCCGAAGACCGGGTCAAGCCGCTCACGCACCATCTTGTCGATGGCCGCGGCCTGCTCCTCGCTCACATAATCGCGCCAGCCGCCCACCTTGGCGCGGCGCACCTTGAAACTCGAGGGATCCTTGGCGTCGCCAGGCTTCAGCCTCGTATTGGCGGCGAGCTTGCCGGCATTTTCCTGCTCCATCTTCCGCATGTTCTCAATGGAGGCGAATTCAGCGGCGTCTGCGAGTGCCGCGTCAGTGGGGTCCTCTCCGAGAAAGCGCAGGGCCCGGCCCAGCTGGCCCGCCGTGTCTGCCTTCAGGTCTTCGTATGTCACCACCAGCAGGTTTGGCAGAAGCTTCAGTTCGCGTGCCCAGTCGTTCATGAAGTCGATGATCTTGGGAATGCCGGCTTCCGCGCCCAGGATGAAGGTGTCGATGCCGGTTTCGCCCGCGGGGTAGCCGTTGATGACCTTCTTGCGGGGCAGCATGCGGTGCTTCCACTGGAAATACTGGGAGACCGCCGTATCGCGCGGGTCGCGCACGAGCAGGATCACCGGCGCGCGGCCGTAAAGCTCGCTCTTGCGGTCATGGCCAACATAATCCTTCAGATAGTTGCCATGCGTGAAGAACAGGGCGGGGATGCTGGGATTGGCGCGGTGGAATTCGTCAAACTCCATCATCTGCCCGTCCGGGAGGCCGTATTTATGCGCATAGTAGCGCGACACGAGCACACGGAACCAGGTCCGGCCGCTCTTGCCGAAGGAAACCACCACGCCATCCGAAGCCGCCAGCTTGCCGGCCTCCTCCCATCCGCGCATGCGACGTTCCAGCCGGATCCCGGTCTCGCGCGGCAGGAGGGCTTCTCCCGCCATGGACACAGCCTGGCGAAGTCCCGTGCGGACATGGTGGACAATGGGCAATGGCATGTTGAAGCGGACTTTCTGAAACGATTGGCGCCGGGTTAGCACCTCACCCGCAGCGGTTCAATTGGCCTTGGCCTTCCCGAGATTGAAGGCCAGCAGATGCGCGATCCGCGCATTGCCCGCAGGGCCGCGGCCTGCGCGCTGGTGGATGTCGAGGTCGGGCTTGCCGTTGCCCTCGATGATCATGGCGCCATCGGCCAGCATGGCCACGTCCCAGCCCACGACGATGCGCTCCGGAAACGCTTCGTGCGCCTGGACGGCAAGCGCCACCACGCCCGGCCAGTGCGGCAGGGTGCGCCCCGCGAAGCGGGCGCCGGAAATGGGGTGCGTATCGCGCCAGCCGACATTCGGCCTGATGCCGATATCGGAGGCGATGCCGATCACGCCGGTCTCGAGGTTCACCTCGGTGGCAAGGCCTCCCTGGTGGAAATTGTCGACCACCGAATTGCCGATAGCCATGCGGAAGGCGGCGGCGGCGGCCTCAGCACGCCCCAGCTCATTGCGGCAGGTGAGAAGCCGCACGGTGGCGAGTGCCCCGTTTGCGATGTCGTCAAGAGCCGGGTGATTGGCAAGCCGCGGCTGGACGAGGAAGTCATCCTTCAAGGACTGACGCTTGAGCTTTTCCATCAACTGGCTGCGGTCGAGCACCTGGCCCAGGGCATTGCGGTAGCGGCCGCCGCCGATGAAATCCCAGCGTTCCATGCGGTGCCCGCCGCTGCCGGAGCGCGGCTTCACGAAGATGTCGCTCTCGGGCAACTGCTCCGTGCCGCCCTTCAGCGGCTGGCGTTCGCCCTTCGAGAAATGCATGAGCACCGGCACGGCCTTGACGCCCGTCTCATGACAATGCTCGGCAAACCAGATCTTGTCGTCCATGCCGTCGGCACCGTCAGGCGGCTGCAGCCGGCAATAGGCGGGGCCGATCGTCTCATGCGCCGTGAGGTAGAGGGCTGCCTGCGTCCTGCGCTCGGGCAGGTAGAGTTCGAACATGTAGTACCAGAAGGGTGCGATAGCATGGCGCGCCGCCATCTCCACCTGACCGATGACCTGCCGGGTGACGCCGATGCCTGAGCGCTGCGCAATGGCCCTGCCGTTGCGCCGGGTGAAGACGATGATGGCGGCAGCAAGCGCCACGGGCCAGACCACCGCCGCAACGAGCGCCTTCAGCGGTCCGAAAGGCAGCTTCCAGTAGCTCCAGGCATAGTGCTGGTGGAGGTACTCGGCCGGTGGCAGATGGGCTGAAGGCCTGCCGCGGAACACCCGCGCCAGCGCCATGGGAAGCCCCGCCACGAGATAGGCGAAGGCCTCGGCATGGATGAGCAGCGCCTTCCAGGCAGCGCCCTTCAGCGAGACGACGCGGTCACGCAGGCTGCGGCTGTCCCCGGTGGAGGAGGAAACGGACATCGGATCAGAAATCCCGGTCAGGCGTAAGTCCGCCGCTCATAGGCCAAAAAGCCCCCGGATGCGAGTGACGGCAAGCTCCAGCCCATCCTCAGGTGTGGGCGTGGCTGGCGCCATCGGCTCCTCACCCAGCCACGACGCCCGGCCACTGGCCAAAAGCTGCCGGTGCACGATGCGGAGATCGCGGGAAAAGCGGGCGGGCGCATGGTTGATCAGCAGCCGGAACAGTGTCGCATCCGGCGTGCGGCCCCGCCAGCCGATGGCACCTTCCGCCTCGGCCCGCATCGCGAAGCGCCCGTCCTCGATGTCGAACAGCGAGACCGGCTTTCCCGCTGCAAGCGCCTCCGCCAGCATCGAGATCGAATCGGCGGTGACCACGATGCGATCTGAAAGGCCAAGGAAGGCGTGGAAGGGATTTTCCACTGAACCACCCTGCCAGCGGTGGAGAAGATGCGGCGCGCCCAGCGCCCCGGAGAGCGCCGCCGCCGCGGCTTCGCCCGTGCGCGCGCTGGTGGTGAGAAGCAGCGAGCCGCCATTCGCCCGCGCCAGCCCGGTGACGGCATGGCCGAGCCTTGCCGCGGCCTGCGGCGTGAAGACGTAAGGCCCGCTGCTGCCGCCAACCAGAACGGCCGTGAAGGGCCGCGGGAGGTGCGCCAGACGCGGCGCCCAGCGCGCAGCCTCTGCGGCAATCCTGGCTTGTGTCACGTCATGGAGGGGCAGCGCCACGTGCAGGACATTGGGCGCGCGGGCAAGCCGGTATTGCGGCGTGGTGATCACCAGGTCGAAGGCGTCAAGGCGTGACCATGGCGAGCCGATAAAGACGATGCGAAGCTTCGGGTTCTGCCGCCTGAGCCAGAAGCACACGGCCTCCGCCCCACGGCCGGAACAGATGACGAGATCGGGCCAGGGTGGTGAAAGCGGGCTGGAGCGGGCCGGATCGACGCCCGCGCGCGTCGGCAGGCTCAGGAGGCGGAGAGCCCCTTCATGCCAGCGGTAGGTCAGTTGCTTGACCTCGACGGGCCAGCCGAGCGCCGCGGCCACGGCACGCAGCTGGGTGTTGTCGCCAGAATGCGGACTGCGCAAAATCCACACCCGCGGCGTGGCCTCCTGCAGAACCGGATTCCCCTGAGATTGCAACAGTTTGTGCCCTTGTGACAGAGAGCCGCGCGAAGGCGGCGTTTGAACCCCGGGTCAGTACATGATAGAGGGCGTGCTCGTAAACAATCGTTTCGAGGATTCTCATGGCTTCGACCGGGAATGAAGGGGCCACCCGGCCTCACATCTTCATCCAGACCAATTCCAAGCAGTCGATCGGCGCGATCGTCTCCGCCTATTCCATGAAGCGCAATTCGAAGCACGCCGACAAGTTCGACGTCACCGTCATGCAGCAGGAGGACTACCCCTTCTTTTCCAAGCGCGACGGGCAGACTTACATGCGCCATGGCGTCAAGCGCACCTGGCTTGAGAATGACCTGCAGTCCTTCACGCTCACCCGATTCCTGCCGCCGCAGCTGATGGGCTATCAGGGCCGCGCCCTCGTCGTCGATCCGGACGTCTTCGCGGTGCAGGACGTGTGGGAGCTCCTCTCGCGTGACATGCAGGGCAAGGCCATCATGTGCCGCGGCTCCAAGTTCAAGAACGGGGCCTTTGCCTCCTCCGTGATGCTGCTCGACTGCGCCAAGCTCAAGCACTGGGATGTGGAGAAGAGCTTCAACGAGCTGTTCGAGGGCAATCGCGACTATCACAACTGGATCTCGCTCCTCATGGAGGACCGCAACACCATCGGTACCTTCGAGGATGAGTGGAACGACTTCGACAAGCTGACGCCGAAGACCAAGATGATCCACAATACGAGGCGGCGCACCCAGCCGTGGAAGACGGGCCTCAAGGTCGATTACACGCCCACCGAATTCGTGCCCGTCATCGGCTGGATCATGCGCATGCGCCGCAAGTTCTTTGGCGAGCATGCTCTGCTCGGCCGCTATGCCCGCCATCCGGACCGGAACCAGGAATATTTCTTCTTCGGCCTCCTCAAGGAAGCCTATGAGAAGGGCCTCATCACGGACGCACAGATCAAGGAAGCGATGGCCAGGAACTTCATCCGCCATGATTCCTATGAGGTGATGAAGAGCGTGCCGCCGCTGAACACGCTCAAGATCGCCGCCTGAGCTCCCTCATGAACCACATGGCAGGGCCGCCCGATCCCGAATTGCGGGTGGCCCTGTTCACCGGCAACTACAATTACATCAAGGACGGCGTGGCCCTCACGCTGAACCGGCTCGTGGCGTTTCTCGAAAGCCGCGGCGTGCCGGTGCTGGTGTTCTCGCCTGTTGCTGACAAGCCTGCTTTCGCATCCGTGGGCGAACTCGTTCCCGTGCCGTCCATGGCGATTCCGACGCGGCCGGAATACCGCATTGCTCTTGGGCTTTCAAAGAGGGCGCGCGAGCGGCTCGAAGCCTTCCGGCCCACGCTCCTCCACATCGCTGTCCCCGACATCGCGGGCTACAAGGCGATGAAGCTTGCCGAGAGCTGGGGCGTTCCGGTCGTCGCGTCCTACCACACGCGCTATGACACCTATCTGCGCTTCTATGGCCTCGGCATTTTCGAGAAGCTCGGCCAACGCTATATGCGGCATTTCTACAACCGCATGCGCCGGGTCTATGCGCCATCGCAATCAATGGCGGAGATTCTTCGCAGCGAAGGCCAGTCACAGCATGTGGAGATCTGGGCGCGCGGGGTGGAGAGCGATCTCTTCTCGCCAGCAAAGCGCGATATGGCCTGGCGCCGCTCGCTTGGCATCGCTGATGACGAGGTGGCGATCAGCTTCGCTGGCCGCCTCGTCAAGGAGAAGAACACCGCGATCTATATGCGCGTGCTCAACGCATTGACCGCGAAGGGCCTGAAGGTGAAACCGCTCGTCATCGGCAACGGGCCGGAGATGGCGGCGATGAAGGCGGGCCTCAAGGACGGCATCTTCGTGGGCTTCCTGCATGGCGCGGAGCTGGCGCGCGCCTATGCCTCCTCCGACATCTTCTTCTTTCCGAGCGAGAGCGAAACCTTCGGCAATGTGACACTCGAAGCCATGGCGAGTGGCTTGCCCGCTGTGAATGCGATCTCGAGCGGCAGCAACTCTCTCGTCGCCGAAGGTGTGACGGGCCACCTGGTGAGCGCGCGTGACGAGCAGGCTTTGGCCGCCCGGCTCGCAGCACTTGCTGAAGACCCCGTGCTGCGCCAGCGCATGGGCGAGGCCGCCCGCACCCGCGCGCTGGACTACAGCTGGGATCACATCCTCTCCGGCCTTCTCGCCAGCTACATGGACGTGCTCGGCGAAGCGCGCGCTGAGCCGCATGGCCGCTGAGCCGCTGATCTGGATCTTGTCGCGCGGCCGCAAGGGCGACCTCGACCAGATGACCAATCTTGCCGAAGCCACGGGCTGGCCCTTCGAGGTGAAGCGGCTTCAATTCAGGGGACCTGAAATCCCCGTGCTCTCCTCGCTGCTGCTCACGAACGGCGAGAGCGTGTTCTCCGGCAGCTGGCCGGACCTCGTTTTCTGCGCGGAGGCATCCGCCAGCGTCATCGCGCTCGCCATCAAGCGCAAGTCACAGGGGCGCACGCGCGCCGTCTGCATCGGCAGGCCTGCGGGTGCGGTGCGCGATTTCGATCTCGTGATCACCACCGCGCAATACCGCATCCCGCCCGCCCCGCAGGTGGTCGAACTCTCCATGCCCATCGCCGCCACCACCGAGACTGCAGCAGGGGAAACGCCAGATGGACCCCTGGCGCTGCTCGTCGGCGGCCCCGCCTTCCCGGACCGGCTCGACGCCGCCGCAGCCACGCAGCTTGCCGTTGACACCATCGCCCATGCCACGCGCCGCAACAGGCTGCTCAGCGTGCAGACGAGCCCGCGCACGCCGCAAGACGCCGTTGCAGCGCTGGCGCGCGCCATCACCCCGCCGCACCGGCTGGACGTCTTCCACAAGGGCGAGAACCGCTACAAGGCGCTGCTCGCCGAGGCCTCCGAGATCGTGGTGACGAGCGATTCGGTCTCTATGGTGTCGGATGCGCTGGCCTCCGGCAGGCCGGTCTCTGTCTATCCGCTGCCGCGCAATGAAAACCTCACGTGGCAGGCGGGCGAGTTCCTGTTCCGCCACGCCGTCGAGCAGCCCTCGGCACTCTTCGCACCGGTGAAGGTGCTGTTCGACACAGGCATCATCGAGGCCACGGCGGACAGGCGCCGCCTGTTCCACAGGCTCATCGCTGAGAAGCGGCTGGCGTGGTTCGGAGAGGCACCGGTTCCGCCGCAACCAGAGGCCATGCGCCGTGATCTCGAAAGGGCTGTCCAGTCTCTGCGTGCATTGGTGGCGTGAGCGGCCTATCTTCTGTCTTCATCCAAGGAGGCAAACATGCATCACCGGAATCTCGGACCGCTCAGTGTTTCCGCCATGGGGCTGGGCTGCATGGGCATGTCGGACTTCTATGCCGGGCGTGACGATGCGGAATCACTCGCGACCATCCACGGCGCGCTGGACCTCGGCATCACCTTCCTCGACACCGCTGACATGTATGGCATGGGCTCGAACGAGGAGCTCGTGGGCCGCGCCATCAAGGGCAAGCGGGAAAAATTCGTCATCGCCACCAAGTTCGGCAACATGCGCGCACCCGATGGCGCCTTCCTGGGCGTGAACGGCCGGCCGGACTATGTGCGCAAATGCTGCGAGGAGAGCCTGAAGCGTCTCGGCATCGAGGTGATCGATCTTTACTATCAGCACCGCGTCGATCCCAACACGCCGATCGAGGATACGGTGGGGGCCATGGCCGACCTCGTGAAGCAGGGCAAGGTGCGATACCTCGGCCTGTCGGAAGCATCGCCGCGCACCATCGAGCGCGCCCACACGGTGCACCCCATCGCGGCCCTGCAGACAGAGTATTCGCTGTGGACGCGTGACGTCGAAGACGAGATCCTGCCCACCGTGCGGCGTTTGGGGATAGGCTTTGTGCCCTACAGCCCGCTTGGCCGTGGCTTCCTCACCGGCCGCTTCAAGTCACAGCAGTCACTCGATACCGCCGACTATCGCCTCAACACCCCGCGCTTCCAGGGCGAGAATTTCGAGCGCAACCTGGCGCTGCTGAAGGAAGTGGAGGCGTTGGCCGCCGAAAAGCACGCGACACCCGGCCAGATCGCACTCGCGTGGGTCATGGCGCAGGGCGACGACATCGTGCCGATCCCCGGCACCAAGCGCCGCCAGTATCTGGAAGAGAATGCCGCCGCCGAGACGGTGGCGCTGACGGTCAGCGACCTGCGGCGGCTGTCCGCAGCCTTCCCGAAGGGTGTGGCGGCGGGTGAGCGCTATCAGGCGTCATCGATGAAGTCGATCGACCGATAAGGCGCGCCACATTTTTTTGTGACGTCATCCCGGCGAAGGCCGGGATCCAGCTTTGTGTCAACATGCGCGGAGAGAAGTAGCTGGATCCCGGCCTTCGCCGGGATGACGGTAACTTATGTCAGTTCGCCGCGATCTGCGCGGCCTTCTCCACCAGCACCTGGGCCTGGCGGATCGAGGCGTAGTCGATGAGGCGGCCATCGAGCGAGACGGCACCCTTGCCCTGTGCCTCTGCCTCCTTCATCGCTTCGAGAATGCGATGGGCGCGCGTCACTTCTGCCTCAGACGGGCTCATCACCTCATTCGCCAGCGCGATCTGTGACGGATGGATCGCCCATTTGCCCTCGCAGCCCAGCACCGCGGCACGGCGCGCAGCGGCCCGGAAGGCATCGGCATCCGAGAAATTGCCGAAGGGACCATCCACCGGCCGCAGGCCGTTGGCGCGCGCGGCCACCACCATGCGGGCGATGGCATAGTGCCACATGTCGCCCCAATGGGTCTGGCGCGAGCCGTCGTCGAGTGGCTCCGTCAGCACCGCGTAGTCCGCGTTTGCGCCCCCGATGGAGGTGGTGCGCGCGCGCGTGGACGCTGCATAGTCGGCAACACCGAAGTGCAGCGATTCGTTGCGCTTCGAGGCCGCGGCGATCTCGCTCACATTCTGCATGCCCAGGGCGGTCTCGATGATGAGCTCGAAGCCGATGCGCTTCTTCCGGCCCTTCGCCGTCTCGACCTGCGTTACCAGCATGTCGAGAGCGTAGACGTCTGAGGCTGTTCCGACCTTGGGGATCATGATCAGGTCCAGCCTGTCACCGGCCTGTTCCAGCACGTCCACCACGTCACGATACATGTAGTGCGTATCGAGGCCGTTGATCCTGACCGAGAGCTGCTTCTTGCCCCAGTCAATGTCGCCGATGGCCTGGATGATGTTCTTGCGCGCCTGTGCCTTGTCATCAGGGGCGACCGCGTCCTCGAGGTCGAGGAACACGACGTCGGCGGCGGATTTGGCCGCCTTCTCGAACATCTGCGGCTGGCTTCCCGGCACGGCCAGTTCGCTGCGGTTCAGGCGCGCGGGCGCCTGTTCGATTGTAAAGAAGCTCATGTATGTTTTCCTTGAAAATCAGCAGGCGGCGCGCCGGCGCAGGATGTCGGCCTGCGCCGTTTCGGGGTCGAACAACCCGTTCTCGAAGACATAGCGCACCAGCTGGTGGCGGCGGAACAGCCCCATGTCCTTGATGGCGCGGGACATGTGCGCCTTCACCGTGGCGCTGCTCACGCCGAGGATGAAGGCAATTTCCTTGTCGGCCAGGCCGCAGCAGACGAGCTGAACGACCAGCATCTGCATGGGCGAGAGGCGGGCGGGCCGGGGCTCATAGCGGAAGCTCCTGAGGTCCGGCACGATGGTCATCTTGTTGCCGGACGCCTGCTTGCGCCCCGGCCGAAGGGGGGATTCGAGCGGAAGGATCATGGTCTCACCTCACGCTGCCTTGAGCACCTTCTGCGCCGTGCTGCCGATTTCGGCAGGGGTCGGCGCAATGGCAACACCGACGTCGCGCAGCAGTTCCACCTTCTCCGACGCTCCTTCGCCAAAGGCGGAGATGATGGCCCCGGCATGGCCCATCTTGCGGCCCTTGGGCGCGGAGAGACCTGCCACATAGGCGATGACGGGCTTCGTCATGTTGTCGCGGATGTACTCCGCGGCTTCCGCCTCCTGCGGGCCGCCGATCTCGCCGATCAGGACGACCGCGTGGGTCTCGGGATCATTCTCGAAGAGTTCGAGAATGTCCTTGAAGGACGAGCCGTTGATCGGGTCGCCGCCGATGCCGACCGAGGTCGAGACACCAATGCCGAGTTCCATCATCTGGGCAGCCGCTTCATAGCCCAGCGTGCCGGAGCGGCCGACGATGCCGACATTGCCGGGAAGATAGATGTTGCCCGGCATGATGCCGAGCAGCGCCTTGCCCGGCGAGATCACGCCGGCGCAGTTGGGGCCGATGAGGCGCATGCGGTTTTCCGCCCTGTAGCGGCGCATGTAGCGCTTCACGCGGATCATGTCCTGCGCAGGGATTCCATCGGTGATGGCAACGCACAGCCGCACGCCGGCATCTGCCGCCTCCATGATGGAGTCAGCCGCGAAGGGCGGCGGCACGAAGACGATGGACGAGGTTGCGCCGGTCTTTTCCACCGCTTCCTTCATGGTGTCGAAGACGGGCACGCCATCAAGGCTGGTGCCACCCTTGCCGGGGGTGACGCCGCCCACGATGTTGGTGCCGTATTCCATCATCTCCTTGGTATGGAAGGAGCCGATCTTGCCGGTGATGCCCTGCACCAGGACCGGCGTCGTGGAGTCGAGAAGGATGCTCATGCGTTCACCACCTTGAGGCCGATCGTGTTGGCGTTGTTCTTCCACGCGGCGACTGCGCGTTCGGCAGCCTCCGCCAGTGTGTTGGCGCGGATGATGGGAAGCCCCGAGCGCGCCAGGATGCGGCGTCCCTCTTCCACATGGGTTCCGGCAAGGCGCACGATGACGGGCACGCCGAGCGGATTTTTCTCCAGCGCCTGGACGACGCCTTCGGCAACCCAGTCGCAGCGGTTGATGCCGGCGAAGATGTTGACGAGGATCGCCTCGACATTCTTGTCCATGGTGACGAGCTTGAAGGCCTTGGCCACGCGCTCCGGCGTGGCGCCGCCGCCGATGTCGAGGAAGTTCGCGGGCTCACCGCCTGCGAGCTTGATCATGTCCATCGTCGCCATCGCGAGGCCAGCGCCATTCACGATGCAGCCGATCTTGCCGGTGAGGCCGACATAGGACAGGCCACGGTCTGCCGCATGGGTTTCACGCGGGTCTTCCTGGCTCTTGTCACGGAGTTCGGCCACGGCGGGGTGGCGGAACAGCGCGTTGTCGTCGAAGGTCATCTTGGCGTCGAGCGCAATCACATGATCATCCTCGGTGACGATCAGCGGATTGATCTCCACCATCGTGGCATCGAGCTCCTCAAACGCCCGGTAGCAGCCCATGATGGCGTTGACCGCCGACTGGATCTGCGCGGGCTGGAGGCCAAGCGCGAAGGCCACCTCGCGCGCCTGGAAGGCCTGCATGCCCACCGCCGGCTCAACGCTGACCTTGACGATGGACTCGGGCTTCTCGGCCGCGATGTCCTCGATCTCCATGCCACCCTGGGAAGACGCGACGACCATCACGCGCTCCGACTTCCGGTCCAGAACGAAACCGAGGTAGAGCTCCTTCGTGATGGCAACGCCACCCTCGACATAGAGGCGGTAGACGATCTTGCCGGCCGGGCCGGACTGGTGGGTGACGAGCTTCTTGCCGAGAAGGTCGTCGGCTGCTTCGAGAACCTCGTCCTCGCTGCGGCACAGCTTGACGCCGCCGACCTTGCCGCGTCCGCCGGTGTGGACCTGGGCCTTCACGACCCACAGCTTGCCGCCGATTTCACGCGCGCGATAGGCAGCCTGCTCGGGGCTGTAGGCAAGCGCGCCCTTGGGCACAGGCACGCCAAAGCGGCTCAGGATTTCCTTGGCCTGGTATTCATGAATGTCCATGGATCTTGCTCCTCAGGCCGCGTTCTTGAGCGCGGCGGCGCCAGTGGCGCCACGGTAATATTCAATGGCCGCCGCAACGCCCGAGCCCGCCTGAACGGGAATGCCGAGGTCGCGCATGGCCATTTCGGAACCCGCGATGGCCTGCAGGCACATGATCTCGTTGAGGTCACCCAAGTGGCCGATGCGGAACACCTTGCCCGCCACCTTGTTGAGGCCCATGCCGAGGGACATGTTATACTTGGTGTAGGCATGCTTCACGAGGGCGGCGCTGTCGAAGCCCTCTGGGATGAGGATGGCGCTCACCGTATCGGAATGCCACTTCGGGTCCTTGGCGCAGAGTGACAGGCCCCAGGCGGACACGGCCTGGCGCACGCCCTCGGCCAGCCGGTAGTGGCGGGCGAAGACATTCTCGAGGCCTTCTTCCAGCAGCAGGTCGGTCGCGGCGCGCAGCGCACGGAGCATGTGGAGCGGCGGGGTATAGGGGAAGAAGCCGTCCTTGTTGGTGCGCATCATGTCGTCAAAGTCGAAGTAGCAGCGGCGCATGGTGGCGGCCTTGCGGGCAGCAAGCGCCTTCTCCGACACGCAGAGGATGGCGAGGCCCGCGGGCATCATGAAGCCTTTCTGCGAACCCGACACGCAGATGTCCACGCCCCATTCATCCATGCGGAAGTCGATGGAGGCAAGCGACGACACGGCATCAACGAAGAGCAGCGCGGGGTGGTTGGCGGCATCCATCGCCTTGCGCACGCCGGCAACGTCGCTCGTCACGCCGGTTGCGGTTTCGTTGTGGGTGACCAGCACGGCCTTGTAGCTGTGGGTGGTATCCGCCTTGAGCTTTTCGGCGAAGATTTCAACGGGCACGCCCTCGCCCCAGGGAACGTCCACCACGTCCACCTCAAGGCCCATGCGCGTGCACATGTCAGCCCAGAGCAGCGAGAACTGGCCGAAGCGGGAGATCAGAACCCGGTCACCCGGGGACAGCGTGTTGAGCATCGCGGCTTCCCAGCCGCCGGTGCCGGAGGCGGGGAACAGGAAGATCTGGCCGGTGCGGGTCTTGAAGACCTTCTTCACGTCCTCGAAGAGGGGCAGCGTGAAGGCCGGCAGGTCAGGGGCGCGCTGGTCTTCCATGGAAATGTCCATGGCCAGGCGCACGGCCTGCGGCACATTGGTCGGCCCCGGAATGAAAAGTCCACGAACTCCTGGCATCTGCTTTCTCCCATCTGTTTTGTTGTGTGACCACTTTATGAAGGGGTGGGGAGAACTTGAAAACACTCCAAGAACCAGCCTATTGGCATCTATATGGGTGGGAAACTGCCCATCCTTCTATACTGTAAATTTCGATTGTCACGCAGCGACCTGCCCGTTAGGATAGGGAATGAGTGATTCCCGCAGCCTGATCATCGCCGATCCCAACACCATCATGCTCCAGGCCCTGTCGGACCTGTTCGAGCGGGACAAGCGCTTCAGCCTGGTTGCCACCACCAAGACGGCGGAAGGCTTCCTCGAAAGCTGCCTGCGCGTGCCGGTGGACATCGGCATCGTCGACTGGTCGATCCCGCAGCTTGGCGCGGAGCGTCTGCTCGGCATCCTGCGCGACAGGCCCAACGCGCCGCGCATCATCGTCTATGCCTCGGGCGGCGATCCGGACGTGCCGCGCCGCGCGCTGGCCGCAGGTGCCGCCGCCTTCTGCACGCGGGATGCGCCGGAACAGCAGCTCCTCGATGTCGCCCTGTCGGTTGCGACGGGCCGCATGGTGTTTCCCTACATGGATGTGAGGAGCTTGAAGCGCGACCCGCGCGAAACGCTGACGGAGCGTGAGAAGGCCATGCTCACGGCGCTTGCCAAGGGCCGCACCAACAATGAGCTCGCCGCCGAACTCGGCATCTCCATCAACACCGTGAAGTTCCACCTGCGGAATCTCTACGAGAAGCTTAACCTGCGGAACCGCTCGCAGGCCATCGCCTTCTTCTATGCCAATGAGGCCTGAGTTCAGAGGAAGGTGATGGCGCGGTCGGCCAGCGCCATGGTCGGCGCGTTGGTGTTGCCCGATGGCACGAAAGGCATCGCCGAGGCATCGATGACGCGTAAGCCCTCAATGCCGCGCAGGCGGAGCCGCGTGTCGAGCACCGCCATCGCGTCGCCATCCACGCCCATGCGGCAGGTGCCGACCGGATGCCAGTTGGTCTTCACCGTGCGGCGGCAGTGCTCGGCCAGTTCGGCATCGCCCGTCACCTTGCTGCCTGGCAGCATCTCATGCGTGATGCGCGACGAGAGGGGGCGCTGCGCCATGATCTCGCGGGCAAAGCGCAGGCCGAGGATCTCAAGCCTCAAGTCGTCAGGATCGGCGAGGTAGTTGTTGTCGACGACGGGCTTGTCGAATAGATCGCCGGAGCGCAAGCGCACGCTGCCGCGCGACCTGGGGCGGAGCAGGCAGGCATTGACCGTCACGCCGTCCTGCGGGGCAATGCCCTTCACGTCGCGATCGAGATAGACCGTCGGGATGCAATACATCTTCAATACCGGACGGTCGCCGCCCTCGGGGTCCACATAGGCGCAGGCCTCGACGCCGACGCTGGCCACGGGGCCGGAGCGGAACAGCATGTATTGCAGCCCGTTCCACAACGCGCGCCAGCCCTTGTCTTCGCCGTAGTAGCCGAAATGCCCATTGGTGGCGGCCACCACCGGTACCTCGTGGTGGTCCTGCAGGTTCTCGCCCACGCCGGGCAGGTCATGGATGACCTTCACGCCCATCGCGGAGAGATGCGCGGCAGGCCCGATGCCGGACAGCATCAGGATTTTGGGCGTGTTGTAGCTTCCCGCCGCCATCAGCACCTCCGCCTCGCAATGGGCGGTCTTCTCGACGCCATTCTTCACATAGGCGACGCCGGTGCAGCGGCCGTTCTCAACGATCAGCCGGGAGACGGTGGCCTCCGTCTCGACCGTCAGCTTCGGATCGCCCGTCACCTGCGACAGGAAAGCCTCGACCGCGTTGCAGCGCCGGTTGCGGTGCGTGGTGTATTGCATGGTGCCGACGCCCATCTGGCGGGCGCCGTTGAAATCCGGATTGTAGGGAACGCCGAGCCCCTGCACGGCGAGGATATAGTCCTCGGTGAGCTGGCAGACAGCACCCGTGGGCGAAACATGCAGCGGCCCGTCGACGCCGTGCCAGCGGTCATGGAACTGGTGATTGCGCTCGAGGCCCCTGAAATGCGGCAGCATCTCCGCGAAGGACCAGCCGCTGTTGCCACCGAGGAAACGGTCCCAGTGATCGTAATCCTCATGCTGGCCGCGGGTGTAGACCATGGCGTTGACCGCCGAGCCGCCACCGAGGATCGCTGCCTGCCCGACGGCGGGCGCGCGCCCGTTGAGGTGCGTCTGCGGCACCGGCTGGTGCATTTCCACGATGGGGCTGCCGCGGATGCCCTTCATCCAGGCCGCGGGCATGGGGAGATAGACTGCCGACAGGCCGGAGGCCCTGGCCGGCCCCCGCTCCAGCATCAACACCCGGGCACCCTTGTCCTTCACCAGCCGCCATGCGGCAACACAGGCGGCAGAGCCGCCGCCGACGAGGATATAGTCATAACCCTGGTTCATGGGCGTCTGGCCCAGGGACTGACCCTGCCGCACTGTTTCGCGCCGGTTTCAGGGACGATGCCTTCCATGCTGCCTGATCTGCTCCACACCAGCGCGCCGCCTGGCGCGGTGCGAGTATGCCGGGAATGGAATTGCATGCAACTCTCATGGCGGAAACCTGCAAGCGAGTTTACCTAATGGAAGAATTTGCAGCAGGTTCATTTTCTGTTCCGGATTTCTTGCAAACGTTTTCAGGCACGCTGTCTGCCATTCAGAAGAGCAGGCAAGGCGCCGCCACGTGGCAAGCCGTTGGCGCCATTGGGCATTGTGGGGTTGCGACAAATCCTGTCGTAATTTCGGCAATTGCAATGCTTTGCAGAGCACGTTGCACTGTGCGTGCTTTGTTCTGGAAACCAGCATGCCCGGTGCCGACTCCGGATGACTGCAATCCATATCAAACTTGTATAGCGGCAATCATTCTCTTATGCATCTTAAAATTGCTTTTATTTCTTTTTGTGAAAGATAAGCCGGTCCGCTGCGGCAAGGCGGCCGACGCATCGACAACAGTCCGGAGTTTGAACATGCAGCTGACAGCCCGCTTCCTCGCCGCCGCCCTGATATGCCTGGCCGTCTCGGACGTGCCGGCGTTGGCACAGGGTGACGCAAGGCCCGCCTCCCCCCGCCTCGCGGAGTCCGCGCCGTCTGGCGCGTCACTGCAGCAGATCGCCAAGGATGACGCAGGTCTCCGGTCTGTGCTGGATACGCTCACGGCAGAAGCAGCGGCCCGTGGCAGCGTGCGGGTTGCCGTCAAGACCGCGGTGGCCTACGCCCCCGAAGCAAGGCTGACCGAACCGGAGCGGCTGCAGCAGCGCCGGGAAATCGCCGCCGCGGCAAAGGCCGTTCGCCTTGCGCTGCCCATGGCACGGTCCTTCGAGGCCGTCGACGACAAGCCCTATGTCATCATGGATATCAACTCCGCCGGTCTTGCCCGCCTCGTGACCCTCCCCGGCCTCGTACGGGCCGTCCCGGAGGATCAGTTCAACTGGATGCGCGACCTCGTGCAGATGCGCGCGGCCGCCGCGGCAGCGCGCATGGCTGGGGATCGCCCGGCATCACCTTCCACAATGGTGGCAACGCCGAAGGTCGTCGGCGGAACCGAAGCGGTGCCCGGCATCCATCCATTCCAGGTGGGTATCGTCGCCAAATGGATCCGCAATAATACAAGGGCGCATTTCTGCGGCGGCACGCTGGTGGCGGACCGCTATGTCGTCACCGCGGCGCATTGCGTGGAGGACGTTGTCAATGCTTTCGATGACATACAGGTCCTCGTTGGCACACAAAGGCTGAACCGCGGCGGGCGGCGCATCGGGGTCGCCGAGGCGCTGATGCATCCCCTTTATGACTACTGGACGGCGGACTACGATGTTGCTGTCTTGAGGCTGACAACGCCGGTGACCGGCACCCCCTTCGCAAGCCTCGCCGCCACCGAGCCCACTTCGGCGGGAACGCTGCTGCGGTCATCAGGCTGGGGACGTACGGCTTACGGAGGCCCTAAATCCGTGCGGCTCTTGCAGGTAGACTTGCCTTTCGTGCCGACGGTTGAAGGCTCATGCAGCAATTATTCTGACATCACGCCACGCATGATCTGCGCTGGCGAGACCGGCAAGGACACCTGCGGGGGCGATTCCGGCGGGCCCCTGACGATCAACCGCGGTGCAGGCTATACAGAGCTTGTGGGCATCGTGAGCTTCGGCACGGGTTGCGGCTGGGAAGGTTATCCAGGCGTCTATTCCAACGTGGCGGACAGCGGCATCAAACCCTTCATCGAGAACGCTCTCTCGTCAACACCGCCCGCCATCGAATTCGCATCGGCAACGCAAACCGTGGGCGAAGGCGAAAGGCGGGTGACGCTGACGCTTACACGCCAATCCCCTGTCGACACAGCCAGCGTACGCTTCGCCACGGCAGGCGGCACGGCGCTGCCCAGGTCCGACTTCAGGGCACGGACAGGGACCGTGAGTTTCCGGCATGGGCAAACGACGGCGGCGATCACGATCACGCTGGTGAACGACCGGGTCAAGGAAGGTGACGAGGCGTTCACTGTGACATTGTCACAGCCTTCGCCAGGCTGGACCATCGGCAGAAATGCCACCGCGACGGTGACGATCACCGACAACGACTAGACGCTGAAAACCGGGGGCTGAAAGCCCCGCAGCAGGCCATACGAGGACCAGCGCCTTCCCCGGCATGATAAAACATGGTGTCCGAAGCAACACTTCGGGCATAGTGTCAATGCGCAGCCACGCCTGGCGCCCGGGACAAGACGCGTTGAAACTCACGCCTGAACTCCTGAAGACATTCGCCCCGTTCAAGACGCTGGGTGATGGCGTTCTCGCGGCCATTGCAGCGGAGTTCAGCGTTCGGCGAGCGTCGAGGCCAGCGAAGCCTCGATCATCGCCAGGCTGCCGCAAAGGCGGTTCCTGGCCCTGATGGAGGAAAACCCGGCATTCGCCATCGCCGTGGCGCGGCAGCTGGCCGGGCATGTGCGGCGGCTGACAACAAGGGTGTTCGAGTTCAGCACCATGGCGGTGCGGCAGCGGCTGCGGGCGGAACTGCTGCGGCTGGCAAAACCCGCGGCAGGCGCCGATACGGCGGCGATCGCCAGCCTGCCGACACATGCGGAACTGGCAAGCCGCATCAGCACCCACCGGGAGGCGGTGTCACGCGAGCTGGCCTGGCTCGGCGACGGCGGCTTCATCCTGAAGCAGGGCCGCAGCCTTCTGATCCCCAGCCTCGGCAAGTTCCGCAGCCTGATGGAAGACGGCTGGGAGGGATAGTTTTCCGGCCCGCCTGTGGCAATCCTCACAGCCGGGTCCGCCACCGGCGGCCTAGTGTGCCTCTCACGGGCCCCGCTCACCTTTCGGGTGCGCCCGGCCACAGAGGAGAACGCACCATGAAGACCCAGTCCCCCACGCTTCCCGCTGCACATGGAACACTCCAATATGTGGTGCAACAATTCATGCGGAAGATCTCGGCCATGGCCGAGGAGCGCCGTGCGCGCCAGCGGACCCGGGCCACAGCCGACATGCTCGAGCAGATGGACCCGCGGCTTCTCGACGACATCGGCATTGCGCCGCAGAAGACATCGCATCCGATGCAAGACCTCGTGCAAAGCGCCCCCGCTGTCGTCGCCGTAAAGGTGCTTTCCCCGCAGCGCAAGGCCGGGCACTGAACAGCAAGGCAAGCGGTGCAAGCCATTCCACCCGGCCGTCCCGCGTGTGAGAGCGGCGGTCCGCCAATCGAGATCAGCTGACTGACCGGCGCTTTAGCGTGCTAGAGCCCTTTCGCGTCAAGCCAGGCTTCGAGTTTCTTCATCTCGTCATCGCCGATGCCCTGTGGGCCCGTCAGGGCCTGCCAGCCGCGGGCGTAATCGGCGGCGGCATAGACGTGGCCACGGCCCTTCGGCACCGTGGTCGCCGTCATCATGTCGAAGATCAGCTGAATGAAGCTGATGGCAGGCATCCAGGTCAGCCCCGGCGAGACATCTGCGGCGCGGGGCGGCCCCATCCAGTCGGGCTTGCGGTGCCACATATCCTCTTCGAAGAAGACGATCGGATCGGAGGGATACTGAAGATAGAGCACGCGGACGGGGCCCCACCCTTCCGCGGCGAGCTGGGTTTTGTCATTGGCCGTGACGAAGCGGAAGACCTGCGCGTTGCGCGCCGTGGGCAGCCACTGGGGCGTGCCTGCTTCGCGGGTGGTGGTGACCTCCGTCCAGGTGCGGCTGGCGAAGGGCGGGCCCACCCAGAAGGCCCCCTCGAAGGGATCGCCCAGCACGGCAAAGGCATTGCTGGCGAGATCGGAATTGATCGAGCCCAGGCTCAACCCGAACAGGAAGAGCCGCGGCCGCGACGCCTTGGGCAGTGAGCGCCAGTGTCCGTAGACGGCGCGGAACACCGCGTCCGCCGTCTCTTCCCCGTATTCCGGCTGGACCAGCAGGGACAGCCAGCTCGGAAGGTAGGAATACTGCACCGAGACGGAGGCCACATCGCCGCCATGCATGATCTCGAGTGGCAGCATCGCCGCGGGGTCGACCCAGCCGGTGCCGGTGGGCGTGGCAATAACCAGCAGCGACCTTTCGAAGGCGCCGGTGCGCAGCATTTCCGCAAGGGCCAGGGCGGCGCGTTCCTCCACCGTTTCGGCTGAATTGGCGCCGACATAGACCCGCAGCGGCTCAAGCGCGGCGCGCCCGGTGATGGCTGAAATGTCTGAGGCGGCAGGCGTTTCCGAGACGTGGCGGCGCCCCTCGTGTCCGAGGCCCTCCCAGGCGAGGAGGGATGCCGCACTTCCTGTCTTCAGCGGCGCGAGCGGCCGCTCTTCCTCCGCGGGGATGAAAGAATCGACAGTTCGATAGGCGGAATCGAGGCCGCGCAGAATGGCGTCGAGCAGGAAGCCGTTGCCGACCGCCCAGAAGGTCCAGGCGGCGAGAAGTGAGGCCGCCAGCAAGGCCGCCCGGGGCGGCAGCACGTGCCGCAGCGGCGCATCGAAAAGATCCTTCAGGGCCCTGAAGAGGCGCCCGGCGGCAATCAGCACCAGGGCGACGGCAAGCCCAGCGCCCAGAAGCGTGATGGGCCTCACGGTTTCAACCGGTGGAAGCCCCAGCGCCTGGTAAATCTCATTCTGCCAGCCGCGCGCCAGAAAGGCGCCAGCCACCACAACGATGACGGCGAACATGGCCGAAAGCCACCTCCCGCGGCGGAGCAGGCCCTTCTGCGCCACAGGAAGCCCCAGCCAGCCCCAGAGCATGACAAGACCGGCAGCCAGCCCATAGCCCGCCGCGAAGGCCAGCCCGGCGATGGCGCCCTGGATCGGGCCCTCGCGCGGGATCAGGCTGGGGGTCAAGGCTGCCAGCCAGAACAGCGCCCCCAGGACGAGGCCCGCGGCGGACAACGGAGCGGTAAAGCGGTGGTTGAAAACGGCGGCGAGTTTGTTCATGCGTACAGTTGTGCACGGATGGCGGGTTGCGGGCAATCCACCAGATGCAGGGGCGTCGTCAAGCAGTCTCACGTGGCGGGCAGCGCTCAAGCGCTGCTGGTGCACATGATCTGCCGGAGCGGCCGCTCCGTAATCGTTTCTTTAAAAAAAGGGGGACGAACATGAAGAGACTTTTCGCAGCCATTGCCATCACGCTGGCGGCCAGCTCGATGGCCCAGGCTTCCGGCGTTGCGACCGGCGAGCAGATCACCGCGGCGATCTCCGGCAACACCGTACAGGGCAGCATGGTTGCCGCTGGCGCCTACACGGAGTTTTATGGCGCGGACGGCGTCATCAAGGGCAAGGACTATTCCGGCAAGTGGCGCGTCAATGGCGACACCATGTGCTTCCAGTATGGCACGGACCCCGAGGCATGCTGGGCCGTGAAGATCGACGGCAGCCAGGTGACGTGGGTCAAGGACGGCAAGGATGACGGCACGGGCACGATCGTGACGGGCAATCCCAACAACTTCTAGAGCATGATCCGCAAAAGTGGAAACCACTTTTGCGAAAAGATCATGCTCAAGCCATTGAACTTGCGCGAGTTCTTTTCGACCAGGTGATTCCACCTGGTCGGAACGCGCGCTAAAGCCTGCGCCGCAGGCGCGGCGTTGCTGAGAGCGTGATCCGCAAGAGTGGTAACCACGATTTGTGACGAGATCACGCTCAAGCTCTTGATATTGCGCGCGTTATGTCCGGCCAGGTGAGTCCATCCGGCCGGACAGCACTCTATCGCGCGTGGGCATCCTCGACGATGCGGTTCAACCGCTCCATGTCGAGGATTTTCACCTCGCGGTAGCCCAGCCCGCAGATGCCCTGATCAACCAGTTCGCCCAGCAGGTTGTAGACCGTGGAGCGCGACATGTTGCTGGCAACTGCCAATTCCTCCTGCGTCATCGGAATGCTCACGGGCGAGGGTGGCAGGTAAGTCATCAGCCTCCCCGCGAAGGTGAGGAGCCGCGAGCACAGCCTGAGGCGCGGATCGACGATCAGCAGGTCGACGGCGTGCAGGGCGTATTCCTCGACATTGGACGCCATCAGATTGAAGAAGGTCCAGCAGAACGAGTGCTCGGCCTGCAGCAGGTCAGCGATCTGGGCCTGCGAGATGGCGAGGAGTTCCGTTGGCCTGCGGGCTGCAACGGACATGATGCGGGGCCGGCGGCCGAGGGCGGCAGGCTCGCCGAACCACCGCCCCGGAAACATGACCTGCGCGTTCACGACACCCTGAACCGGGTGCGCCAGCGAGATCATCGCACACCCCGAGACGATGCAGTAGAGATCGCTGGCCTTGTCCTCGATGTCGAACAGCGTTCTCCCCTTTGGCAGGCTCACGATCCGCATGCGCGCGCAGATCGCATCCTGGATGCGGGGCTCCTGCCGGGACAGCCAGGGGCTGGCACGCGCGACGGCGACCGCCTCATCCATTTGCATTTTTTTGTGGCCTCAACGTCAGATTTCTCATTGCAATACAATTGATCGGCCTGTGATCCGCTTATGTCAACCCGCTGGCTCCGCGTGGTGCCAGACGACGGACTGCGCTTGCTGCATGAAGACAATGCCGGGGTCGACTTCAAAACAGCGAAGCGGTATCATCGGCATGGCTTGTGTGGCCGTGAATTCCACCATCGAACAAGGGGACACCACCATGACGGACAAGACCCGCGGAATGGCGCGGCGCATGACGCTGATGGCGGCATGCATGCTGGCGCTAGGCGTGGCGCTGCCGGCGGATGCCGGCGCGCAGGAGAAGAAACCCAACATCCTGGTGATCTGGGGTGACGACATCGGCGGCTTCAACATCAGCGCCTATAACAGGGGCATGATGGGCTACCGGACGCCCAACATCGACTCGATCGCCGAACAGGGCGCGCTGTTCACCGACTGGTATGGCCAGCAGAGCTGCACAGCCGGTAGAGCGGCCTTCGTGACCGGCCAGTCCCCGATCCGCACCGGCCTCACCAAGGTCGGCCTGCCGGGTACGCCCGAAGGCATGAAGACCGAGGACCCGACGATTGCCACGCTGCTCCGCGAGCAGGGCTACGTCACGGGCCAGTTCGGCAAGAACCACCTGGGCGACCGCGACGAGATGCTGCCGACCAACCACGGCTTCGACGAGTTCTTCGGCAACCTCTACCACCTCAATGCCGAGGAAGAGCCCGAGAACCCCGATTACCCGAAGGACCCGGAATTCAAGAAGAAGTTCGGACCGCGCGGCGTGATCCATTCCTTCGCGCAGGCCGACGGCACCCAGAAGATCGAAGACACAGGGCCCCTCACGCGCAAGCGCATGGAAACGATCGACGAGGAAGTGACCGCCAAGGCGCTCGTCTTCATGGAAAATGCGGTGAAGGGCGGCAAGCCGTTCTTCCTGTGGTGGAACTCCACCCGCATGCATGTCTTCACGCATCTGAAGCCCGAGTCAGACGGCAAGACCGGCCTTGGCATCTATGCCGACGGCATGGTGGAGCATGACGGCCATGTTGGCCAGGTGCTGGCCAAGGTGAAGGAGCTGGGCGTCGAGGACAACACCATCGTGATGTACTCAACCGACAACGGGGCCGAGACCTTCACCTGGCCAGACGGCGGCACCACCATGTTCCGCGGCGAGAAGAACACCAACTGGGAAGGTGGCTACCGTGTGCCGACCTTCATCAAGTGGCCGGGCACGATCAAGCCCGGTTCGGTGATCAACGATATCGGCGCGCATGAGGACATGCTGACGACGCTGGTCGCGGCTGCGGGCAACCCCAATGCCAAGGAAGAGCTGCTCAAGGGCAAAAAGATCGGCGCCCGCGATTACAAAGTGCACCTCGATGGCTATGACCTTGGCCCCGCCCTCAAGGGTGAGGCCGCGTGGCCCCGCAAGGAGTTCATCTACTGGACCGACGACGGCAGCGTCGCCGCCCTTCGCTATGGCCCCTGGAAGATCACCTTCCTCGAGCAGAAGGCTGAGGGCCTGCGCGTGTGGCAGGAACCCTTCACCGAACTCCGCGCGCCGCTGGTCACCAACCTGCTCATGGACCCCTTCGAGCGTGCCGAGCACGAAAACGCGATGGGCTTCCAGCGCTGGTACATGGACCGCATGTTCCTCATCGCCCCGGCGGGCGCCTATGTCGCCCAGTGGCTGCAGAGCTTCCGCGACTTCCCGCCGCGCCAGAAGCCCGGCAGCTTCAACCTCGACCGCGTGATGGAAGCCGTATCGCAGCCAGCACAGAATTAAACTGACCGAAGCGGGGGCACCGGAGTGGCTTGACAGAGCCCTCCGGTGCCCTTTTTGTTGCCTGCTTAACAAACTGGACGAAACAATGCCCACACTGCGTTTGCGACTGTTCCTGGCGGCAGTGATATGTGGGCTGCTGACAGCGCCTGCCCTTGCTGAAAGGGCCCATCTCGACGGCTATGCCGGAACCGCCGTCTGCGCGGAATGCCACGCGGATGAAACCGAAGCCTGGAAAACATCGGACCACGCCTGGGCGCTGAAGGAGCCAGACCCTGCCAGCATGCTCGGCGACTTCGAGAATGCCGCCTTCACCCATGATGGCGTCACCTCGCGCTTCTTCCGCAAGGAGGGCGGCTATTTCGTTGAAACCGAGGGGGCCAGCGGCAAGCCCGAGACATTCCAGATCCGCTACGCCGTGGGCCACAGGCCGCTGCAGCAGTATCTGGTCGAGACCACCGCGGGGCACCTGCAGGTTCTGGACATCGCCTGGGATGTGAACGGCCGCAAGTGGTTCCACCTCTATCCCGACCAGAAGCTTCCGCCGGGTGACGGCATGCACTGGACGGGCGCCTACAAGAACTGGCAAGCCCGCTGCGCCACATGCCACCAGACCGGCTTCGACAAGGGCTATGATTTCCCCTCGCGCACCTACAAGAGCCACTGGACCGAACTCACCGTCGGCTGCGAGACCTGCCATGGACCGGGCAAGGACCATGTGAACGCCGCGCGGCAGGGCAATCCGCATCAGAGCCTGATGCCGAAGCTCGGCGCCGGCCAGCAGGACAACGAGATCAACGCCTGCGGCCCCTGCCATGCGCGGCGTGACGCCTTCTCGCAGGTGCAGCCGCCCGCCGGTTCACCGTTCAACGAGCACTACGCGCTCTCGCTGCTCACACCAGACCTCTATTTCGGTGACGGCCAGCAGAATGCCGAGGTGTTCATCCTCGGCTCCTTCCTGCAGTCGAAGATGAAGGCCAAGGGTGTGACCTGCTCCAATTGCCATGAGCCGCATTCGAACGCGCTGGTGGCCGAGGGCAATGCCGTCTGCACCCAGTGCCACAATGAGGCAGGCCGCAGTGAATTCCCCACGTTGCGCAAGGCGGAATATGACACGCCCGCGCACCACCATCACCCGGCGGGCAGCGAGGCGGCGCAATGCGTGACCTGCCACATGCCCGAGCGCAGCTACATGCTGATCGACCCGCGCCGCGACCATTTCTTCCGCAAGCCGGACCCGCTCCAGTCGCAGGCAGCGGGCGCACCCGACGTCTGCACGGCGTGCCACACGGACGAGACGCCAGCCTGGGCGGCTGAGCACATCGCGCAATGGTTCCCCGCCTCCGACCGCTCCTGGCAGGACCGCAGCGCGCTCATCGCCTTCAACGCCGGGGACCGCCAGCAGAGCACGATCGCAGCGCTCGAAGCCTTCATCCGCAATCGGGAGACGCCGGCGATTGTGCGCGCCACAGCGCTCCGCGCCGTGGCGGCGGGCGGCCTGACGTTACCTGAGGATGCAGCACTGCTGCTGAAGGACGATGATGCGCTGGTGCGGGCGGCGGCGGCCGGCGCCTTACGCCATCTTCCCGCGGCAGAGCGCGCCGCGTTGCTGACACCGCTCCTCACCGACCCGGTGCGCAGCGTCCGGCAGACGGCGGCCATCGAGATCGCGGGGGCGGGCGTCGCCGCCCTTCCATCCGCCGATGACCAGGCGTACCGCGCCGCACTTCAGGAATATCTCGATTCGCGCATGGCCAATGCCGATACGCCGGAAGGCCACATGGCGATCGGCGGCATGGCGCTGAGCCGCCGCAAATGGGATGAGGCCGAGGCTGCCTTCCGCACCGCCACCGAGATGGACCCGCAGCTTGTCCAGGCGTGGCTCGTGCTCTCCGACATCCGCCAGGCGCGCGGCGATGCGGCGGGCACGGAGGCCCTCCTCACCAAGGCCATCGCGGCATCACCCGGCAACATCGACCTCCTGCTGGCGCGCGCCGACTTCGAGGCGCGCCGCCAGCGCACCGACGACGCGCTCGCCTGGTACAAGAGGGCATTGGCTCTCGATGACGCCCGCGCGGATGTCTGGCTGGGCATGAGCATCGCAGCCCTCTATGGCCAGAAGCCGGAGCTAGCCCTGGACTATGCCGCCAAGGCAGAAGGGCTCAATCCGCAGGACCCGCAGGCCATCGTCGTCACCGCCATGGCGCATGCCGTTCTGGGGCAGACCGATGCGGCGCGGCAGGCCGCGGAGCGTGCCCGCAAGATCGCCCCCGGCCTGCAACTGCCGCAGGAGCTGGAACAGCTTCTCACGCCATAGACTTTGATCGATCAGCCCGCCGATGTCTTCGCCTGCATGATGAGCGGAAGAAGACGATATGCGGTTGCGGCCGGTCGTTTCTCCATGCTCTAACCCCCGGTGAGCGGAGAAGGAGACAAGCGCATGACCACTTCAGACATCGGCAAGGTGGCACTGGGACATACGGGATTGAGCATCAGCAGGCTGTGCTTTGGCCTGGCGCCCTTGGGCGACATGCCAGACACCTATGGCTATGGTGTGAGCACGGAGCAGGCCCACGCCACGGTGCGCGCCATCTTCGACAGCGAGGTGAACTTCATCGACACCTCGCGCAACTATGGGCTGGGCCGCAGCGAGGCCCGCATCGGCGAGGTGATCAAGGAGCGCGGCGGCATCCCCAAGGGCTTCGTCATCTCTAGCAAGATCGACCGTGATTTCGAAACGCGGAAGTTCGACGGAGCCCGCGCGCGCCAGTCATTGGAGGAAAGCCTCAAGGCGCTGAACGTCGACCGTATCCAGCTGCTTCATCTGCATGACCCGGAACATGCGCTCGACTTAGCCGACATCACCAAGCCCGGCGGCGCGTTGACCGAACTGTTCAAGATGAAGGAAGAGGGCCTGGTCGATGCCGTGGGCCTTGCCGCGGGCGTTGTCGACGTGATGATGCCGCTGATGCGCGACTGGGATTTCGATGCCATCATCACCCACAACCGCTACACCCTGGTGAACCGCAATGCGGCAGAGATGATGGACCTGGCCGTGGCGCGCGGCATGGCGGTGCTCAATGCCGCCCCCTATGCCGCAGGCGTGCTGGCCAAGGGCACGGCGAACCACGCCCGCTATGTCTACCAGGAGGCAACGCCCGAAGTGCTGGCACCCGTTACCCGTGTGGAAGAGGTCTGCGCACGGCATGGCATTCCTCCGGGGGCGGCTGCCCTGCAGTTCTCCATGCACGACCCGCGCGTGGCCTCCACCGTCGTCGGCATCAGCAAGCCGGAGCGCATTGCGCAGACCATCGCGTGGGCTGAGTACCCCATTCCGCAGGCGGCCTGGAACGAACTCATGGCACTCCCCTTCGAAGCGGGTGACCCGGAGGCGACACGCGTCTGGACCCCGGGCTGAGAATGATACACGCCCGATGTGCAATCTCTACAGCCTCACCAAGGGCCAGGCCGCCATCCGCGAGATGGCGCGGGCCATGGTGGACCACACGGGCAACCTGCCGCCGCTTGCCGGCATCTTTCCGGATTATCCCGCACCCATCGTGCGCAATGGCGCGGAGGGGCGCGAACTCAGCCTGGCGCGCTGGGGCATGCCGTCTCCCGTCTTCGCGCTGAAGGGCCGCAAGACCGACCCCGGCGTCACCAATGTGCGCAATGTCGCCTCGCCGCATTGGCGGCGCTGGCTGGGCCTCGAATCGCGCTGCGTGGTGCCCTTCACCAGCTTCTCCGAATACGAGACGCTGCCCGGCGGCGAGAAGCGCCCTGTGTGGTTCGCGCTTGACGATGACAGGCCGCTTGCCTTTTTCGCCGGCATCTGGACGCGCTGGACATCGGTGCGCAAGGTGAAGGAAGGCGAGACCACCAATGATCTCTTTGCCTTTCTCACCTGCGAGGCCAATGCCGAGGTGGGCGCCATTCACCCCAAGGCCATGCCGGTGATCCTCACGCAGGCAGACGAGATCGAGACATGGCTGACCGCGCCCACGAAAGATGCGCTGCAGTTGCAGCGCCCCCTGCCCGGCGGCGCGCTGAAGATCGTGGCGCGCGGGGAGAGGCATGACGGCTGATCGGGCGCCTGATCAGCCCGGACATATCGCGCGATTGATTGTCTCCGCCTTCTCCTCCACATTCGGGCCGACCGGAGGATTGTCATGAATGTGAATGGACGGCACTACCGCACCATCTGGCTCAATGCGGACGGATGGGCGGTGGACATCATCGACCAGACGAAGTTTCCCCATGTGTTCGAGACGGTGACGCTGCGGACTCCGGAAGAGGCGGCCATCGCCATCAAGGATATGCTGGTGCGCGGCGCGCCTCTGATCGGCGTCACTGCCGCCTATGGCATGGCGCTCGCCATGCGGCAGGATTCTTCCGACACGGCGCTGGCTGGCGCCTATGAATTGCTCGTCAGAACCAGGCCCACGGCGATCAACCTCAAATGGGCGCTGGACGAGATGATGCGTGTGCTGCAGCCGCTTCCGGCCAGCGGACGCAAGGAGGTGGCCTATGCCCGCGCCGCAGAAATCGCGGATGAGGACGTAGGCATCAACCAGGCCATCGGGCGGAACGGCTTCGACATCATCAAGGCCATCGCGGCGAAAAAGAAGCCGGGCGAGACCATCAACATCCTCACCCATTGCAATGCCGGGTGGCTCGCCACGGTGGACTGGGGTACGGCGACAGCACCGATCTATACCGCGCATGATGCGGGACTTCCCATCCATGTCTGGGTGGACGAAACGCGGCCCAGAAATCAGGGCGCCTCGCTCACCGCCTGGGAACTGTTGCACCACGGCGTGCCGCACACGGTGATCCCCGACAATACGGGCGGGCACCTGATGCAGCATGGCATGGTGGACATGGCGATTGTCGGCACCGACCGCACAACGGCGCAAGGGGACGTCTGCAACAAGATCGGCACCTATCTGAAGGCGCTGGCCGCGCATGACAATGGCGTGCCCTTCTATGTGGCGCTCCCCTCGCCCACCATCGATTTCGCAGTGGTGGATGGTGTGAAGGAAATCCCCATCGAGCAGCGCGGCGGGCACGAAGTCTCCCACATGACGGGCCGCACCGAAGACGGGCGGATCGAGACGGTGGAGATCGTGCCGCGCGGTTCAAAAGTGGCGAATTACGGCTTCGACGTGACGCCCGCGCGCTATGTGACGGGCCTCATCACCGAGCGCGGTGTGATTGCGGCGAACCGTGAGGCGATTGCGAAGGCCTTCCCGGAAAGGGCGGCAAACTAGCCACTCACGTCTTCTCCCGCTCCTTCAGCGGGAGAGGACCCTAATAGCGTTCAATCTCCTCGCGCACGCGGCGCGCGGCATCCGTCACGGCGCGGATCGATGCGTAGTTGCCGGTATTCACCATCATGTCCCTTGCCAGCGTGAGCGCGCGCGCCTCGCAAGAGGCGCGGCGGTCCTTGTCCTCGATCCATTCGAGGTCGATGTTGTGGGCAAGGCCTAAGATGCGGCGGATCATCTTGGCGGCGGCGAAGCCCACCGTGTCGGTCCACAAGCGGTCCATGTAGGCCTGCCGCTCGGCCTCGAGCAGCGCTTCGCCTTGCTCGCCCTGGAAGAGCGAGGGCGGATAGGCATCGCCCGTGGGATTTTCGCGCCACAGCGCCAGGAATTTCTCGCGGAACGAGGTCCAGATCTGTTCGACTGTCAAGAGCACCCAGTCACGATAGGCCTCGCGCTCACCCGCCGTCTTTTCATGCCCGTCCTGCGAGAAATAATTCAGCAGGAAATTGGCGATGACCGCACCGACGTCGAAGCCCATGGGGCCCATGAAGGCGAATTCGGGGTCAATGATGCGTGTATCTTCCGGCGTCAGCATGACGGAGCCGGTGTGCAGGTCGCCATGCAGCATGGCTTCCGCGGAAGACAGGAATTTGAGCTTGAGGCGCGAGACGGCCACCTTCAGATCCCCATCCTCGCGCCAGCGCGCCGCGTAAGGATCAAGCTGCGGCGAGGTCCAGCGGTTCAGTTCCGCCACGCGGTAGGGATCGGTGAAGATCAGGTCCTCGGTGATCTTGCACAGCGCGGTGTTGCCCGAGAAGGCGCCGATCATCGCCTTCTTCTTGTCCGCCGTCAGCGCCAGGTCGGAGGTGAAGTAGAGCGTGCGCGCCATGAATGTCGAGATGTCGCCCGCGAACTTCGGATAGAGCGTGCCGGCGATCATGCCGCGCCGCATGATGATGTGCGGCTCGAGCAGCTCCATCACGATCAGCGCCTGGGTCTCGTCGTAATGCAGGATCTGCGGCACCAGCCGCCCCGTCAGCCGCGCCTGCTCGGACAGCGCCATGTGTTCGTAATGGGCGCGCGACAATGGCAGGGGCCAGCTTTCGCCGACAAGGCGCACATAGGGCAGCGCCTGCTTTACGGCAATGCCGCCCTGAGGGCCCTTCACGATGAAGACGAGGTTGAGATTGCCATCGCCGACTTCGGCGATGTTCCATTGGCTGGGGGCGCCGCCCAGCAAGTTGCGGACACGCTCGACGCCTGAAAGATAGGCAGCAAGCGTTTCAGGCTTCTGGGGCAAATAACCGGTGCGGGTTTCGATCTGTGCAGACATGTCACACAATTTGTTTGTGGCCGTTGGCGCTATGAGCACCGAAACGCGTGTGAAATGCAAGAGCAGCATCCAGCATCATCGAAAGGCTTCGCAACTGCAGCAGCAATGATGCCCCGCAGCAACGCGAATTGTCAGACAATAGCTCTGGACAAAGCTTCGGCTCTGATGGATGTTTTTACTGATCGGCGTCCCCGCAGAAGCATCGGCCGCATGTTCGGCACGAGCCATCCGGACGCTCGACGCGAACAACAGCTTGGAGGAGGACCACAGCAATGCTTGACGATCTCATCAAGGAAGCGGCGAACCGCCGTGACGTTTTCAAGAAGCTGGGCGCCACGGCGCTCGGCGCGGCCCTGCTGGCAGATGCTGGCTTCGACCCCGCCATGGCACAGGCACTCGCCCCCGCAGGCAAGCCCATGAAGGCGGCTTTCTCGAACGCCGGCCTGCAGGCCACCTGGTGCGCCCAGGGCAAGACGGCCGCTGAAGCCTGGGGCAAGCTCATGAACGTCGAGATCACCTGGTTCGACGGTGAACTCTCGGCCACCAAGCAGCGCTCGGCCATCGACAACATGGCCTCGCAGAAGTGGGACTTCGTGGCGATCCAGACCTTCGGCATCGGCACGCTGACGGACCCCATCAAGAAGATGATCGATGGCGGCACGCCCGTCATCGCCATGGACACGCTGGTTGCCCCTCCGGGCACCGTGCCGATCCACACCTTCATCGCGCCCGACAACATCATGATGGGCTCGGTCGTGACCTCCGCCCTCGTCGCCGCCATGGGTGGCGCTGGCAATATGGTGATGACGCAGGGTGCGCTCGGCCACTCGGGCGCTCAAGGGCGCGCCAAGGGCTTCCATCAGGTGGTTGACGGCAACGGCAACATCAAGCTCCTTGACGAGCAGCCCGCCGACTGGGACGTGACCAAGGTCGCCCGCATCTGGGACTCGCTGCTGACGCAGTATCCGGACATCAAGGGTGCCTTCTTCCACAATGACGACATGGCGCTTGCCGCGCACAACGTCATGAAGGCCAAGAACCGCACCGACATCCTGATCGCCGGTGTCGACGCCATGCCGCCCGCCGTGAACGCGGTGCTGGAAGGCGTGATGGTGGCCACCGTCCGCAACCCCTCCTGCCGCATCCACGGCTGGTCGGTTGCCGCTGGCGTCGCCGCGGTGCAGGGCGGCGAGCAGGCCGGCAAGGACATTCCGGACTTCATCCTGGCCGACGGCCCGGTCATCACCAAGGAAACCGCTGCCGGCCACCTGTGGCTGCAGAAGAACTTCCTGATCTGATCCAAACAGTGATGCCGGATCACACACATCAAGCGGGCGGGGGCGAACAGCCCCTGCTCGAACTGCATAATGTGACGAAGCACTTCGGCGGCGTCATGGCGCTGAAGAACGTTGACTTCACGCTCCGGGCGGGCGAGATCCATGGCCTGGTGGGCGAGAACGGTGCTGGCAAGTCCACCACCATGAAGATCATTGCCGGGGTCCACACCGAATTCGACGGCACCATGAAGATCAAGGGCCGCGAGGTGCGGCTGCGCTCGGCGGGTGACGCGCTCGCCAACTCCATCGGCATGGTGCACCAGGAACTCTCCGTCGTACCGGACCTGAGCGTTGCCGAGAACGTGTTCCTCGGCAACCAGCCGCTGACCGCGCTGGGCACCGTCAACTGGGGCCACATGAACCGCGAGGCGAAGAAGCTGATCGCCAGTCTGGGCCTCGACATCGATCCTACCACCAACATGGGCTCGCTCCCCGTCGGACTGCAGCAGCTGGTCGAACTCTCGCGCGTGCTTTTTTCCGGCGCGCAGATCATCATTCTGGACGAGCCGACCTCCGCCCTGTCGCCGCCCGAGGTAAGGCAGCTCTTCGCGGTGCTGCGCCGGCTGCGGGCAGAGGGCCGCTCCATCATCTTCATCTCGCACTTCCTGGACGACGTGCTTGATATCTCAGACCGCGTCACCGTGTTCCGCAACGGCCAGAAGGTCATCACCGAGGACACGAAGAACCTGACGAAGGATCTCGTCATCTCCCACATGATCGGCCGCGGCTCCAAGGGCATGCACATGGGCGAGGAGGCAGAACTGAAGGGCGACGACAAGAAGCCCGTGGTGCTGTCGGTCCAGGGCGTCAGCGACGGGCGCAACCTGCGTGACTTCTCGATCGAGCTGCGCGCGGGCGAGATCACCGGGGTCTATGGCTTCATGGGCTCAGGCCAGATCGAACTGGCCCGCGCGCTGTTCGGCAAGGTGCCGCTGCGGCGCGGCGGCCTGAAGCTGGACGGCAAGACCGTGAAGTTCCGGTCCACCGCCGCGGCGCGCGCCGCTGGCATCGCCTTCGTGCCGGAAAACCGGCGCATGATGCTGTTCCGCCAGGAGCCGGTTTACAAGAACGTCTCGATCGCCATCCTCGGCCGCATCCACCGCCTGCTGGTGAAGCCCAAGCAGGAAAAGAGGATCACCGAGGCCCACATCAAGGACCTGCAGATCAGGCCGCCGCGCACCGCCATTCCGCTGGGTTCGCTCTCCGGCGGCAATCAGCAGAAGGTGGCGCTGGCGAAATGGCTCACCCACCTGCCGCGCGTGCTGATCCTGTCGGAGCCGACCCGCGGCATGGACGTGGGTGCGAAGGAAGACGTGATCCGCATCGTCAAGTCGCTGCGTGACAAGGGTGTTGCGATCCTGGTGCTCTCGACAGAGCCAGAGACCATCCTGACCCTCGCCGACCGCGTGACGGTGATCAAGAAAGGAACCGTGGCCCGTGAATTCGCGTCGGGTCACATCGAAAAGGCCGACCTGCTGTCGGCAGCCTGACCAAGTGGGAGATTGAACGGAATGTCGACGGCAGAAACAGTCGCACCGAAGAGCTTCAACCTGAAGCGCTTCCTGGCCGACCAGCTCAGGAACATCGCGCCGGTCTTCACGCTGGTGGCGCTCGTCATCTTCTTCAGCTTCGCCAGCGAGACTTTCTTCACGCTCGACAATGCGCTGAACATCATCCGCCAGCTCTCCATCACCGGCATCATCGCGGTGGGCCTCACCTATGTGATCCTGACCGCCGAGATCGACCTCTCGGTCGCGGCGGTGGCCAATGCGGTCGGCATCACGGTGGCCTATTTCACCATCCAGCCCGATTATGTGAATATCGCCAACCTGCCCATGCAGGGCTGGATCGCCATCATCCTGGCGCTTGCGGCCGCCTTCGCCTTCGGGCTTGTCACCGCGGGCGGCATGACCATCATCGGCATCCCCTCCTTCATCATGACGCTCGCCATGATGCAGATCGCCAATGGCGTCTCCGCCATGCTGGTGCGCGGGCAGATCGCCTATCAGTATCCCGATCTCATCACCACGCTAGGCTCCGGCACGGCCTTCACCATTCCGCTCGGTATCGATGCGGCGGGCAAGGCCATGTTCATCCCCATCGGCTGGACCATCATCGTCTGCATGGTATTCCTACTCGTTGGCCACCTGGTGCTGAAATACACGCGCTATGGCCGCTACATCTACATGGTGGGCGGCAACCGCGAGGCGGCTGAGTATTCCGGCGTGAACGTCAAGTTCATCATCGGCTCCGTGATGGTGATCTGTGCGGTTTGCTCCGGCATCGCCGGCATGCTGGGTGTGGCTTATTTCGGTTCAGCCCAGCAGAACCAGTTTGACGCATTCCTGCTCGACGCCATCGCGGCAGTGGTGGTCGGCGGCACATCGCTGTTCGGCGGCAGGGGCGGCATCGGCAACACCATCATTGGGCTCCTCGTGCTGGGTGTCGTCAACAACGGGCTCGACCACATCCAGATCGACTCGTTCCTCAAGATCCTGATCCGAGGCCTCATCCTGCTCGCGGCCCTCATCATCAACGTCTATGCCCAGGTGCTGAAGGAAAAGCAGTCAGACCTCGATTGAGAACCCCCATGCAT